>JAUNPT010000001.1:22598-49375 GCA_030536565.1 Eubacteriales bacterium | reverse complement strand
GTGAAATGTCCTCAAAGGTTTTTGAGGTTATTTCGCACTGCTTCATAAATAAATGGAGAATTATATGAGTAATATAATATTAAGAAAAAGATATGAAGATAATGCAGATTTCAGGCTTTTTGTGCAGATACTTTTGATATTTGTATTATCAAGAATCTTTTTGGCAGTCATGGTGCCTGTATATAATGGAATTGTGGGAACACAGCATTCATTTTCGTTTCTTATGAATGAGTGGGACGCAAAGAGATACCACTTCATCATTGAAAATGGATATACATTCCCGCTGGATACAGACCCGCAGGCAAACTGGGCCTTTTTCCCGCTATATAGTCTTGTCTGTATGGTGTTTAGGGTTTTAACCATGGGATTTGTAGATACTTATTGGATAGGAATGATAGTATCTAATATCTGTATATTTATTGCTGCATTTTATGGCGTAAAGCTTATTAAAATAATGGGAATTATAAAAGGTGATGAGGGTATTCTTTTGGCAGTGCTTATGCTTGCCGGTCCGTATACCTTCTATTGCAGTTCAGCTTATACTGAAGCTATGTTTATTATGTTTATTGTTCTGTTTTTTTATTTTGCAAAAAAAAGGCGCTTTATGGCGGCAGGGTTTATGTCCGCATGTGCCAGCGGGACAAGGATTGTGGGGTGTACTCTTGTTTTTGCACTGCTTATAGAGATGTATATAGATTTTGCCAGAAATAACAGCAGAAGCCTGTGGGCGTTTATTAAGCATTTACTTAGTCTGCCGCAAAAAATTACTGCGATATTTTTGTGTCCATTCGGAACCTTTGCGTATATGCTTTTTTTGTGGTTTTTCTGCGGAGACGTATGGGCATTTAAGAATGTTCAGATTGCATGGCGTGAGGATACTTTTTTTCCTGTTATAGGTGTACTTTTAAAGGCATGTACTGGGCAGATTGAACCCAGATATACGTATATGGGCTGGATATGTATTGCGGTGCTTGTCCTATATGGTTATATGATATATAGGAAATTTTATTCCATGGCAGTATTTGGAATAATTGCCTTGTTAATTCCATTAACATCGCATGTAATGAGTACATGCAGATTTATTATAGGAACCTTCGTGGTTTTTGTAGGTTTATACGATTGCCTTGCAGGGAGAAGGAAATGGGTGCGTAATCTTGCTGTTTCAGTGATGGCTGTATGGGAGGTTATTCTGGTATTTATGTGGTACAATTCAGATTGCTGGCTTATGTAGGGGGATATTTGGAAAGAGAGGGATTGCAGTTTGTTAAGAAAGAATATAAATAAGGTTATAGCTGAATTGATAAAAAGAAAAAAGCTGTGTATTGCTGCTGGAATAGCTGCATCTGTAATGCTGGCTGTTATGACATTTATTGTGCTTGGAAAAGGCAGTACTAAGAAACAGGAAATTGTTCCTGATACAACAGCTGGGCTTACAGCACAGGCTATGGCAGATACAGAAGCAAAGGAGACAATAGATGAGGCAGCAGAAGAAATAACATCAGAAGATGTAACAGAGGAGGATACTCTTTTGCAGGAAGATGTAGAGCAGTTCATCGAAGATTATGTGTCCACGATAGATGAAGAAGCTCTGCCTGTATATAATAGAACACTGACTAACGAATGTATTCCATATGATGGAGTGCCAAGGGAGATATCCTGCTGGGGAGATTCAATGACTCAGGGTGTTGGAGCTGGTGAGGCAGTCATAAATGTAAATGGTGTGACAAAGGATATTAGTTATGTTAATTATCCAGAGGCCCTTCAGCTGCTTACAGGAATAAAAACTAATAATTTTGGCGTTGGTGGAGAGACATCGCTGGATATTGCCATAAGGCAGGGCGGATATCCAATGTATACTGATAGAGATATCTCTCTTACGTCAGAGGAGGCTGCTGTAAAATTTATCTGTCCGGCATTGGATAATATGTCAGTTACGCTGTCTGATTACAGCGGCAGAGGTGGCATCAGTGATGAAAGTGATATTGTATATATTGGAGACATACCTGTTAAGGTAAGAGAAAGCGAAGATGACAGGCTTGTTTCAAGATATTATGGAATGAAATTGAAAAAATATGTTACTAAAAGCATGGACTCAGTCAGACTGATGACAGATGAGAAGGCTTCTAAAGAAGATGCGTCTTCAGAAAAAACAACAGAGACAGCTGCATCAAAACCGACAGAGGCACAGACTACACCTGCTGTAATTGAAAAAATAGATATTCCTGTCGGAACAAAGGTTATGACAAAGACTGCGAAGGAACATCAGAACGACATTCTGATTCTGGAAATAGGCAGCAATGGCGGCTGGGAGAGTAATTATCAGCAGCTGATTGAACAGTATGATGCCATGATTGAAAATTCCGGCTGCAGGTACTATATTATTATAGGTGATACTGATGACCCGGGAACCTCTATTGGAGATTTGAATCAGGGTGAGACTTATAATGATGGAACTTATATAGGCCTTGGTGACACATCATGGGAGGCAACATTAAGAGAGGCATATGGAGCTCATTTTATTAATATGAGGACGTATTTACTTGAAAATGGTTTGTCGGACTGTGGAATGGAGCCAACGCAGCAGGATATGATGGATATGATTGTCGGAAACATTTCAAAGCAGCTGCGAGCCGATTGGACGCATTTAAATTCCTATGGTTATTATTCAAAGGGAATGGCAGTTTATAAAAAGGGTATTGAATTGGGATACTGGAGCTAGGAAGCTGGAGATATGTTACGTAAAAAAGTAAGAACAAATATAAAAAAAAGCATGTGTGCTTTACTTGCCGCAGTGTTTATAATAATTGGCGGACTGGCAGTTTCCGTTTATGCCAAAGCGCATGTGACTGAAAACGTCAGACCCACGCCAGTTAAGCTCGTAAATGACGATATATGGTCAGATTATTACGGAGAAGATGAACAGACAGATGAAAGTGATGATATTTATGAAGAAGTCCAGATTTCAGACAGGGTAATACCTGAAAGAACTCTGAATACAGAGGCTGTTCCATATGATGGCAGGACGCGGGCAATATCCTGCTGGGGAGATTCTATGATGTTTGGCTGTAATACAACGCCGGGGTTTATGTCCTTAGGCGGTAACATGTATAATATAAGCTATGCCACAACACCAGCTATTTTGCAGAGGCTTACGGGACTTACGACGTATAATATGGGAGTTAACGGCGAAACCTCCAAGGAGATAGCAATACGTGAGGGCGGTCTTGAAATGGTTACGGACAGGGATATATTTATTGAAGGAAGCGGTATTGCCGAGGTAAGGCTGCGTTCGTCCTATGATGGGGACGCTGTCTGGTTTGATGACTATAGTGGTTATAATTTTAATTCTAAGGATACCAATATTGTTGTTATCAATGGCAAATCTTATTACATGACCAACGGATATGACGGGGAAAGCCAGATATTATATGGAACAGATGTATATATTCCTGCTGGTTCAGTGGTGAAAACACTTGCTTCAGTTGAGAGAAAGGATGATATACTGATTCTGGAAATAGGAAGTAACGGTGGCTGGAACAATAACTATGATGAGTTAGTTGAACAGTATGACGCAATGCTTCAGAGTGTTGATTGTAAATATTATATTATTGTGGGTGATACTGATGACCCTAAGCTTTCAGCTGACGCAAATAAAGAGGAGGTTGGCAGTGGTGAAACTCCTTGGGAGAAGGCATTAAAAGAGGCGTATGGAGACCACTTTCTGAATCTTCGTCTGTATCTTATCCAAAACGGTCTTTCGGATTGTGGACTTGAAGCAACGCAGGACGATTTAAATGGATATGAAGAAGGTATTATTTCCCAGCAGCTGCGCTCAGACTGGACACATTTTAATGCTTATGGATATTATTCAAAAGCTGTGGGGATTTATGAAAAAGGTAAGGCTTTAGGCTATTGGGAGTAACTTTAATTGTAAATAATGTGTGAAATGCTTGTCATTTAGATAAAAAGGTATTATAATTAGCGAGTTGCTAGAAAAATATTTTTAATAGAATATAGATTTAATATATAATATCAATTAAATTATCGCGGGATAAGAGATTTAAGGAGAGACAATATGTTATCAGTAGTAGTACCAACATTTAATGAAGGAAAGAATATTCGTAATCTTGTAACACAGATTGATGATGCTTTGAAGGGTATTGATTATGAGATATTATTTGTTGATGACAGCAGGGATAATACACCGGAGATAATTATGGAGGTGGCAAAGGATTTCCCTGTTATAAGAATGGAGCACCGTGAAAATTCAACGGGTCTTGCAACAGCTGTTCTTTTAGGGTTTAAACTTGCTAAGGGTGATTATATGGCATGTATGGATGCGGATTTACAGCATCCGCCAGTTGTTTTGAAATATATGTACAAGGCAATGGAAAGCGGAGCAGATTTCTGTATTCCAAGCCGCCTTATTCCAGGTGGAGATGATGGCGGGCTTAATTGGTACAGAAAGTTCGTATCTGGAACAGCAAGAAAAATTGGGCAGTGGATGCTGCCATGTCTGCGTCAGATTTCTGATCCTACAAGCGGTCTTTTTATGTTTAGAAAAGAAGTGATTGCCAATGCAGATTTACAGCCAATCGGCTGGAAGATTATGGTTGAGGTTCTTGCTATGGGTACATATAAGAAGGTAGTGGAGATTCCTTATAAG
Source organism: Eubacteriales bacterium (assembly GCA_030536565.1). Lineage (GTDB taxonomy): Bacteria > Bacillota > Clostridia > Lachnospirales > Lachnospiraceae > Lachnospira. Next base: position 44,709 of record JAUNPT010000001.1, on the reverse strand, counting down.
TTCCAGCAAAGAACAGAGGGCGAATCAAAGCTTTCAGGTAAGGTTACAATGGAGTATTTAAAGCAGCTTAAGAATCTTCGTAAGAGATATAACAAAAACAATAAATATACTGTTGATATATGGTCAACACAAAAAATGATGGGTTAATTAACGCCCATCATTTTTTGTGGGTTTTTTGTGATATAAAGTAATATACCATAACAACGTCTGTTATAAAATTACGTATAAATTATAATGGGCTTATTGTTTAAATAGACATAATATGGTACACTTTACCAGTGTGCAGCTGGTGATGTTTTGTTAAATAAAAAAGAACAGCTGCAATGGGAGAGTAATATGTCTTTTATATCAGCGGGATTTTTACTTACAATAGCAGTCGGGGCAGCGGTATATTATCTTATGCCTAAAAAGTATCAGTGGATACTTTTGCTGGTTATAAGTCTTGCGTTCTATGCAACCTATGGACTACGCTGTTTTTGGTTTATATCTTTTACGGTTTTGTCTTCTTATTTTATTACAAGGATTATGTATGAAGCCAGGGATAAGAATGTTCGGAGAATGTGGCTTGTTCTTGCACTTGTATCTAATTTTGGAATCCTTTTATTTTTAAAATACTGTAATTTCACAATAGGCAATATAAATCTATTGCTGGGAGCAGCAGGTTCAGGTTTGCAGCTAAAAAAGCTCAGTATTTTTATGCCTTTGGGAATATCATTTTATACATTCCAGATTATGAGTTATGTTATTGATATCTATTATAAAAAATATGAGCCTGAAAGAAATGTATTTAAGCTGGGGTTGTTCGCAGCATTTATCCCACAGCTTCTTCAGGGACCGATAGGGCGTTTTGACAGGCTGGCACCACAGCTTTTAAATGGCAGTTCATTTGATATTAAAAATGTTGAGTATGGCGTTCAGCGTATTTTATGGGGACTTGCAAAAAAATTAATTCTTGCCGACAGAGCATACCTGATTTCCAATAGTATATTTGGAAATCTCAGTGAATACTCGGGTGCATATATAGTTGTGGCTTTGCTGGCATTTTCAGTGTATGAATACTGTGACTTTTCTGGTGGAATTGATGTGGTTATTGGAGCGGCGGAGATTTTTGGCATACATCTTGACGAGAATTTCAGGCAGCCTTATTTTTCAAAGTCAATAGGTGAATTTTGGAGGAGATGGCATATTACGCTGGGTACATGGATGAAGGATTATGTTTTTTATCCATTTTCCACCTCAAAGAAAGTACATAAGTTAGGAAAAGCAGCTCAAAAAAGATTTGGAAAGACTACAGGGCGTGTGATTCCTATCTGTCTGTGTAATATACTTATTTTCTTTATTGTTGGCGTGTGGCATGGTGCGGCATGGAAGTATATAATCTATGGATTATATAATGGTATTATTATTGCACTTAGTAACCTGTTAAAACCTGTATATGGAAAAATGGCGGAAAAATGCCATGTTGATACGACGTCTAAGGCATGGAAGATATTTTCAATTGTCCGTACCTTCATTCTTGTAAATATAGGCTGGCTGTTTGATGCGTGTTCAACGGCGGGGCTTGCATTTTTAGCTTTCGGAAAAATGTTTGTCAATTTCAGCTTTGCTGCTTTAGGTGATGGCAGGCTTTTAAAGATGGGGCTTAACCTGCGGGATTATAAAGTGCTTCTGGCAGGGATTTTTGTGCTTTTTATTGTGAGCCTTATGAAGGAAAAAGGAATTAATATACGTGATTTTATTGCAGAAAGACCACTTGTAATCAGATGGGCGGTATATCTGGTGTTAGTCTTTGCGACAGCGCCATTTGGGTTTGTTGGAACAACAACTGAATTTATGTATGCTCAATTTTAAAGCAGGAATGGAGACTGGAATGAAGAAAAAAAGATGGATTCTGCCAGTTGTGGGGTTTACTGCACTGGTCATTGTAATCAATTCTTTACTAAATTATATGCTGGTGCAGCCGGGACTGTCTCGTTTTATTTTTCATGAGTCAGAGGCTGGAGATTTTGACTGTATTATTGTTGGAGCTTCACATGGAAGCTATGGTTATTCGCCTGAGGCTTTTGAAGATGAAACAGGCATGAAGACGATGAATATGTGTATGGGTGGTGAATATTATAATGATGCATATTATGTACTTAAGTATGCATTAAAGTATAATAAGCCATCAATGGTTATACTGGATGTGGATTATCAGTATCTTGTTAACCAGCATGATGAAAGTATATTGTTTAATTATATTTATAATGCATATCCTGCATGTATGGAAAAAACAGGGTATTATTTCAGTAAGATGTTAAAGGAGGAATTTCGTGGAACCTTCCTTAAATGGACTAATTACTGGCAGTGTTATAAAACTATTGGACAGACAGTTAAAAAGAAGCAGTCAGAGGAATATAAAAATTATGATTCATCGGTCGTGAGCATGAATCCTTATGATATATATAAGGGAAGTGGCTTTATTTACCGTAATTCTGACTATAAAAAGTCGGATACGCCCTGTATAGAATGGAATGAGAGCAAGGTGGATTCAGGTCAGCTGGGTTATATAAAAAGGATTGTCCGTCTGTGCAGAAGCAGGAATATTGATATTGTATTTACATCAGCAGTTCAGGATCCGGAAATGGTTGGACACGAGAAAGAAAAATTTAATGCGGCTGACGTATATATAAAAAGACTGGCAGATGAACTTGGAGTTGATTACTATAATTTCAACAGGCTGAAGTTTAGTGTTTTTGCAAGAGACACAGGCAGCTTTTATGACAGAGAGGGACATATGTATGGAGAAACAGCAGTTGTCTTTAGTCAGGTCGTCGGTGAGCTTTTTGCGAGGCGTGCATCAGGGAAATTAGATTTGGACAGATACTTTGAGAGGACTATAAGCGAAGCATACGAAAATATTGAATTTACATGGTAGCCATGTTAGAATATTTTAAGATATGGATAGAACGGAGGATTACATATGTCTATTTTAGTCACAGGTGGAGCAGGTTATATTGGAAGCCATACAGTTATTGAGCTTCAGAATGCAGGTGAGGAAGTCGTAGTTGTAGATAATCTTGTTAATTCAAGCAGGGAATCACTCAGGAGGGTTGAGAAGATTACAGGAAAACCAGTTAAATTTTATGAGGCGGATATTAACGACGCAGCTAAGCTTGAGGAAATATTTGACAGAGAGGCTGTCGAAAGTGTAATACATTTTGCAGGCTTAAAAGCAGTTGGGGAATCTGTTGAAAAGCCTCTGGAATATTATATGAATAATATCTCAGGTTCGCTGGTGCTTTTTAATACGATGAGAAAGTATAATGTAAAGAACATTATTTTTTCTTCGTCGGCTACAGTTTACGGAAATCCATCGTTTGTGCCAATTACAGAGGAGTGTCCTAAAGGCAAGATTACAAATCCTTATGGTAAGACAAAGGAAATGCTTGAGGAAATTCTTATAGATATTCAGAAAGCTGATTCGGAGTGGAATGTTATATTACTTCGTTATTTTAATCCAATAGGTGCCCATGAAAGCGGGACAATGGGTGAGAATCCCAGAGGGATTCCTAATAATCTGATGCCATATATCACACAGGTTGCTGTTGGTAAGTTAAAGAAGCTGGGGGTATTCGGTGACGATTATGATACTCCTGATGGAACATGTATACGTGACTATATCCATGTTGTTGACCTTGCAGCCGGACATGTAAAGGCTGTCTCAAAGCTGCGTAAGAAGCCGGGAATTTCAGTTTATAATCTCGGAACAGGTACGGGCTCATCTGTCCTTGACGTTATTAAGAGCTTTGAGGCTGCAACAGGCGTTAAGATTCCATATGAGGTGAAGCCAAGGAGAGCAGGTGATGTGCCGGTATGCTACTGTGATGCGGGAAAGGCAGCAAGAGAGCTTGGCTGGAAGGCACAGTATGATTTGAAGAAAATGTGCGAGGATTCATGGAGATGGCAGAAGAATAATCCAGAAGGATATGTTGATTAGGAAGGAATTGTAATATGGGTAAATATTTTGGTACAGACGGATTTCGTGGTGAGGCTAATGTTAATCTGACAGTGGAGCATGCCTATAAGGTTGGACGTTTTTTAGGCTGGTTCTATGGTAAGAATCATGACGATGGAAAGGCTAAGATTGTAATTGGCAAGGATACAAGAAGAAGCAGTTATATGTTTGAGTATTCATTGGTTGCCGGGCTTACAGCATCAGGTGCAGACCCATATCTTCTGCATGTTACCACTACACCAAGTGTTTCATATGTGGTAAGGACGGAAGACTTTGACTGCGGAATTATGATTTCAGCATCTCATAATCCTTATTATGATAATGGCATTAAGCTTATTAATGATAAGGGAGAGAAGATGCGTGAGGATGTAATCGAGCAGATAGAGGCGTATCTTGAGGGCGATATGGAGGAGCCAGCGTTTGCTACAAGACAGAAAATAGGGTGCACTGTCGATTACGTTGCCGGGCGTAACAGATATATGGGATATCTTATGAGCCTTGCTGTATTTTCATTTAAGGGAATGCGGGTAGGAATTGATGCGGCTAACGGAAGTGCATGGTCTTTAGCAAAGAGCATATTTGATGCCCTTGGAGCCAGAACTTATGTTATTCATGCGGAACCGGACGGAACTAATATTAATAATAACTGTGGCTCTACACATATAGAGAGCCTTCAGGATTTGGTCAGGAGAGAGCATTTAGACGTGGGCTTTGCTTTTGATGGAGATGCAGACAGATGCCTTTGTGTAGATGAAAATGGAGATATTATAACTGGCGACCATATTCTTTATATATACGGCTGCTATATGAAAAAGAGAGATAAACTGGTGGGCAATAAGGTTGTAACAACGGTTATGTCAAATTTTGGATTATACAAAGCATTTGATGCAGCAGGGATTGAATATGAAAAAACTGCGGTTGGTGATAAATATGTATATGAATGTATGTCAGAAAAAGGTTACAGAATTGGTGGAGAACAGTCGGGACATATTATTTTCTCTAAATATGCAACTACCGGAGATGGTATTATAACTGCACTTAAAATGATGCAGGTTATGATGGATACTAAGAAAACGCTAAGTCAGCTTGCAGCACCGCTGGTATTCTTTCCACAGGTATTGAAAAACGTGCGTGTTACTGATAAAACGGAGGCCCAGAATGACGAGGCTGTTAAGGCAGCAGTTGCGGCGGTTGCTGAAAAGCTTGGTGATAATGGAAGGATTCTTGTACGTGAAAGCGGTACCGAGCCTGTAGTAAGGGTGATGGTTGAGGCTGATACGACAGAAATATGTGAAAAGTATGTTGATGAAGTTATAGAGGTTATATCACAGAGAGGATATACAATATAGAAAACAATATTATATTAAAAGGTGAATAATCTATTTTTACCCATCATAAGATGATATCAAGTCTTATGATGGGTGTTTTTATGTTTGGGAGAGTGATAAGAAGGATATTTATAACAGCCTTCTGCTTCGGGGCAGCAGGCCTTCTATGTCTTTCGGGCTGCAGTGTGTCAGATACAGATAATGCCAGGGGTGAAGCTTTGGACTACACAGTAGTGGAATCGGCAGATGTCCCGGTTGAGCTTGCAAAGCTTATAGAGGAAAAGAAAGGGAGCACATTAAGGCTTACGTTTACAACAAAGGATTATACATATATTGTTGCAGGCTATGGAACTATGGAAACCAGCGGCTACAGCATAAGAGTAAATGATGTGTATCTGGCTGATTCAGTAATCTGTGCTGATTTTACACTTATAGGCCCTGCAGCCTCAGAGTCTGTTACAGAGACAAAGACCACGCCTTACATAGTAGTTAAGATTGAAAAGAGAGACGAGTCGATAATTTTTAAGCTTTAGCTATATAAGCAGTGAAAGGAGAATTGATTTGAACCTAAACAAAGAAATTATTCACGAAACAAGGATAAAATGCAGCAATACAATTCAGATTACGCTGGATGATGACTATAATGTTCCTGACAGCAAGGCGGATATAGATTCAATTATTAAGGAATACGGAATTGTGGTACATGATGATGTAAAGGCATCAAAAGAAAGAGCACAGGTCAGCGGGCAGCTGAAATTTGCCCTGCTTTATATAGGAGCACGCCAGACCGATGGCAGGCATATGCCTGTTAAGATGACAGGAGAGATGCCTTTTTCTGAGAGTATAAATATGTCTGACGTGGTAGATGGTGGAAACTGTACCTGCAGGGCAGTTATAGATGACCTGACTATTAAGGAAATTAATTCGAGAAAAATCAGTGTGCGTGCGATAATAAGTCTTACAGTAACCTGTGAGGAGATGCAGGATATCATGGCAGCAGTTGAGGTGGAGCAGGCCGGGCAGGGGGACAATGCCGACAGCTTAAGCCGGAATTACCCGATGGTGCAGGTGCTCACTGCGCCTCTAAGTTACACACAGGTTGCGTTAAAAATACGGGATAATTTAAGAATACGTTCAACTGTGGCACTTCCATCTGACAGGCCACAGATAGGAGAAATAATATGGGAGGATATTGATGTGAGAAATATGAATACGAGGCTTACTGACAGCGGTGTGACAATTACAGGGGAGTTAAGCATTTTTCTTATGTATACGCCATTAGATGAGAGTATGCCTGTACAGTGGTATGATACAGTTGATACATTTGAGGAAAATCTTGATGTTAATGGGTGCAGCTCAGAACTAATAGGCTACATAAGGCATAGTCCCATCAGTACAAATGTTGAGGTAAAACCTGATTATGATGGAGAAAACAGGGATATTTCAGTAGAGCTTGTAATGAATATGGATATCAAAGCATATGAGGAGTGTGAAAAGAATCTTATAGAGGATATATATTCGCCTGTTTGCAGATTGTCCTTACAGCGCAGTGATGAAACGCTGTATCAGCTGCTTATCCATAATAATTCAAAATGCAGGGCGTCAGGGCAGCAGCCAATGAATGCTCATGGGGGAGTACTACAGATATGTAATTGTACCGGAACCGTTCAGGTCGATAGCATGGAGGTTACAAAGGAAGGTATTATTGTAGATGGCGCTATTCTTGCAAATGTGTTCTATGTGTCAGATGATGACCGAAGTCCAATGGGCAGCATGAAGGCGGCAATTCCATTTAGTGAGAAGATTATGGTTAAGCTTACAAAGGAGCAGCTGCCTGACGTGGTATATCATGTGATTACAGGACTTGACCAGCTGGCAGCCGTTATGGTAGGCGGAGGCCAGATTGAGATAAAGGGAATTGTTTCAGTTGATATACTGTGCTTTGTAAAGAATGTTGTTTCGGTTATCGGAGATTGTGAAATTAGTGATGAAATCGGGCAGATTGAAGCACCCGCAATGATTGGATATTTCTCTGATGGAAAAAGCAGAATGTGGGATATTGCAAAAAAGTATCATACAACAACAGAATTGATACGGAGTATGAATCCGGCTGTAACAGAGCAGCTTACAGATGCTTCATATGTAAAGCGGGGAGAGAAGCTGCTGCTTGTCAGGGCGGCGAGAAAGTAAAAAATAAAAAATCATGTCAGCATATATGTCTGACATGATTTTTTTATTAAATATATCCAAGGGGGATAGCCTGATTATTCTTCTGTTTTTGTTTCTTTTGATGCATAGTAATCATCAAATTTTTTCATTACTGCATCATAGGTCTGGCTTGAAATTTCCGGCAGTTTCCTGCCCCAGGATTTAGTAGCTTCCTTGAAACCTTTTTCAACAGCTGCCTGCATTTTCTTCATCTGCTCGGGATCATCACCTGCCAGTGCAGTTGCAAATGAAAAAATCCTGTCAGAGGTCTGTGCAACACCCCAATATCCATTCTCAGAGATATCTTCCTTTGCCTGTGCAATTGTTTCAGCATCAGCTTTAAAATTGCCACTGGCAAGAACCTTCCACATATCATCGGCATTACCAATTGTAATTCCCTGTTTTTCAAACATCTGTGTAACAAGTGACTGCATCTGTTTCATTCTGTTATCGGCATCTGCTTTAAGCTGTGCTGCGATGGCAGTACGGTCAGCTTTAGAATTAGAAGCATAGCCAGAAATGCTGGATTTTTCATAGGTTGCTGCTTCTTCTGAATATGCAGGCTTTTTTGATGTATTGATGTTTTTGTTATCTGCATCATATTTTGTTTCGGCTGATTTGCCAGTTACTGCTGCCTCATATGCGGCGTAGCCAGAATTAACTCCATTTAATTCCATATAATCCTCCATTCTGAGAAACATGTTCTCTTACATAAGCATTTTTTGACATGGCTTATGCGCCATCCTTGGTTATAATGTTTATCGGTCAGTTTATATATATAGTTTATACCATTGTCAATATATTTTTACAATGCTACAATATATTAAAATATTCTAAAACGAGAAAGGAAAAAATAAAAAATGAAAGTATTATTGATAAATGGAAGCCCTAAGGCTGAAGGCTGTACATATACAGCGTTAAAGACGGTAGCAGACGAACTTGTTAATAATGGAGTTGAGGCAGAAATAGTACACGTGGGAACGGAGGCTGTGAGAGGCTGTATGGGCTGCGGCATGTGTGCCAGAAATGGCAGTCATAAGTGCATTTATACACAGGATAATGTAAATATGATTATTGAAAAACTGCATGAAGCAGATGGTCTGGTAATTGGCTCACCAGTCCATTATGCGGCGGCGTCAGGAGCACTTACGTCAACTCTTGACAGGGTATTTTATGCAGGAGGTTCTATGGCATGCAAGATTGGAGCATCGGTTGTAAGCTGCAGAAGGGGAGGCGCAAGTGCTGCATTTGACCAGCTGAACAAGTATTTTACAATAGCACAGATGCCTATAGTTTCAAGTAATTACTGGAATCAGGTTCATGGAAATACTCCGCAGGAGGTGCTTGAGGATAAAGAAGGAATCCAGACAATGCAGGTTCTTGCACGAAATATGGCATGGCTGTTGAAATGTGTGAAGGCCGGGCAGGCTGCAGGGGTAGAGAAGCCAAAGCCAGCTGCCAAGATTAAGACAAATTTCATACGTTAATATAAGCATGATCAGTTAAGCTTGATGGCTTCCTTCTTCCATATTCCAGTCCAGTAAAGGATATACAGAATCAGAGCGGAACTTGCATTACTTACAACAACGGCATACCAGACGCTTTCAACGCCCATGTTTAAATAGTTCTGGCAAATCCATAATACAAGAAAGCGGAATACCCAGATACGTGTCGCATCTACAGCCATAGTGATAAGTGTGTGTCCTGAGCCCTGAAACAGGCCCTGTGTTGTATTGTAGAAGGCATTAGTCCAGCAGCAGAACGCCATAATTGAAAGGAACTGTGCTGCTAATGGAACAACGCTCTCATCAGTGGTAAAGAATCTTACCATTGATTCAGAAATAAAGCCTCTGGAAAGAATCATGCCGAATATAAATAAGAAAACTGCACCGATTCTTAGGGCAATATGATAGGATTTATCGGCTCTTGTTTTATTTCCTGCCCCAAAGTTCTGTCCTACAATAGTGGAAATAGCGGAACCGATTCCATTTGCCGGCATTGTTATAATACTGTTAATTTTGTTTCCTATTCCATAGGCCGTAATTGCAGAAGCGCCATAGGCATTTACATTCCTGGTCATAAGAAGGAAGCCAAACTGCATCGTAGAGCCGCCAATAGCTGTAGGAAGTCCGATTTTGATGATTGAAATCATTTTGTTTTTTTCAAAATGAAAATCCCTGAAGCTGATGCGGACAAGCTGTTTTTTATTTCTTAACACCACAAAGGCAATAACTGCGCTTGGTATTTTTGCTATAAGCGTTGCAAGAGCTGCTCCGGCAATTCCCCATTTAAACACTATAAGAAACAGCGGGTCTAATATAAGGTTAACAGATACGCCTAAGATGTTAAGAAGCAATGGGCGGACGGTATCACCTTGAGCCTGTTTCACAGAGGTATACAGGTTAATCATAAATAAAAAAGGAAGGTCAAGGACTACGATTCTAATATAGGAAAGTCCATAGGTGTATATTATTCCTTCAGCTCCCAGCCACTTTATAATGGCTGGGGTTGTAAGCCAGCAGATTCCTGCACAGATAAATGCGAATACCATAGAACACACACAGATGTGGTTTGCCATTGTATTGGCATGTTTATCCTGTCTTGCACCAAGATACTGGGAAATTAGGATGGCACCGGCTGTCGTAATACCAGCACCGAAATTGATTAATATATTTTGGAATGGGGATACCAGTGTGATTGCGGCCTGGCTGTCAGTCCCAATCCGGCCTAACCAGAAGGTATCGGTGAGATTATACATTGATTGGATAAAACTGTTAATCATTACGGGAACAGCCAGCATAAGTATTGCTTTAATAAGATTTCCGTTTAATATTATATTACGCTTGTCAGCGCTGATTGTTTTTGACATGTAAGCTCCCTCTTTCTTAATTGGTAACATGGCTGAACTGTTACCTTAATTGAATAAAAAACTGAAAATATCTTGACAAATACTACAGATTTATTATCATATATAGCATAACATAAAAAACAGTGATTTCTACTTTTTTATACACACATTTTTAAGGTTATACAGATAAAGTGCAGTAATATGCAGGCTGATATGGTAAAATCCAGAAAAATTGTGTTGAATACAAGCGGATAAGTGAATGGAGATTAGTATGATACAGGATATGACAAAGGATTTTGATATTAAAAAAATAAAAAGGGAGACTTCTTTTAGCATGAATAAATCACATTCCCACCCTTTTCATGAGATTTTTTATCTGTCAAGTGGGGAATGTACGTCATTTATCAACCATAACATTTATAAGTTTAACAAGGGTGATTTAGTTATTGTGCCAGCGGGTGAAATCCATAAGACAAATTATAATGGCCCCGGTGTACATGAACGAATTGTCATAAGTTTTCGTGAAGATATAACTAACTGGATAAAGTCAGTAGTCGGAAAAGATTTAGTAGATGAGTGTATGACTGCAGGCGTGATTTCAATACCTGAAAAGAGAAGGGATTATGTTGAATCTATTTTAAATAAACTGCTTTTTGAAAAGAACGGACAGGATGCATTATCTCCTGGATTTGTACGTGTTGGAATGGTTGAGCTGATTCTTTTCATTATAAGATGCCGAAAATATGAGGAAAATGTAATCAAGGAAATTGATGTGGATAACCAGATGATGCAGGAGATTGCCACATATATTTATGAAAATTATGAGAAGAAGATTACATTGGACGAGATGGCAAAGAAATTTAATCTGAGCCGTTCCTATCTTTCCAAGAAGTTTAAGACAACTACAGGGTTTGGATTTAAAGAATATCTTGTCAATGTAAGGATTAAAAACGCGAGCCGACTTTTGCTGGAAACTAATAAGTCTATTACGGATATCGCATTTGAATGTGGTTTTAATGACAGCAATTATTTTGGAGATGCTTTTCGCCACATTAAGGGTATGTCGCCGAATAAATACAGAAAAAGTAACGAAACTGTATAATTGTACTTGCATTTATACAATCTGTTTTATATAATTATAATGTATACAAAAAACGATTCTTATGTAAATGTGATTTGCATTATGCTAAGTTCGTGATGGAGAGTTTACATGGAAAGTATTAGATTAAAAGCAAGAGCTAAGATTAATCTTGGACTTGATGTACTAGGAAAGCGTGATAATGGGTATCATGATGTTAGAATGGTTATGCAGACGATAGGTATATACGACCGCATAATCATGACTAAGATTCCAGAAGATGAAATTTGTATTGTGTCTAATCTTGCATTTTTACCAGTCAATGAAAATAATCTGATTTATAAAGCTGTTAAGATGATTAAGGACATGTACAAAATAAGCAGCGGAATCAAGGTCGAGCTGAATAAGTTTATTCCTGTGGCTGCTGGAATGGCAGGAGGAAGTACAGATGCAGCTTCAGCTCTTTATGGAATGAACAGGCTGTTTAAGCTGGGACTGAGTACAGAAAAGATGATGGAGCTGGGTGTTGGCATTGGTGCAGATGTGCCTTATTGTGTTATGAGGGGAACGGCACTTGCAGAAGGAATTGGTGAGAAGCTTACAAGATTAAAGCCGGTTCCGCATATGTGGATTTTGATTGCAAAACCACCAATTAATGTTTCAACGAAGCTTGTATATGAGAGCCTTGATATTAGCGGTGTTAAGGTACACCCTGATATTGATGGGATTATAGAAGCTATTAATGCACAGGACGTCCGCCTGATTGCAGCAAGAATGGGAAATGTACTTGAGGGTGTAACAATTCCTATGTATCCGGTAATTGAAAAAATCAAGCAGGACATGCTTGAAAATGGCGCTGTCAATGCGATGATGAGCGGAAGCGGGCCGACAGTGTTTGGGATTTTTCCAGACGAGGCCATGGCATTAAGATGCCAGTCTTATCTGAAGGCAAAAGGTGATGCCAGACAGGTATATATTACAGAAACATTTAGCAGCAGTACAGGTATATGATTATAAAATGGAGGACATGAAGATGAAGGGTGAATTAAAAATGGATGTAAATGATTATCTTCCACTTAGGGATGTTGTGTTTAACACTCTTAGGCAAGCAATTCTGCGTGGTGAGATGGAGCCGGGTGAGAGGCTTATGGAGATTCAGCTTGCCCAGAAACTGGGTGTTTCAAGAACTCCTATCAGAGAGGCAATCAGAAAGCTGGAGCTGGAAGGCCTGGTTATTATGATTCCACGTAAGGGCGCTGAGGTTGCCCACATCACAGAGAAGGATATGAGAGATGTACTTGAGGTGCGTTCTACTCTTGAGGAGCTGGCAGTTTCACTTGCATGCAAGAATGTGACAACAGAAAAGATTGATGAGTTAAAGGCTGCAAACAGAATATTTGAATCAGCGATTGTTTCAAAGGACGTTGTTAATATTGTCGATGCTGATGTTCAGTTCCATGATATTATATATGCTATGACAGATAATCAGAGACTTATTCAGATTATCAACAATCTTCGTGAGCAGATGTACCGCTACAGACTTGAATATGTTAAGGATGCAAGAACACATTCAATCCTTATCAGTGAGCATAACGATATTATAAGAGAGCTTTCACAGAAAAATGTTGCTGATGCAAGAGTTGTTGTGCGCCAGCATATTAATAATCAGGAAAAGGGAATTGTCCGTCTGCTGAATAAATAGGAAAATAATGGTAATAATCTCCGTAGAACATTCTATGGAGGTTATTTTATGTTTAGAAAATGTAATAAATCAAGGAGACAAAAATCAGGAATTAAGCTGTTGGGCGTAATCATGCTTGTATCAATGCTCATAGCGGGATTTCGGATATATGTAACATCAGCTGCGGATATTGAAAGATTACAGACAGGTATCGCAAATGAAATTATAAGATTTCATGTTCGTGCCAACAGTGACTTGGATAGTGACCAGCAGTTAAAGCTTCTTGTAAAGGACGCTGTGGTAGCCTATCTTCAGCCGATTCTTTCGGCTTCAGAAAGTATAGATCAGTCACGAAAGCTGCTGGAGGCTCACACAGAGGATATACGTAAGGTTGCCGCTGATACACTTTTAGAGGCAGGAAGTGATGAGGAGGTCTTTGTATATTTTGAACAGAGTTATTTTCCAATGAAGACCTATGGCGACGTAACTTTTCCGCCGGGTACATATGAAGCCTTTAGAATTGACATAGGCGACCATGCTGGAAAGAACTGGTGGTGTGTGTTGTATCCGCCGCTGTGTTTTGTTGATGCTGTATATGGTGTAGTTCCAGAGGAATCAAAGGAACAGCTGGCGGGAGTCCTTACTGAGGAGGAATATGACGCAGTTACAGGTGAGAAATATCAGTTTAGATTTAAGTATCTTACATTTCTTAATAAACTGTTAAGATAACTGCCTGCAAGAATATAAAGATATGGATATAAGATTATGAATGAGAATATAAGGATAAATGTTAAGGGTACTAATAAGGATTCAGGAGTAGTTGAGGTAAAATGCAGCGGAAGATATGCTCTTGTTGGAGATGTAGAATATATCAGATATGAGGAATGTCTTGATGAAGCAGATATTAAAATCAACAATTTGATTAAGCTTAGAAGGGGCAGTATGGAAATGGTTAAAAAAGGTCCTATGAACAGCCGTATGATATTCGCTGCAGGGCAGACCACAAGCTGCACCTATGATACGCCGTATGGCTCAATTCCTATGCAGGTGCATACTAAGCGCATGGATATAATCCGCACAGATGACAGATTACGTATAATTCTGCAGTACAGCCTTGGTATGGACAAGGGGCAGTATATTGACTGCGAGGTTGATATTAATGTGGAGAGCTTGTAATAGCCAGGGGGCTGTCCATATACGTATAAAATTCACTAAGTAAAAAGGCAGGAACCATATAATTATATTGCAAGCAGGCACTTATGCGGCAATATAATTATATGGTTCCTGCCCTTATTCACTTAGTAAATTTCTACCTAACCTTCAGGCTGTAAGAATTAAGCAGCTCCTGCTTTACATCATACAATGGTTTTGAAAGGTCTACATGAACCTCCTGTGGATTTACAAGACGTCTTGATTCGTCCCAGAGAGTGTTCTGTTCTTTTTGGCAGTAATCCCTAATATCCATTACATTCGGACTTGTATATACACATTCGCCTGACTTAAATACGGGAACAACAATTTCACGCAATGTATATTCGCCCGGTTCAAGGAGAGTTTTTTTCCAGGTTTCTATTGGGTCAAAAAGAAGCAGAGGCTCATCTTCAGAGTAGGTTTCACCTACCAGTGCAATAAGGTCAGCCTTAATTTTGCCTTCATTATCGTAAACGCGGTAAACAGTCTTATTTCCCGGATTAGTAATTTTTTCTGAGTTTTCTGAAAGCTTAATCTTTGGAATGAAATGTCCGTCATCACCCATGACAGCAGCAAGCTTATATACTCCGCCAAAGGCAGGGTTGTCTTTTGAAGTAATCAAATTAGTTCCTACACCCCATGAAGTTATGGCGGCACCTTGAGCTTTTAAGGAGTCAATTAAGTATTCGTCCAAATCGCTGGAGGCAGATATAACTGCATCAGTAAATCCAGCCGCATCAAGCATTTTACGGGCTTTTTTAGTAAGATAAGCGAGGTCGCCGGAGTCAAGACGAATGCCGTAGCCCTTATGGAGTACACCAGCCTCACGCATTTCCGTAAATACTTTAATTGCATTAGGAACACCTGAACGAAGTGTGTCGTAGGTATCAACAAGAAGTATGCATGCGCCCGGATAAAGGTCGGCGTAGGTTTTAAATGCGGTATATTCGTCTTCAAAACTCATAATCCAGCTGTGTGCGTGTGTTCCTTTTACAGGGACATCAAACAGCTGTCCTGTAAGAACATTGCTGGTTCCGATACAGCCCGCAATAACAGCAGCCCTGGCACCATAGATACCAGCGTCAGGACCCTGGGCACGTCTAAGCCCAAATTCCATTATACCGTCACCTTTGGCTGCATAGCATACACGTGCGGCCTTGGTAGCAATAAGGCTCTGGTGGTTGATGATTGTTAAGATTGCTGTCTCTACAAGCTGTGCTTCCATAATTGGGGCAATGACTTTAATTAAAGGTTCTCTTGGGAAGACAACAGTTCCTTCTGGAATTGCATATATGTCTCCAGAAAAGTGAAAGTTTGCAAGGTAATCAAGAAAATCCTCATCAAATATATTTAAGCCTCTTAAATATTCTACGTCTTCATCTGTGAAATGCAGATTTTTAATATAGTCTATTACCTGCTCAAGTCCACAGCAGATGGCATACCCGCCATCGCAGGGGTTATTTCTGTAGAATGCATCAAAGATTACTTTGCGGTTGTTACCAGTTTTAAAATATCCCTGCATCATTGTGAGTTCATAAAGATCTGTTAATAAAGTAAGATTACGAGCCATAATACCTCCATTCTGGCGATTATTGTGCCAGCCTCTGTTTGTTTTTATTTCGTCGTATATGCGACAAAGCAAGTCCGTGCATTATGACGGACTTGCTTTATAGTTCATTTGTACTATTTGTTTTTCTTTCCAAAGAAACGCTTGAGACCTTTTTTCTTAGGCTCTGGAACAACAAGCTTCCCGCCGCGTACAGATTTAACACCCGTAATATAGATACCGCTCACTTCAGCCTTAATCTCAGCTTTTACAGGAATAGTTTCAAAAACCTTAGGGTCACACATGAGTGTCATGACTCTGGGACCGATTTTTGCTTTAACAATTGGCATTTTGCTTGAGCGGAGATATTTAGGTGTCTGTTCTAACACCATCTTAGGCAGGCCAGCTTCCTTTAACTTCATCTTCTTTTTATCAATGATGAGCATGGACATAGTCTGTTTTGCCGCTTCAATCTGCTCCTGCTGTGCGTCCTGCTTTTTACGCATCTTGTTTCCAAAAATCATAAGAGCTATAAATGCTGCCAGCAATATTGCAGCAATTACAAGCAATACTATTAACCAAGGTTGCATAGTTAATTATCCTCCTAAATGTAAAACTAGTTTACATTATATCATAGCATTGGTTAATTGCCAACATTTTTGGATTATATCAGATTTTTATTTTTTATATAAGTTTCCATGATAATGCTTTGTGTGTAGCTGGAAATATTCTTTCTGTCTTCCTTTGAGAGACTGTTAATGTCAATCGGGGTGCCAAATTCAATAATAGTGTGGGTTTTTCTAAGGCGTGGAGCCTGATTTTCAAAAATATACTGTGTGTTGTTCTGGGTCATTGGGATTATTTTGCAGCCTGTTTTTTCAGCGAATTTAAAGCTTCCGGCTTTAAATGGCAGCAAATCCTGTTCTCCTTTGTTTCTTGTGCCTTCTGGGAATATTACTATAGATTTGCCATCTTTAATGTAGTCTATTCCTTTTAAAATAGTTTTAAGGCCTTCTTTCATATTTTCTCTGTCAAGAAACAGGCAGTAGAGGTTCTGCATCCAGCGGCGGAGTATAGGAACCTTCCACATTTCCTTTTTGGCGACGAAGCCTGTAGGACGTTTCATTAACACATAAGATATAATAATGTCGTAAAAACCATTATGGTTACCTATGAAAAGGACCGGTTCATCACTTGGGATATTTTCAAGTCCTTTTACTGTGGTTGTGACACCGGATATTGCAAGAACAACCCTGAATGCGAATTTAACAATTGCAAGACTGCTGCGGTCTTTGGCATTTTGATTAATTTTTCCTACAAGCCATTCTAAAGGGAGCATGATAAGGCTTAATGCAAAAAAAACTGATAAAAATAAAAGCAGGATAATAAATCTAATCATAATTTACCTTCTCTTTCTTAAGTAGATTGTATTTTTAATATATTAATTTCATATCCGGTAAGTGATGGTGTATTACTGGATATAAGCTTTGGCCCCGGAAGAATAATGGAGGTTTTTGTCCTCTGTAACAAAGACAGCCTCCACGCCATCAGTGGACTCAATCAGTTTTAAGCCCTCCTGCAGTCCAAGGGTAAAGCAGGTGGTGCTCAGACAGTCACCAGTTATGGAGTTGTCTGAAATAATGGTTACACTAGTCAATCCATTATTATAGGGATAGCCAGTGTATGGATTTAAAATGTGGTGGTAAAAATCTTCCCCTGAGTAGAAATATCTCTCATAGGTGCCGGAGGATACAGCTGATTTATCATCTAGGGATAAAACTGCAAGAGATTCACCATTTTCGCTGAAGGGTTTTTTTATGCCAATGGAAAAATTACTTGTATTGGTTTTTCTTCCAATGCATAACACATTTCCGCCAAGATTAATGATGGCTTTTTTAACCCCGTTTTCCACAAGGTATTCCTTAATCCGGTCGGCAATGTATCCTTTGGCAATAGCGCCTAGGTCAATTATGGTTCCCTCCGGGATTGATATGCTCCATGTATTGTCCTGATTTGAAGCCGCTTTGGAGCTTTTGTTTTGCGTAAGATTAATTCTGGTGTAATCTACATATTGAAGTGCATTGGCAATAGCTGAGGCAGCTGGAACCTCCGGTTTAGATGCGGTAAAATCCCAAAGCTGTGAAATACTGCCGATTGTCAGATCAAATGCACCCATTGAAAGCTCACTGTATTTAATTCCGTATTGTATCAGCTGGGCAAGCTCCTGCGGAATTTCAGTAATCTGATGGCTGTTGACCTGATAAAGCAGGCTGTCAGTCATGGTTCGTGAAAACATTTTTTCATAGGTATCACATAAATCGAGAGCACCGTTAAGAATGTCAGCGTCTGTATTGCTGTATGCATCAATCTGGATAATGGTATTAAGCTTATATCCGGTGACTGATGTTTTTTTATTGTTAGCTGTACAGCCTGTCATCAGTGTACTGGCAAGTATGGCAATTGTGCATGCAATTGTGCATACACAATTGCATGCACACTTGCATATGAGCAGTAGAAGTTTTCGTTGCATAGGTTTTCCTCCTGAATGGCTATAGTATAACAAAATTTGAAAAAAATGTGAAACTGCTTTTTTTTTTAATTGATTATGTTATAATAGCAAAGTCGCAGTGCGGTTAGATATAAAACCAGAATGTGTATGCTGCGGCAAATAATGCATGATTTTGAAAGGGTTTATTATGAGAAAGAAAATATTCAGCGTGGTACTTGCAGCAATGATGGCTGCGTCACTTACAGCTTGTGGTAAGGGTAATGACAAGTCAGCAGATACAGTATCGACAGTTAATAAAGAAATTAAAGCGGAGCAGTATGCTGGAACAGTTACAGATAATGCTTCAGTTTACAGAAAGCTGGTTGAGTTCCCGGAATATAAGGGTGTGGAGGTTACTGTCGACAGGTCTCTGCTTGAGGTTTCAGAGCAGGATATAAATGATTATATTGATACACTTTTACAGAAAACAGCTAAGTCAACAGTTTATACAGAAGGAACAACACAGACAGGTGATTTAATTACACTTGACTACAGTGGAAAGCTTGACGGGGAAGCATTTTCAGGTGGAACAGCCACAGATGCTACTTATACAGTAGGTTCAGGACAGTTTATCCCAGATCTTGACAAGGGGCTTGCAGGGTTACAGGTTGGACAGGAGTATGATATACCATGTACATTCCCAGAGGATTATTCAACATCAAACCTTGCCGGAAAAGACGTTATCTTTACTGTTAAGGTTTCACAGATTTCAAGGTCTGTTGTGCCGGAACTTACAGATTCATGGGTTGAACAGAATGCTTCAACGCTTGGGATTGAAGCAGCAGATATCGCTGGCCTGAAGTCAAATGTTAAGACCAATCTTGAGGAGCAGGCAAAGTCAAAATTTGACAGCAGTAAATATTCAGCTGTATGGGAAAAGGTAAAGAAGGACTTAACTCCAAGCTCATATCCGCAGGAGGAGCTGGACTCATTGCTTAGCACATTGAAGAAAAATATTGAAACTGAATATAACAGCTATGGCTCAGCGTATGGAGTGAGTGATTTTGCAGCATACCTTTCATCAGTATATGGATTTGAATCAGAGGACGCATTTAATGAATATGCAGAACAGTATTCAAAGGATTATCTTTTTGAGAAAATGTTTGTCACAATTGTTGCTGCAGATAATAATATTGTAGTAAGTGCTGATGACATTAATGAGACAGGAACAGAGCTTGCTTCATACTATGGTTATACAAGCTATCAGGATATTCTTGATACATATGGTGAAGAAATGAATGCAGAGGTTGGCTACGAGGTACTCTATAAGAAGGTTGTAGAATTTATTTGTGAAAATGCAGTTGAAATAGAAGGATAATTGTTTTTATTTGGAAAATATATTGCAAATGTTCATATTATTGCTATAATAAATCCTTGTGTGACTTTATACAAAGTTTATATATTTTATATAAAATTAAAAGACATAAGGAGAATTTATGAATCAGTTTATTCCGAAGCTTTTTGATACTATGAAAAGCTATTCAAAAGAGCAGCTTGTTAAGGATATAGTTGCGGGTATTATTGTTGCGATTATTGCGCTTCCACTGTCAATTGCACTTGCGTTGGCGTCGGGTGTAGGCCCTGAGCAGGGTATTTACACAGCTATATTTGCGGGCTTTGTAATTTCATTTCTTGGAGGAAGCCGTGTTCAGATTGCAGGGCCTACGGCAGCATTTGCAACGATAGTAGCCGGAATTGTGGCAGCAGATGGAATGGCGGGTCTGGCTGTGGCTACAATTATGGCAGGTATTATACTTGTTATTATGGGATTTTTGAAGTTTGGAAATCTTATAAGATTTATCCCATATACAATTACAGCTGGATTTACATTTGGAATTGCAGTAACTATCGTGATTGGGCAGATTAAAGATTTCTTAGGCCTTACATTTGCAGCTTCTCCAGTGGAGACTATTGAGAAGCTTGAGGCGTGTGTAAGCAGTATATCAACATTTAACTGGCAGGCATTAGCTGTGGGGCTTGTATCGCTTGCAATACTTATTGTATGGCCATATATTTTTGAAAAGATTCCTGCGTCTTTGATTGCAGTTGTTGTTTCAATTCTTATGGTTAAACTAATTGGAATGGATGTTAAGACAATTGGTGACTTGTATACTATTTCAAGCAAGCTTCCAGGAATTACGCTTCCTCATTTTAGTCTTGAAATGATTGGCAGCCAGCTCCCTAATGCTTTAACGATTGCTGTACTTGCCGGTATTGAATCTCTGCTTTCATGTGTTGTCTCAGACGGTATGATTGGAAGCCGTCATAAGCCTAATATGGAGCTTATAGCTCAGGGGGCGGGAAATGTTGTTTCTGCACTTTTTGGCGGTATTCCTGCTACTGGTGCCATTGCACGTACAGCTGCCAATGTCAAAAATGGCGGACGTACTCCAGTTGCAGGTTTAGTACATTCTGTTACACTGCTTTTAGTGCTTGTTGTGCTTATGCCTTATGCAGCGTGGATTCCAATGCCTGCAATAGCTGCAATCCTTTTTATTGTTGCTTATAATATGAGCGGCTGGAGAGACATTGTTAATCTTATAAAAACAGCGCCTAAGAGTGATATTCTTGTGCTTTTAACAACGGCGGTGCTGACAATTGTATTTGATCTTGTTGTTGCAATTGAAGTGGGAATTGTTATGGCGGCAATACTTTTCCTTGTCAGAATGTCTAATGTTACTGAAATCAGAGGGTGGAAGTACCTTGGAGAAGATATTGATGAGGATAATGACCCGGAAAGCATCAGATTTAAGAAGGTTCCAGATAATACAGCTGTATATGAAATTGTAGGACCAATGTTTTTTGCGGCAGCGGATAAATTTATGGATATTGAGCTTAAATCACATATTAAGGTGCTCATTATAAGAATGCGTGGTGTGCCGGCCATGGACGTTACAGCGCTGCGTTCTCTTGAAAAGATACAGGCGTCCTGTCAGAAAAAGGGAATAACTTTTGTGCTTTCACATGTTCAGGAGCAGCCAAGACAGATGATGGAAAAGGCGGGATTTGCAGCTAAGGTTGGTGAAGTCAATTTCCGCGAAAATATCGATGATGCTCTTGGATATGCAAGGAAGCTTAATTGAGAGAAAATTAAATCAGAGAAAATTACCATGCTGACAGAAGATACCTATGTGCGTCCTAATATGTAACTGCGTACATGTATCGGCTGTGAGGGTTAGGTAAGTATGAAAAAGTGAATATTTTTTATAGAGAGAGCCATCTTTTGTATCGTTAAAGTGAGCCGGGTTTCCAAGCGTCAGACATTTAGGGACCGGTTCAAAGCTGATAAAAAAGGTGGCTTAAATTTTTTTAATAGAAGTCTGGTACTTTAGTAATTATTGTGTTTGTATATTAATAATGTTATAATCTGCATATAAGCAGGAGTTTGGAATTATAAAAACTCCAGTGTGCGGATAATTGGTATAGTATTAAAAAAAAGGAAGATAAATATACATACAGGAGGGTAAAGCATGACAAAATAGAAATAAAAATATTTTTAAAAAATATATTGACATGTTAGTTCTGACATGTTAGTATGATGCCATAAGGTAATTAAACTGATGCGCTGAGGGGTTGAAGTAAGAACCATGCTGCATCGAAATTAAAGAAATAATTAAATATTTCATTTAGGAGGATTTTTATTATGGATATGACATTAAGATGGTATGGGCCTGGATATGATAGTG
>JAUNPT010000001.1:0-22588 GCA_030536565.1 Eubacteriales bacterium | reverse complement strand
TTAGACAGGTGCCTGGTGTGAAAGGTGTTATTACAACATTGTTTGGAAAGCAGCCGGGAGAGCTTTGGACATTAGATGAGATAATGGAATTAAAGAAGACTGTTGAAGATGCCGGACTTGAATTGTCAGGTATTGAATCAGTTAATGTTTCAGACGATATTAAAATTGGAACAGCAAAGAGAGACGAGCATATTGCTAACTATATAAAGACACTTGAAAATCTGGCAGCAGCCGGTATTCATATGGTTTGCTATAACTTTATGCCAGTATTTGACTGGACACGTTCAGATTTAGCGCGTGTTAGAAAAGATGGTTCAACGGTACTTGCATACAATCAGGACGTAATTGACCAGATAGACCCTCAGCACATGAAGGAATCAATTGAAAAGATGTCTAATGGTTTTGTGATGCCGGGCTGGGAACCAGAGCGTCTCGACCGTCTCGCTGAATTATTTGATATGTATAAGGATATTGATGAAGAAAAGCTGTTTGATAATTTAGTATATTTCCTCGAGGCAATTGGGCCTGTATGTGAAAAACATGATATTAAGATGGGCATTCACCCAGATGATCCGGCATGGCCAATATTTGGTCTTCCAAGAATTGTAACAGGCTTCGATTCAATCACAAAGCTGTTAAAAGCAGTTGATAAGCCATACAATGGTATTACGCTCTGTACAGGCTCTCTGGGTTCAAACCAGAACAATGACATTCCTGCAATTATAAGAGCGTGCAAGGGAAGGATACCATTTGCACATGTAAGAAACTTAAAGTACAATTCACCAAGAGATTTCGAGGAGGCTGCACACTTGTCAGCCGATGGCTCAATGGATATGTATGAAATTATGAAGGCTCTCTATGAGACTGGATTTGATGGGCCAATCAGACCTGACCATGGAAGAATGATTTGGGACGAAGTGGCTATGCCAGGTTATGGTTTGTATGACAGAGCCTTGGGAGCAGCATACCTTAATGGTCTCTGGGAAGCAATAGATAAGAATGCAAAGAATAAGTAATTGATAATCAGAAGGCAGAAGCTTTTCTGTAAATATAGCTTTTCAGGTAAAGTTTCACATTAAAAAGGAGAATATTATGATTTTATCATTAGAAGGTCTTAAGAATAAGGCAGAGTGGCAGGACGCAGGAATCCAGCTTCCTGCTTATGATGTGGAAAGTGTTGCGGCTAATACAAAGAAGGCTCCAGCATGGGTGCATTTTGGAATTGGTAATATATTTAGGATATTTATCGGAGGTATTGCCGATACATTAATTGCAAATGGTGATTCAGATAAGGGAATTACCTGTGTAGAAACCTTTGACTTTGATGTGGTGGATAAGATTTATGCTCCATTTGACAATCTGGTAATGGCAGTAACATTAAAGGCTGATGGAAGCACAGATAAAAGAGTTTTAGGTTCACTTACAGAGGCTGTAAAAGCACAATCGGAGGATATTGAAAGCTGGACAAGGTTAAAGGAAATCTTTATGAATGAGAAGCTCCAGATGGTATCGTTTACGATTACAGAAAAAGGATACGCTTTAAAGGGCGCTGATGGCAGTTTCTTCCCATTTATTATGAGTGATATTGAAAATGGACCTGATAAGGCAGTTTCAGCAATGGCTGTTGTAACAGCGCTGCTTAATGAAAGATTTAAGTCTAATCGTGCACCAATTGCAGTCGTATCTATGGATAACTGTTCACACAATGGTGAAAAACTTAAGTCATCAGTTGTTACAATGGCAGAGGAATGGAATAAGAAAGGGTTTGTTTCAGCAGAATTTGTAGAGTATATAAATGATGAGAATAAAGTCTCTTTCCCTTGGTCAATGATTGACAAAATTACACCAAGACCAGCTGACTCGGTTGCAGCTTCTTTAAAGGAAGCTGGAGTTGAAAATATGGATGCGGTAATAACTTCCAAAAGAACATATATTGCGCCATTTGTTAATGCTGAGGGTCCACAGTATCTTGTTATTGAAGACAGATTCCCTAATGGAAGACCAGCGTTAGAAAAGGCTGGCGTATATATGACAGACAGAGATACGGTTAATAAGGTGGAGAGAATGAAGGTTACAACATGCCTTAATCCACTTCATACAGCACTGGCTGTTTACGGTTGTGTATTAGGATATGACCTTATTGCCAATGAGATGAAGGATACAGAATTAAATAAGCTTGTTCACAAGATTGGACTTGTGGAAGGTATGCCGGTAGTTACTGACCCGGGAATACTCTCACCTGAGAAGTTTGTTGATGAAGTTATTAATGTCAGAATACCTAATCCTTTTATGCCAGATACACCACAAAGAATTGCGACGGATACGTCACAAAAGGTCGGTATCAGATATGGTGAAACAATTAAGTCGTATGTAGAGAAGAATGGTGATGCTAAAGCCCTTGAAGCAATTCCGCTTGCAATTGCCGGCTGGTGTAGATATCTGCTTGCAGTTGATGATAATGGAAACGCTTTTGAATTATCGGCAGACCCAATGGCAGAGGAGTTAACAGCAAAGCTTAAGGGAATCAAGGTTGGTTCTCCAGAAAGCTACAATGGACAGTTAAAGGAAATCCTTTCAAATGCCAATATATTTGGAATTGATTTGTACAAGGCTGGAATCGGTGAGAAGATTGAAGCAATGTTTGTAGAAGAAATTGCCGGACCAGGAGCAGTAAGAAGTACACTTCAGAAATATTTAGCGTAAAAGGTTTACCTGCATATGTAATGCAAGGCATGCAGGACATTTGCGGATAAGCGTTTTATATACCCCCCCAACCCCTAATATATATACAGGAAATCTCGTCTGGTTCCCCACCAGACGAGGTTTCTTGCATATTGAGAAACTCATGGCATATTGATAATTTAATAGATGTATTCTATAATACAAAATAATAAAGAATCGCTTATGTGTTTATATACATATAAGACGGCAGGAGAGGATATTTATGGAGAAATCATTAAACGAAGAAACATATGAAAAATTAAAACAGGATATTATGACATTTCGTCTGGCACCGGGAGATGTGATAAGTGCACAGAAGGTTGCAACCAGATTTAATGTGTCAAGAACACCGGCAAGAGAAGCTATTGTAAAGCTTGAGAAGGAGGATCTTCTTAAAATTCTTCCCCAATCTGGTACATATGTTGCTAAGATTAACACTGCACGTGCAGAGCAGGAGTGGTTTGTCAGAATGAGTCTTGAAGTAGCAATGGTGGACAGATTTTTAGAAAATGTAAATGACGATGTTATTGAAAAGATGGAAGGATATAATAATAGATTAGTAAATTATGATAAGAGTGAGGAGAGCGGTTCCAGAGTAGATATTGATAATGCATTTCATCAGCTGATATATCATACCACAGGTGAAAATCTGGCGGCAGAAATTATCAAGATGCAGATGAGCCATTATGACAGAATAAGATATCTGGCTGAAATGAACCAGTCAATCAGCAATAAGACTAATGATGAGCACAGAAGCCTTATAGAGGCGGCAAGAAATAAAAATAAGGTCAAGTATCTTAACATTATTCAGAAGCATATATATAGGATTCTTGGTGAGGAAGGAAAACTTAAAGAGAGACATCCGGATTATTTTGGCATCTAGTATATTACTTTTTAAATAACTATATATAACAGCTTGTCTGTTTATATGATGATAAATTTGAAAAACCCTCAGCGCAGCCCATTACGCTGAGGGCTTTTTAAGGTGCGCCTGGCGGCGCACGTTTCTGCTGGAGCTGGTCTTGACATATACCCTATGGGGGTATATACTGAGTGAAAATAAATTTTGCAATAAACTTTCCCGAAATGGAGATTAATATGAAAGATGGAATAAACGCAGCAGACAAATGCTGCAGTAAGAAAAAAAAGGAACGAACGTCTGAAGAATATAGAAAACTGATTAATCGGTTAAACCGTATTGAAGGACAAATCAGAGGAATAAAAGGAATGATAGAAGCGGACGCATATTGTACAGATATACTTATACAGTCATCGGCCGTGACAGCGGCGATGAATGCTTTTAACAAGGAGCTTCTTGGAAATCATATCCGAACCTGTGTTGCTGAGAACATCAGGCAGGGAAATGATGAGGTGATAGATGAACTTGTGAGTACCATGCAGAAGTTGATGCGTTAATTTATGTTTGAAAGGAGTATATATGGAACAGTTTAAAGTTACGGGTATGAGCTGTGCTGCCTGCTCTGCAAGAGTTGAAAAAGCGGTTTCTAAGATTGAAGGTGTAGAGAGCTGCTCGGTCAGTCTGCTGACAAATTCAATGGCAGTGGAGGGAAATGCGGCTGCTGATAAGATAGTTGCAGCAGTGGAGGCAGCTGGCTATGGAGCTCATTTAAAAAATGACGATATTGAAAAAAACGGACATGATTTTGTATTAGAAGATGAGGACATGCTAAAGGATAAAGAAACACCAAGATTGAGAAAAAGGCTTATAGCATCAGTTGCTTTTCTTTTAGTGCTTATGTATTTTTCTATGGGACACATGATGTGTGACTGGCCGGTTCCTGAATTTTTTTCAGGCAATCACATTGCTATGGGGCTTTTGCAGCTTATCCTTACTATTATTATAATGGTAATTAATCAAAGATTTTTTATCAGTGGATTTAAGAGCCTGATGCATGGAGCACCTAATATGGATACTTTGGTTGCGCTTGGAGCAGGGGCAGCATTTGCTTACAGTACTTATGCTTTGTTTGCAATGACAGCTGCTCAGGTTAATAATCAGCTGGATAAAGTCATGATGTATATGCACGAGTTTTACTTTGAATCTGCCGCTATGATACTTACACTGATTACAGTGGGAAAGATGCTTGAGGCAAGGTCAAAAGGAAAAACGACTGATGCTCTGAAAGGACTTATGAAGCTGGCGCCTAAGATGGCAACAATATTGGAAGGAGATGTGGAAAAACAGGTTCCTATTGCAAATGTTATGACAGGAGCAATATTTATTGTAAGACCGGGTGAGAGCATTCCCTGCGATGGTGTTATAATAGAAGGAAATAGTGCTGTCGATGAGTCGGCGTTGACAGGTGAGAGCATTCCTGTTGATAAGGCAGGTGGTGATGAGGTCTTTGCCGCAACGGTTAACCAGTCCGGATATTTACGCTGTCAAGCCACGCATGTGGGCGCAGATACGACACTTTCACAGATTATACGAATGGTAAGTGATGCGGCGGCGACTAAAGCACCTATTGCCAAAATCGCAGACACAGTTTCAGGTGTTTTTGTTCCTGTTGTGATTGCAGTTTCAGCGGCAGCATTTATAATATGGCTGTTGGCCGGACAAACACCGGGCTTTGCGCTGGCAAGGGCAATCTCAGTTCTTGTAATCAGCTGTCCATGTGCTTTGGGGCTGGCAACTCCAGTGGCGATTATGGTTGGTAACGGAGTTGGGGCCAAAAATGGAATATTATTTAAGACAGCTGCCTCTTTGGAGGCGGCTGGAAAAATAAAGATTATTGCTCTTGATAAAACAGGTACTATTACAAGGGGTGAACCTGTTGTGACTGATGTAATTGCCGCTGAAGGCTGCAGTGAGGAAAAACTGGTTATGCTGGCAGCAGTGTTAGAGTCAAGAAGCGAGCATCCTTTGGCAAGGGCTGTTATGAAATATGTATCGCAGGACAGTAATGCAGATATTAGAAGACAGGTAAAGGCTTCACAGATTACGGATTTTAAGGCACTTGCCGGGAATGGGCTTGAAGCTGTACTTGATGGAAGTGTAATTTCAGGGGGAAGCTTAAAATATATATCAACTCTGTGTAATATTTCAGATAAAATGTTAAGTATGGCACAGCAGCTGGCAGAACAGGGAAAGACGCCGCTTCTGTTTGCACAGAATAAAGAACTGGTGGGCATGCTGGCAGTGGCCGATGTTATTAAGGAGGACAGTGCTGCAGCAATTTTAACGTTAAAAAATATGGGAATTTATGTGGTGATGCTTACAGGTGATAATGAAAGAACTGCTGCAGCTATAGGAAGACAGGCAGGTGTAGACAGGGTTGTTGCTGAAGTGCTTCCTGAAGGAAAAGAAAATGTAATAAAAGAGCTTCAGGAATCAGCCGGAAAAAAAAGCAATGGCAGAGTAGGTATGGTAGGTGATGGGATTAATGATGCCCCGGCACTTACAAGAGCTGATGTTGGTATTGCCATTGGTGCTGGAACAGACATCGCTATTGATGCTGCCGATGTTGTGCTGATGAATAACCGGCTGAGTGATGTGGCAGCGGCAATAAAGTTGAGCAGGGCGGCATTGAGAAATATCCATGAAAATCTGTTTTGGGCATTTATTTATAATGTGATTGGAATACCGCTGGCAGCAGGTGTATTTATTCATCTTACAGGCTGGCAGTTAAATCCTATGTTTGGTGCAGCTGCGATGAGCCTTTCAAGCTTTTGCGTTGTAACAAATGCTTTGAGGCTTAATCTGCTTAAGCTCCATGAAAAAAATGGTGTGATACAGGCTGAAGAGTCTGATATTAATAATAATATTAAGGAGAATAAAACTATGACAAAGACAATGAAAATTCAGGGAATGATGTGTGGACACTGTGAGGCAAGAGTAAAAAAAGCGCTTGAGGCATTAGAACAGGTAAATGATGCGGACGTAAGCCATGAAACTGGAACAGCGGTGGTTACATTAAATGATGATATTGATGAAAATATTTTAAAGGAAGCAGTTGAAGCGCAGGATTATCAGGTGATTGAGATTGAGTGATAACAGTTACTTTGCAATTGTCTATTATAATAGAGTATGTTAAAATAAATTCATTATTAATCTGATAAATAATCAGGTGGAAGGTATGGTGATTCTTTGAGCGGACAAAACAGCTGTGAATACTGTAATAATCTCGTATATGACGAGGAAATGGAAGAATACGTATGTGACGTAGATATGGATGAAGATGATTATGCAAGATTTTTGGCGTCCAGCTACAAGGAATGCCCATACTATCAGAGTAATGATGAGTATAAGATTGTAAGACATCAGATGTAGAGGGGGAAAGTGTGAAAAATCCTGTTTGTTTTTCATACTGGGACACTCAGAAATGGGGATTAAAATGGATGATAAAAGATATGCGGTATTGATTGATGCCGATAATATTTCATCAAAATATATTGGGAATATTTTAGATGAGATGACAAAGTATGGCGTTATTACTTATAAGAGGATATATGGGGACTGGACAAGCTCTCAGGCGGCTAAATGGAAGAAGGAGCTTATGGAAAACTCTATTACTCCGATTCAGCAGTTCCGTAATACAGTGGGAAAGAATGCTACTGATTCCACACTGATTATTGATGCTATGGATATTCTCTACACAAATAATGTGGACGGTTTTTGTATTGTGTCTAGTGATGGTGATTTTACGAGGCTTGCAAGCAGACTGCGGGAATCCGGAATGGACGTAATCGGAATGGGAGAGAACAAAACGCCAAGGTCATTCAGGGCAGCCTGTTCGGTGTTTACAGATTTAGAGCTGCTGATGGACGAATCAGAGGACGAGGCAGAAACACCATCTAAGAACGAGGGCAGAAAAAAGAATATGCCAAAGTATAAGTTAAAACAGACCAAAATTGAGAATGCGATTATAGAGATTATAACTGAAAATGAAAACAAGGGACGACAGACAGGACTGGGTGAAATAGGCAGCCGTCTTCAGAAAAAGTATTCAGATTTTGATGTCAGAAATTATGGTTATAGTTCATTATCAACATTTTTGGAGGAAATTGACAGCTTTGAGCTTAAGAATGTAAATAACACTGTAATTGTTGGCTTAAAGGAAGACAACAGCATGAAAAAACAAATTGTAACATATACAGTTGAATGCGTGCAGCAGGCAGGAGAACAGGGGGTTGAAATGTGTTCTCTGGGACAGATGATTCACAGTGCATATCCTAACTTTAAGGTTAAAGAATATGGATATTCTACATTGTCAAAGTTTATAAGCGGGATTAAGTTTTTAAAGATTACTACATCGCAGGAGAACCGCAAAATAGTTGAACTTAAGGGAAAGCAGTAAATGTGCGTCCATGTGTACGTGTATTGCTGCGTGAGAGGAGCACATATGGAATATCTGGATATCAGGACGCCAGACGGAAAAATTACAGGGGAAGTGAAAGAACGTATGCAGGTACACATAGACGGGGACTTGCATGGAACCTCCCATGTATGGCTGGTAAGATATAAAGAAAATAACAAATTTGACATTCTGCTTCAAAAAAGGGCGAAAGGGAAAGATGCATATGCCGGTTGTTATGATATTTCTTCGGCGGGGCATATCCCTTCAGGCTCAGATTACAGAGAGTCGGCGGTAAGGGAGCTTAATGAGGAACTGGGAATTAAGGCGGAGCCGGAACAGCTCAAGTTTATAGGAATGCATGATGGTGAAATGAGGGCGAATTTTTATGGGAAACCATTCCACAATCATGAAATAAGTGCAATATATATTTATGATGAGCCGATAGATGACTCTGATTTTAAACTCCAAAAGGAGGAGGTAGAGTCAGTTATGTGGATTGATTTTGATGAATGCAGAGCCAGGCTTTGGAATGGTGAAATTAGAAACTGCATATTTGCAGATGAATTTAAAATGCTGGAAAAAGCTATACGTGGCTGATTTTTTAAGAAAAGGAGACGGATTTAACGATGAATAAGATTGCAAGCTTTACAGTAAATCATTTGGATTTATTAACCGGAATTTATGTATCAAGAAAGGACTATTTAGGAGAAGATGTCCTGACAACATTTGATTTAAGGTTTACAAGACCGAATGAGGAAGCGCCAATGGATAATCCGGGGATTCATTCAATTGAACATCTTGTAGCAACATTTTTAAGAAACCATTCTGTGTGGGCCGACAAGACCATATACTTTGGGCCAATGGGCTGTCGGACAGGCTTTTATGTAATCTTTAAAGGTGATTTAAAGCCGGAGGATATTATTGATATATTGAGGGAGGCAGCAGAGTATGTGCTCTCTTATGAAGGTGAAATTCCAGGATACTCTCCAAGAGACTGTGGAAATTATCTGGACAATAATTTAAAGCTTGCCAAAATATATATGGCAAAGTATAAAAAAGAGGTACTGGATAATCCAGTACCTGAAAGATTAACATATCCGCAGTAAACTGCGCTTAAGCCGGGTGATATTCTGTATAAACAGAGTATCACTCGTCGAATTTTGAGCGGTATCCATAAGGAACTGAGCCGGATTGTAAAGAATGGTTTGTCTTGTGGAATAATTTGTATATCCAGAAGA
Organism: Eubacteriales bacterium; assembly: GCA_030536565.1. Taxonomy (GTDB): domain Bacteria; phylum Bacillota; class Clostridia; order Lachnospirales; family Lachnospiraceae; genus Lachnospira. Next base: position 13,311 of record JAUNPT010000001.1, on the reverse strand, counting down.
TGATAAGAACAATCAGGCTGCCGAAGAATGTATATGCAATAAGGTAAATCCACCATGCAGTTATAGGCTGTGCATGCATATAATCTGTGTTCTTATAATATACAGTAACAGTCCCGTTTTGTTTTCTGCTGTTAGCCCATCTTATGTTAACTGTATATGTGTTTCCTGATGGGGCACGAAAATACGCGACACTGCCATTTGAACCGACATTTGCTTCTATTGCAGTACCATTTCTGTATAAATCAATTTCTGTATAGGTCAAAATTACTAATAAGGAGAAGCAAAGTACTGCAAATGCCAGTAAAATTAATGGCAGCTTTATTTCACTGAGGTTTTCTTTAAATTCATCTCTGGGGGTGTAATGCCCTGAACCGACGCCGCTGCCTCCAAAATCGGAATTATTTCTTGCCATTTTATCCTGTGTGTATAAATCGTTCATAAAAATCCCCCCTGTTAAAAAGTAGATTAATTATAAAATACAATTAGTACGATGTAAATAATTTTTTACGGTTTATGACGTTATATCAGTGAAAACATTTATGAGACCTTACCATAATTTTACTTTTATTTACACAGCTTTAAGTTTGCTGTGATAGTTGTTTTACATTTGTATTTGTTATAGTAACAATGTCAAAAAAATAATTTATGGAGGTTGTTATGAGAAGAAACAAAAATCTTGTAAAAAAAGCTGCGGCTGTTGCGCTTATGGCTGCAATGGTTGTTGGAAGCACAACAACAAGTGCGTTTGCCTACAATGAGTATGATGTAAGTAAAGACACATTTAGGACAGATACAGATAACAGTACGGATTTTAAGACATGGCGTGATTCTGTATGGCAGAATGGGGATTATGCAGATTCAGCAAAGGTGGCACTGACACCTGGTCAGAATGCAGATGATCTTAATTTTGCATGGTATTCAGTGACAGCTGGAAAGCCGGCGGTTATGGTATGGAAGGAGGGAGCTAAGGCATCAGCTAAGGTTGTGGAAGGAACAGCTGAAGCAGTATTGGCAGAAAACTGGCAGGGCTCTGCATATAAAGCTTCCAATAAGGTTGCAGTAAATGATTATTTTGAAGCAGCGACGCAGTATTTCTATGCTTATACAGATAATTATACAGGAGATGCTAAGACGAGCGTATGGTCATCTGAGTATTCTTACAAGACTGGAAATACAGACAGCTTTTCAGTGATTCTGACTGGTGACCCACAGATTGGTGCATCAGGAAGCTCAGATGATTATTCAGCTGAAGATTCAAGCACAGCAAGAGATACTTATAACTGGAATAAGACTATGGAACAGGCATTGGATACATGTCCTGATGCAGCATTCCTTCTATCAGCAGGCGACCAGATTAATCAGTCAGGTGCAACATCTGAGGAGGATAAGAAGACAAGAGAGAGTGAGTATGCAGGTTATCTTTATCCATCAATATTCAGGAGTCTTCCAATAGCTTCTACAATTGGTAATCATGATATGGCAGGGGCTGATTATTCACAGCATTTTAATAACCCTAATTCATCAGATAAGCTTGGTACTACAGCAGCGGGCGGTGATTATTATTTTACATATGGAGATGTCCTTTTCATTTCACTCAACAGTAACAACAGAAACCAGAGCGAGCATAGAACACTTATGAATAAGGCTGTTGCAAGCAATCCTGATGCTAAATGGAAGGTTGTTATTTTCCATAGTGATATATATGGTTCAGGACAGCCCCATGCAGATACAGATGCCACAGCTAACAGAGTAATATTTGCTCCATTAATGGATGAATTTGATGTAGATATATGCCTTACAGGACATGACCATACATATTCAAGAAGCTACCAGATTTTAGATGGAAATGTAATTGATTATGATATAAGCTCTGGTAAAGTTGCAGATCCAGAAGGGACTTTGTATATTACAACAGGCTCTGGTTCTGGTTCTAAATACTATAATCTTTTAAATTATACACCTTACTATATTGCAGAGAGAACTAATGCGTGTCTTCCAGCATTTTCAACTATTGATTTTACAGGCGGTTCTCTTACAATTAAGACATACGATTATACAGGCGCAAAGTATGCAGATGATTTCACAATTACAAAGACAGATAGTGGAATGTCAGTAGATGAAGTGATTGCAAGTGCAGAGACAAAGCTTTCAGATACTTCTGTATATACAGAAGCAAGCGTTGCAGCATTGAAAAATTCGCTTGCAGCATTAACAGCAATGAAGAACGCTTACACAACAGCAGCAGACCCTATGATTGCTACAATTTCAGCAGGCTATGGTACTGAAACAGATATTATTAAAGGGTATGGTTCTATTGTAAATGCTTCTGACAAGGATATGGGAAAAGTCCACCGTTTAAAAGCCGGTATGTCTACACTTCTTGACAAGACGATTTACACACAGCTTAAGGAAGGCGTGGCTGTTGACAAGGCAGTGGTTCCAGTTGTAGATGCAGCAGCACTTGAAAATGCAAAGGCCGCAGTTGTGACTGCAATAAATTCACTGGAAGTTAAGAAAGCAGACGCACCTGCAGATACAGATATGCCAGATAACAGCACAGCAGACAGTATGGCTGCAACACCTCAGACGGGAGATTCATCAGCTGCCAGAGTGCTTGCTCTTGGAATAGCAATGCTTACAGCAATTGCAGGGGCAGCGGCAATGATATTTAGAAAGAAGGAAGAAATTTGCGAAAAATAATATCAGTATACGGTAAATATTTTATAACCGCTGGTATTATGCTTGTTATATTCCTGTTCAGTAACAGTGTTCAAAAGAAACCATTGCTTGCCAATGACAAATCTGAATATGCAAAAGCAGTGGTATTACAAAACACTAATGAAAACCTTCAGACTGTCTCAGATATAGATGTCGGAGACAGTCAGGAGGTTATTTTGCTTATAAAGTCAGGAACTTATAAAGGACAGACTGTAAGCGGATATAGCATGAATGGTTATCTTTATGGAGCTGACTGTAAAAAGGGCACTAAGGTTATTGTTAATATCAGTGAATATAATGGTATGATTTCAGCAAACGTATATAATTATGACAGAGAATTTGAAATTGGTTTCCTTGTATGTGCATTTCTTGGACTTATGTGGCTTGTAGGCGGGAGGAAGGGAATTAATTCGATTGTGGCATTGATTTTTACATTTGCTGTAGTAATAATGCTGTATATCCCATTAATGTATATAGGCTGTTCACCATTTATAGCAGCGATAGTTTCGGTTATCCTAATAACAATAGTAACATTCATATTGATAGCTGATTTTAAGATAAAATCAATTGCAGCTATGCTTGGAACCGTAGGAGGAGTTGTAGTGGCAGGTATAATTGCCTTGATTTTTGGAAAGACAGCTCATGTTACGGGGATAAATGTAGATGAAATCGAGACCTTGATTTACATCGGGCAAAATTCCAAGCTGAGTATTGGCGGTATGCTGTTTTCAGGGATTCTTATATCCTCTCTGGGAGCTGTAATGGACGTCGCTATGTCAGTTGCCACATCACTTAATGAGATTCAAATTAATAGCCCCGGTATCACAAAAAAAGAAATGTTTAAGTCTGGTATCAATATAGGGCGCGATATGATTGGAACTATGTCCAATACTCTTATTCTTGCATATGTAGGCGGAAGCTTAAATCTCCTTATGATTATCTATGCCTACAGCTATCAGATGCATCAGGTTATGAATATGTATAATGTTGCAATTGAACTTATGAGAGGAATCTCGGGAACTATGGGGATAATTCTTACAGTACCATTTACGTCAGTAATTACAACGATGATGCTGTGTAAAAAGAAAAAATAGAAATTTATAATCTGGGTGTCAGGCTATCTTCCGGCACCCAGATTAATTTATACTAAAAAGAATTATATTTAATTATACTTCAAACATCAAATCGCCATATGATGGGAATGGCCAGAAGTCTTTGTCTACAATCATCTCAAGCTTATCAGCTGGAGCTCTTAATTCCTCCATAGCTGTCTTGACTGTATCTCTGAAGAATCTGGCCTGTTCAGCAATACCCGTTATTGCTGGAGCCTCATCAACGGCCTTGGTTAACTTGATAAGGCCAGTCTTCATATCCTTTAAGCAGCCTGTAATTTCATTGAGGAGGTCTGCCTGTGTTGAGGCATCTGCGCCAGCCTCTTTTACAGCTAATACAGAGTTAGCAAGCTCAGTTGTGTAAGAAATAACAGCTGGGATAATCTGCTTTCCGGCTATATCAATCATAGCCTTGGCCTCAATATTAATAGCCTTAGCGTATGCTTCGTACTTGATTTCAGCCCTTGACTTTAATTCTGTTTCTGTAAATACACCAAATTCTTCAAATAATGAAACAGCCTTAGGTGTAACAAGGGCAGGTATAGCATCAACCATAGATGGGATATTTGGAAGGCCTCTTCTTTTAGCTTCTTCAATCCATTCATCTGTGTAGCCATTACCATTGAAAACGATTCTGTGGTGGTCTGTGAAAAGCTTTTTAATCATGTCATGACATGCAATATCAAAGTTTTCGGCACCTTCCAGTTCATCAGAAATTTCCTTGAAGCTCTGTGCAACAATTGTGTTAAGAACAACATTTGCAGGAGCAATGGAATCTGAGGAACCAACCATACGAAATTCAAATTTGTTTCCGGTAAAGGCAAATGGAGAAGTTCTGTTTCTGTCAGTAGCGTCTTTTGCAAAATCAGGAAGGGTAGAAGCGCCTGTCTTTAATTTTCCTTTCTGGATTGAGCTGGTAGCATCACCTTTATCAATAAGCTGCATAACAACATCTTCAAGCTGTTCACCTAAGAACATTGATATAACAGCTGGAGGGGCTTCGTTAGCACCAAGTCTGTGGTCATTGCCTACGCATGAAGCAGATTCCCTGAGCAGATCTGCATGTGTATCGACAGCCTTCATGACAGCACCGAGAACTAATAAGAACTGGATATTCTCATGAGGAGTCTTGCCTGGGTCAAGCAGGTTGATACCATCATCTGTAGTAATTGACCAGTTGTTGTGCTTACCAGAACCATTAACACCTGCAAATGGTTTTTCATGCAGAAGACATACAAGACCATGGCGGAAAGCAACCTTCTTTAACACTTCCATTGTAAGCTGGTTATTGTCTGTTGCAATATTGCACTGTGCATAGATTGGAGCTAATTCATGCTGTGCTGGGGCAACTTCGTTGTGCTGTGTCTTAGCTGAAACCCCAAGCTTCCATAATTCCTTGTTAACATCTTTCATAAAAGCAGCAATTCTTTCACGTATTGCACCGAAGTAGTGGTCATCAAGCTCCTGACCCTTAGGAGGCATAGCACCGAAGAGAGTACGTCCTGAAAATATTAAATCCTTTCTCTGCAGATACTTTTCTCTGTCAACAATGAAGTATTCCTGTTCTGCACCTACTGAAGGCGTAACCTTTTTTGATGTTGTGTTTCCAAATAATCTAAGTATTCTAAGTGCCTGTGCATTGATGGCGTCCATGGAACGAAGAAGCGGTGTCTTCTGATCCAGTGCCTCGCCTGTATATGAACAGAATGCTGTAGGAATGCAAAGTGTTGCGCCTGCTGCGTCTTCGCGGACAAATGCAGGTGATGTACAGTCCCAGGCTGTGTAGCCTCTTGCCTCAAATGTAGCACGAAGGCCGCCTGAAGGGAATGATGAAGCATCTGGCTCACCTTTTATAAGCTCTTTACCTGAGAACTCCATAAGAACTTTTCCGTTTTCATTTGGAGCTGAGATAAATGAGTCATGTTTTTCAGCTGTTGTGCCAGTTAATGGCTGGAACCAATGTGTATAGTGAGTTGCACCCTTTTCAATAGCCCAGTCTTTAATTGCGTTGGCAATTACATCTGCATCAGATAAGGATAATTCCTTTACACCTTCCATTGCCAACTTGAGGTTCTTGTAGACATTTTTAGGTAAACGCTCTTTCATGACAGTGTCGTTGAATACATTTTCACCGAAGATGTCTGCTACATTAAATAATTCGCTCATAACTTTGTCTTCCTTCCTTTTTGTTATGTTAATATTCTGATAGTAGAACTAAAAAAGGCATTCCAATATACCACGATATATAATTGGAACGCCTTTGTTCTGCTATTTAATTACTGACAGGACTCTGTCTTTAAATAAAATAACTCAAATCATGTAAGAATGCAAGTGCTTTTTTGCATTTTATTAAATAATTTTTATTGCGTCAGAGAAGCTTCTCCAACATAAACTCCATGAACAATGAAACGCTGTTTTCCATTATTGGTACAGGTTGAAAATGTTACAACCTGGGTGGCACTGCTGACATCAACACCTGTATCATAGTCTGACTGCGCCTTCATACGGTTGGCATAGCTTCGCATTGAATCCAGTGTACCAAAATTGAATGTATATGTATCACTGATTGGCTCGCTGGTATATACACTGAATATTTTGTATTCCATAATCTTGTTTTCTGTGTATATGTAAAAGTATGCATTGCTGCCATTAGCCCAGAATGCCTGTGATTTGTATTTTGCAAGGTTGCCAAACATAGCGCCATTATTCATGTTGTGGCCATATATAATCACGTGGCTTGCGGATAGTCCGCCATTAATTCGGTAATCTTCAAAAAGACAGCCATTTCCATTATAGGATTTGTCAAATGTGCGGGTGAGATAAAAATCATTATCTGTTCCCTGAACCATAGGAAGTCTTACTTTAATTGAAGGAATGTACAGGTAACCAATACCCTCCGGATTAATTGATAGAAGTGAATTATGGTTGTATACAAAAGGCGCTTCTATTTCCTGCTCATTGCCATTGATATCTGTTATGACAGCCTTCTGGGTTTCATCTTCTAAAACATTGTTTTCTATTGTATTATAGATATCATCGCCTTTTTTATATTCAAGAAAAATGTGGACAAGGTTGTATGCGGCATATATAAATACAATTGCTGCAATAACCAGAACAATACGCCGTACAAGGCTGCTCTTATTATTTTTCTTTTCCTGTTCGTCAAAAACCTCATCAGCTTCGTCTTCAATGTACTCTGAGGAATCTTCATAACATTCCTCAGAAGAATCCATTGAAATGCTGGATTCTTCTGTCTCATCTGAATTAAAGGTGCTGCTGTCATAGTCGGCTGTGTCGTCACAGTCGTCAGTTAGAAGTTCATTTTCAAATTCGATATCATCAAATTCATTGTCTTTCATAATAAAAGCCTTTCTTTAATGTGTCATATATGATGCTCAGGCTTTGTTTGCCGAACCAAATAAAGTGATTTTTTCGCGTACAGTTTCCTTGATGGCTTCACTGCCGGGAGCCAGAAGCTTTCTAGGATCAAAGCCTTTACCTTCAAGGTCTTTTCCTGCTTCAATATACTTTCTTGTAGCGTCAGCAAATGAAAGCTGGCATTCTGTATTTACATTGATTTTAGCAACGCCAAGTGAGATTGCTTTCTGAATCATGTCAGCAGGGATTCCGGTACCGCCATGGAGAACCAGAGGCATATTGCCAACCTTTTCTTTTACAGCAGCAAGAGTTTCAAAGCTAAGACCTGGCCAGTTCGCTGGATATTTGCCGTGAATGTTGCCGATTCCTGCAGCAAGCATTGTAACGCCTAAGTCAGCAATTGATTTGCATTCATCAGGGTCAGCACATTCTCCCATGCCTACAACACCATCTTCCTCACCGCCGATTGAACCAACCTCAGCTTCCAAAGATAGTCCTTTTTCAGAACAAAGCTTAACCAATTCCTTTGTTTTTTCGATATTTTCTTCAATTGGATAATGGGAACCATCAAACATAATTGATGAAAATCCGGCTTCAATACATTTGTAGCAGCCTTCGTAAGTTCCGTGGTCAAGATGAAGTGCAACAGGAACGGTGATTCCAAGAGAATCAACCATTGCATCAACCATTGCGGCAACTGTCTTAAAGCCAGTCATATATTTACCAGCACCCTCTGACACACCGAGTATAACAGGTGAATTCATCTCCTGAGCAGTTAAAAGAATAGATTTTGTCCATTCAAGATTGTTGATATTAAACTGACCAACAGCATATTTGCCTTCTCTGGCCTTTTCTAACATTTCTTTTGCAGATACTAACATAATAATTACCTCCTAATAATATCATTTCATTGAGATTATAACCTATTAATGAATAAATGAAAAGAAGAATTGATAAAAAAATAACAAAGCCTTTTATTTATCCTTTTTTAAGTTGTTAACATATGCTCACATGTAGTATAATTATACCAAATTTATTTAAAGAATATCAACAACAAAGGAGCGATTTATGAAATATTTAAGTGGGATTTTACAAATGGTGGCTTGTGAGGTCAATTTTTATGATGCTGAAAGCTATCAGGGAGATTCTATAGTACCATTTCTGTGCTTTATGGGTTCACTGGCGGGGCTTGTTTTTGTTATTGTAGGAGTTGCAAAGTATTCGATGGCAAAGCATAACTGGAATATATTTTATGACAGGAGAGACCAGAGGGAGACTGATGAAAAAAAATTAAAAAACGATTTGAAATACGGAAGAATTATGATTATTGCAGGTGTTATTATGATGGTCGTCTTTTATATTGCAACTATGTAGTAAAAAGTTTTCCTCACAAAAAAACATCGTCTGTCAGGCTGACAGACGATGCGGTGAGGGAGGGGAGCTGTATATATAACAACTCTGAATATGAAAAAGAAATTAGGTAAAAGCAATGTTATCTAACCAAATGAGATAAATTATCTGTTTGGTATGATGTAATTATATTCATAAAAAGTGAAGAAATCATGTGGTTCATGTGAATTCTTGTTGAATATGTTATGAATAAAATGTGAACACATAAGGAGGGGAATATGCCGATTACATACAAATGTCCCAACTGCGGGGCAGCAATGGAATTTGATGCGGATTCACAGACACTGGCATGTGGACAGTGTGATACAAAAATTCCGGTAGAAGAATATATAGATAAATATGGAGAAAATAATCAGGGCAGCAATATGAAAATATATCACTGCCAAAGCTGTGGAGCAGAGCTTGTCGCTGACGAATATACTTCAGCAACATTTTGTTCCTTCTGTGGAAACCCGACGCTGGTTGAAGACAGATTAAATGGAGATTTTAAGCCTTCAACAGTTATACCATTTAAAATAAACAGGGAGCAGGCCGTAGATATATATAAGAAGTGGTTAAAAAAGGGGCCGCTTACGCCGAGGACGCTTGCCTCAAGTTCGACCATAGAAAAAATAAGCGGAGTTTATGCACCGTTCTGGCTTTATGATTTTGCCGCACAGACCAGAATGGAGGCGAGAGCGGAGAAAAGGCGTGTTACAAGACGGGGAGACACAGAGTATATATATACAGACCATTTTAGGGTTTATCGTGATGTGGCAGCAGATTTTGTAAAGATTCCTGCTGATGCGTCTGAGAAAATGCCTGATGATGCTATGGATAAGCTGGAGCCGTATAATTATGAGGAGCTGGTGCCATTTCAGATGCCTTACCTTTCCGGATATCTTTCTGAAAGGTATAATTATACAGCAGACCAGATGGCAGACAGGGTGGAAAGCAGGGCAGACCAGTATATAACTGATATTGCCAGAGGGACCATAAAGGGGTATTCGACAGTTTCTGTGCTGTCTAACAATATTTCCATGCACCGGACTAATGATGAATATGCGTTGTTTCCTGTATGGATGTTAAATTGCAGATATAAAGGAAAAAATTTTCAGTTTATGCTTAATGGGCAGACCGGAAAGATTGTTGCCAGCAGACCAGTAAGTCTGGGACGTGCATTTGCAATGGGCATGGGGATATTTGCTGTTACGCTTATCATTACAATGATAGGAGGCCTGATTCTGATATGATGAGATTAAGAGAATATAATTATAGAGAATGCTATTATAAAAAGAGCAGCAGGGTGAACAAAATAACTGCGTTTGCAGCTTTTTTTGTGTTTGTGATGATTTCTGCAGTATCGGTGCTGTTTATGGATTGTCAGGTTATGGCCGCACAGGAGAGGCCTGTCAGGGATTATGTTATTGATGATGCGGGAATCCTTAATGATAATGAGGAATCAAAGCTTGAAAAAATGTGCCGTAAGGCATCGGATAATTGTAAGACGGATATAGTTATTGTTACTATGAGACAGGGGATTGATTATAGTGTAATGGATAACTATATAAGAAATATGCTCGAAACGGATTATGGGTATAATGGAGGCGGTTCTGGCTGTGATGCTGTCTGTTACGCAGTAGACATGAGCAGCAGGGCCGACAGGATTATTACATCCGGGACTGCAAAGTCTGACATTTCGCAGCAAAGACTGGATAAAATAAGGGAAACTTCAGAAAAACAGCTTACAGACGCAGATTATTATGATGCTTTTAAAAAATTTGTTGACAATATTGAAAGAAGTTTGAATAAGAGCTTTGCATATAAACTGACATGGATGCTTCCAGTTAAACTGATTATCTCAGCAGTAACTGCAATTGTTGTTGTTTTGTGCATGATGTATAATGCAAAGTCAAGAATGACAGTTGGTACAACAACTTATACTAAAGACCATCAATTTGATATACGTGTCCGTCATGACGACTTTATCAATACTACGGTTATAACACGCCGCATTGAAAAAAGCAGCGGTTCATCAGGCAGAGGCGGTGGAGGCGGTAATTCCGGAAGCTCGGGCGGACATTTTTAACATGCCTGTTTTACGTAAAAATTCACTTTTTTAATTTATAAAATGGACTGCTGCTTCACAATTAATCATTGAAAGCGACAGTCCATTCTGGCATCTTATTATTATATTTATTACAATGTTTCAGGCGCATCATAGGTTACGCCGAAAGTATCAACGGTGACAGACTTCATTATCTGTGGATTGCGTGGTCTGTCGCTCCAGTCGGTGTCAACTGCTGCGATTTTGTCAATGATGTCAAGACCTTCAATAACCTTACCGAAGGCTGCATACTGGCCATCAAGGTGTGGAGCATTTTCATGCATAATGAAGAATTGTGAGCCGGCTGAATCCGGGTGCTGTGAACGTGCCATTGAAAGAACGCCCTTTGTATGCTTTAAGTCATTGTTAAAGCCATTAATTTTAAATTCACCTTTGATTGAGTAGCCAGGGCCGCCCATGCCTGAACCTTCTGGATCACCGCCCTGAATCATAAAGCCTGCGATGATTCTGTGGAAGATAAGACCATCATAGAAGCTCTTAGAGACAAGGTCAATAAAGTTGTTAACTGTATTTGGAGCGATTTCTGGATAGAGCTCAGCTTTCATAACATCGCCGTTTTCCATTGTAAATGTTACAACGGGATTCTGATTTGCCATAATAATATGTCCTTTCTTTATTCAATGTGATAAAATTATTTTAATTAGTAGGACATAAAAAGTCAAATAAAATAAACGTAAATATGAACGGAGAAGGGATTGCATGGTACATTGCCGGGGATTAAACAGGATATATCTGTGTATAAGTAATAAAGACGGGCAGCATGATGTGGATAAGGCAGTGCTCACACTTGAAAAGCTGCTGCAAAATTCAGGAATAGAGGTCAGCGTTGGACTGGAGGGCTTAAAAAAGGACAGTGGTTTGCAAAAAGAGAACGGATTGTCAGAGAGCTGTCAGGATTATTTAGTAATTGGTGATGATGATTTGATAGATGAAAGAGGTGTGAGATATGCGGTGGATATCGGAATTAGCAGCTGCTACAGAGGAGGCGCACCATTTGTTATATATGATATTGAGGATATAGATGAACAGTATATAAATCTTGTGTGGACAAGGAAATGTAAAAGGCCGCTTGTTATAGCACAGACACAGAGGCTTATTATAAGGGAAATGTCAATAGATGATTTAGACGGATTATATGAGCTGTATGACAGCTTAAAGACATGTCCGTATATTGAGCAGCTGTATGCAAGAGAGAAAGAGGAGGAGTTTGAGAGAAAATATATTGAGAATATGTATGGCTTTTTTGGATACGGTTTGTGGCTGGTGTTTTTGAAGGATACAGGAAAGCTTGTAGGACGGGTGGGGATAGAAAACCGTGAAATTGATGGTGAGACTGTTCAGGAGCTTGGGTATCTGGTTGATGCACGATACCAGAAAAAACATATTGCGTGGGAGAGCTGTCAGGCTGTCCTTGCTTATGCAAAGAATCAGTTGTGTTTAAGACAGATATATACATGTATACACATGGGAAATAAAAAGTCCATTGCATTGGCAGAAAAACTTGGATTTAAAGCCTATGCAATGGATATTAACGGTATGAATATTTATAAGAGCATTTTATTATAGCTGGAATACGTAGCGGATAAAACCAGCAGCATTTTGAGGGTGTCTGGATGTTACTACAATTCCATAGCAGGGCTCTTTAAGGGTAAGCCCTGAAGTCTTGATTACGGGAGCTTCTGATATATCTACTGCAAAAGGAAAAGCTTCTGTTTCGCCATCTTCATAATAGATAAGGTGGCTTGAAAGCCTGTCTAATTCTTCAGCATTAAAAAGTTCTCTGAGGTCATAGAGGAAAGCTTCTTTTTTTGAGGAAAAGAAATCTATATATTCTTTTTCTGTAAGATATCCGTCAAGATTTTCTGTGGAGGCAAGCGTATATATTTTATTGATATCAAGGTTGGTGTTTATCTCATCAAGGGCGTCACCGACAATGGAGTAGGAATAATCAATATCTATGCGTTCTGACTTTCCGTTGACACCAAGGTATGCGGCAAATCCGGTTGACAGCACGTCTTTATTATCAGACTGGCTGGGGATGCCGCCTTCGGCAACAGCGATGTAACATACATTGTCATAATTGGTTCTTATATAGGAGTTAATAAATGTTCCAACTGCCAGTATTACAAGAATGACTGCCAGGATTTGGAATTTGTAGTATTGCCATATATATTGGATTTTTGCAAAGAAAGATAGCGTTTTGAACTTTTTCTTTTCTTCTTTGATTTCATCTTTAATAGAATTTCCGTTTGCCATAATTATCCTCGTTTCTATGTTTTGAGTAAAAAATAATATTAAAATTAAATACAATTCAAATAGTAACAAAGTAGAATCCTGCTGACAATGGCTTTTATAAACATTTTATAAATATCATGCAAAATTTCTTTGCTTTTTTAGATATATCATCATATAATCAAAAATGTTGTATTATATGAATCTATTAAAACAGAGAGGATTTTTAGAATGAGTGCATTTGATATTGATGGAAAATTCTTCAGAAGCCTTACGAAGGCGGGAGATTTTTTTATATTAGGAGCTATAACAACAGCTTTTTCAGTTCCAGTTATTACAATGGGACCAGCGCTT
>JAUNPT010000078.1 GCA_030536565.1 Eubacteriales bacterium | reverse complement strand
ATTGAGAGCATGGCCACAGCAGTTTACATGGGGAGGCTATGAGCTTATTGTTACAAATGTTTCACTGTATACTCCATTCTTAATTTCATGTTTAGTAACAGTAGTAGGTACATTTACAGGTCTGTTAGTAGTAACACTTGGTGCTTATGTACTTATTCAGTGGAAGATGCCTGGAAGAAACTTCTTTGCATATATGCTTCTCTTTACAATGATTTTCGATGGTGGTATGATTCCTAAGTATCTGGTTATGCAGGATTTACATCTGCTTGATACATTATGGGCAGTTATTCTTCCTTTAAGTATCAATGTATATAACCTTGTACTTATGAGAAACTTCTTTGAAGGTATTCCAGAATCACTGTTTGAAGCAGCTTCAATTGATGGCTGTTCACCTATAGGTACATTCTTTAGGATTGTACTTCCACTTTCAAAGGCAGCTCTTGCATCAATCGGTTTGATGTTTGCTGTTGCATTCTGGAATGACTATACAAATTTCAAGATTTATGTAACAAACAACAAGTTATTCAACTTCCAGATGAAGTTACGTAACATGGTTGTGGCTAACGATGTACCAGATGATGGTACAATTGATTCTAACACAATCACAAACGCAGCCGTTATTGTTGCGATTATACCATTCGCAATCATCTACCCATTCTGCCAGAAGTACTTTGTACAAGGTGTAAACGTAGGTGCCGTTAAAGAATGATCGCGTAAACTACAAGTCAATTATAAAGAAAATAAAAGCTACCCAAAAGCAAGCTTGCTTGCAATTGGGTAGCTTTTATTTTCTTTATAAGCGACGCCAGTCGCGTGCCGATTGAACGAAGTTCAAGCGGCAATAATTGACAGGAAGAAAAGCAAGCTTGCAGTTGCTATGTCAATAAACGTGTAGTTTAAACTATATTATATCGGATTTATGTAGAAAAAATATGACTGTTAATGTATAATATATCTGTCTGTAAAAACTGCATATTACAGTTGGGGCAGGCAGAACTGAAGCTGGTTAAAATTTGATGTACAGCAGAAACGGAGAGGATTATGGACGATTTAAAGGACGCAGTTTATCTTGAAAATTTAAGCGATGTTAAAAGAATATTAGAAGACAGACCAGAACGCATTGATGAAAAGGACGAGAATGGAGTTCTTATGGCTTTGCTGGCAGCAAAAACGGGTAATCTGAAGCTGGTAAAATATATTGTTGAATATTCCAGAGCAAGTATGAATATAACAGACAATAATCACAAAAATATGCTGCATTATGCGGCTATGTCAGGAAATGTGGATACCTGCAGGTATCTTGTTGAGAAAGTGGGGCTGTCGCCGGTATCAGGTGATTTAAATCTTTTGACACCATATGAAATAGCACATAAAAACAGGTTTTTTGAGCTGGAAAGCTATTTTGAACATGTTGTTGGAGCACCGCTTTCTAAGATGTATCATAATCCAATAAGGACAGGCTTCTATCCCGACCCATCAGTTGTAAGGGTAGATGATACATATTATATGGTTAATTCGTCGTTTATTTATTATCCATGCATTCCGGTTTCTATGTCAAAGGATCTTGTACACTGGAAAATCATTGGATATGCCATCACTAATCCAGAGTGGGCAAATATAGACCATCTTGAAGGGGGAAGAGGCTATTGGGCGCCAGATATATCATATTATGAGGGCAGATTCTATATTACAGCAACCTACAGATTGAATGATGATGGCAACATATACCGTAAGCAGATAGTTGTAAGCTCTGAAAAACCAGAGGGGCCTTACAGTGAACCAGCTATAATTGATGAAGACGGCATCGACCCATCTATATTTAATGATGATGACGGAAAACGCTATATGCTTTTGAACAGAGGCGCCAGGATATTTGAATTAAATAAAGATGCCACAAAACAGATATCAGAGGCCGAGCTGCTTTATTATGGAGACCATAAACGTGCACCAGAGGGGCCGCATTTGCTTAAAAAGGACGGATATTATTATTTGTTCGAGGCAGAAGGCGGAACAGGGCCGGGACACCGTATTACGGTTTCAAGGAGTAAGGAGTTAAAGGGAAATTATGAGCCATGTCCATATAACCCTATTATGAGACAGAATGATGAAGATGCGATTATTCAAAGATGCGGACATGGGAAACCGGTTCAAACCCAGAACGGACAATGGTATATGGTATATCTGTGCGGACGGAAAATCGGGGCCGGATACAGCATATTGGGGAGAGAAACAGCTTTGGACCCTATTACATGGACAGCTGATGGCTGGCCAATTGTTAATAATCTTGATGGGCCAAGTACATTGCAGGTTATGCCAGACCTTTTGGAAACTACATGGGAAAGCAGTCAGGAAGATGATTTTAATGACAGCTGCTTAAGTTCAGACTGGACATGCCCACGTGTCCCTGAGATGGACGGAATTGAGCTGAAGTCATCATATGTAAGAATTAAGGGCAGCAAAGCAGACCTCAATTCAATGGAGGCACGTAATATTCTTTTAAGAAGACAGCAGGATTTTAAGTTTACAGCAGTATGCAAAATGAAAATGCCGGATATTTATCCGGGCCAGAATGCCGGAATGACATGTTATTATGATGAAAATACATTTTTGAAGTTCGCTCTTTTTGCAACAGAGGAGGAAAATCCAAGGCTGATAGTAAAAGCTCAGGAAGTAATAGGCGATGAGGTTAAGGATACGGGCGAATTTCTAGTTAATCCTAAAGAAAAATACCTATGCTTTAAAATTGAAACAAATTATCTTTCGAGAACCTGTTATGCTGGATATAATGAAAAAGACCTGACGAAGGTTGCGTTTTTGGATAATGTGTATTATCTGTGTGATGAGGGCTTAAAGAAGGGCAAAAGGTTTACAGGTGCGATGGTTGGAATGTATGCATATGCCGGAGATTTTAAAGCTAAATATATGGGCGGCGGTGGAAATGCAGGCAGTGATATAATGTATGCAGAATTTGACTATTTTAACTATATTCCACAATAAAAACTAGGAGGATTTATTTTGAAACGAGATATTCAGTTAGAAAAGATATTATCTGAGAGCATGAAGGACGTGAATATCAATCTTCATGAATCTAAAGATGAAAATGAGAAGAATATAAAGTCATTGCTTCTTGCTGCGGCAAGTAAAATGTATAACGAGACAAAAGATGATTTCTGTAAAATGATGGTAGTAAATACCTTGAAAACAGTTATCGGAAACAAAACATTTGATGATGTATTCACCCTTGCTGTGGGAGAAGCACTGTTTTTTGCTTACGACCAGACGGCAGATGAGCAGTATAAGGCTTATATTTGCAGCCTTGCGGCAGATATGATGGATAAAACGAGGAATAAAGACGGTGTGTTTACTGGCGGCGATGGCTCTAAGGAAACAGATTTATCCGATGCTTATGAACAGCTGGTGTTTTATATGAATTATGAAACAAGATTTGGTAAAAAAGAGCATTACAGTGATGTTGTCAAGCAGTTTGAAGCAGTCAGAAATGCAAAAAGATGTGAAAAATGCGGCTTGTATAATGATAACAGCAATCTTGAGGTGGCTTTATATCTTGCCTCACTTATAAATGCAATGGAAGCAGCAGACCAGCCGGTATATGAGATTTTTGCCGCAGTGAGGGATATATATAAAGAAACCTTTGCGGGGCTGCGTGACAACGGAAAGTATAATATTAAATCTGAGGAGTTTATTACACAGGATAATATGGTAGAGCAGCTCATACTTATTTATGCGCTGTTGAAGGGCTGTCGTATGAAGGCCATTTTATCTTCAAAGTATGAAGAAGATTTAAATGCAGCGGCCGCAAGAGCTTTTGAAATAGTTAAAGCACAGGGCAGGACTATATTTAAGGGCAGAAATGATTTGCTTGCAGCAGTAATGATGGCGTATGCAGAAAGCACTAAGGAGCGTTCGTATCAGGTATATGGCAGAAATAAGGGAGGCGCAATATGGAGTTAAAGCTGGTTAATGTAACAGGTCGGAGTGCAGTTGTAGAATTGACGGATTCTGGAAAGTATTATACAGAAAACAAATATGAAATTTATTTAGATGGCAGCAAATATATGGAAAGCGATAAGGTCATTACGTCTATATATGGGCTTCTGCCAGATACAGAGTATAAGATAAGTGCAGTATATAACAATCAGATTATTGAAGCTGTTACAGTAAAGACAAATTATGAGTATGTTACTTTAAATGTACGCGATTTTGGTGCATATGGTGATGGAGAGCATGATGATACCAATGCAATACAGTGTGCTATTATGTCATGTCCGAAGGATTCAAGAGTTCTTGTGCCGGAAGGCATCTATAAGATTTCGAGTATTTTCTTAAAAAATGATTTAACTTTGGAAATTGCTAAGAATGCGGTTCTTTCAGCATTTACGGAAAGAGAAAAGTTCCCAATATTACCGGGAACAATTGAGTCAAATGATGAAACTAAGGAATATAATCTTGGTTCATGGGAAGGAAATCCGCTGGACTGCTTTTCAGCAATTTTATGTGGAATTAATTGCAATAATGTTGTTATTACAGGAGAAGGAACAATAGATGGCTGTACCACATTTGAAAACTGGTGGAATAACTGCAAGGTAAGGGATATTGCGTGGAGGCCAAGACTTTTCTTTATTAATCATTGTAATAATGTTACGATGCATGGAATTACGGTGCAAAATTCTCCATCATGGACGCTTCACCCATATTTCAGCAATCATTTGAAGTTTATTGATGTTAAGATTATCAACCCTGCTAATTCCCATAATACTGACGGGCTTGACCCAGAGAGCTGCCATGATGTGCTGGTTCTTGGAACATACATTTCCGTAGGTGATGACTGTATTGCGATTAAATCAGGAAAAATATATATGGCGAAGAAATATCAGACGCCAACATCTAATATGATAGTAAGACAGTGCTGCATGCGTGACGGACATGGTGCGGTCACAGTAGGAAGTGAAATTGCTGCAGGTGTCAATGATGTTCATATAAAGGACTGCCTATTTATGAATACGGACAGAGGACTTCGTGTGAAAACAAGAAGGGGGCGTGGTAAATTATCAGTTCTTGATGACATTTCATTTGAAGATATAGATATGGATAATGTTATGACGCCATTTGTTGTAAACAGCTTTTACTTCTGCGACCCGGATGGAAAGACAGAATATGTAGGCTCAAGGAATCCACTCCCGGTTGATGATAGAACACCTTCAATTAAAAGGCTCACATTTAAAAATATCAAGGCTTCTAACTGTCATGTGGCAGGAGCGTATATATGCGGTCTTCCGGAAAGCAAGATTGACAGACTGACATTTGAGAATATTGATTTTGAATATGCCAAAGATGCCAAGTCAGGAGTTGCGGCAATGATGCTTGGCTGTGATGAAGGAAGCAGACAGGGACTTATTGTTAGCAATGTTAAGGAACTGGTTCTTAAGAATGTAAATATTAATGGCTGTGAGGGCGATAAAATCGTTCAGGATAATGTAGACAGCATAATTGCAGAATAAATTCCAGAAAAGTAAAATAAGAAGGCAGAGAAAAATCATGGATTTACATGGACCAAAGGGAATAGATGTTGAGAACTGGTTTATAGAATGCTATCGCAGATATAAAGGGCATCCGATGAAAATTCTCCTGGGCTTGTACCGTGGGAATTATAATAAATTTTTGCTGGCAGTATTTTTCTTTTTGATAAAACACTGTCCAGTATGGGTGCTTCCCATTATTACAGCTAATATTATAAACGATGTTACGTCAGGAGCGGCAGATACATTCAGGAATATAGTGATTCAGGCCATTATTATGGTGGCTCTTATCGCACTGAACATTCCTACAAATTATATGTATACAAGATATAAATCGCTGGCAACAAGGTATGCAGAGACGGGGCTTAGGAAAGCACTGGTAAGAAAGCTTCAGCAGCTGTCTATCTCATATCATAAGGAAACTCAGTCTGGAAGGCTGCAGTCAAAGATAATGCGTGATGTTGAGGCTGTGGAAACATTATCCACGCAGATGTTTTTAAGCATACTTAACATTGCGTTAAATATTGCTATTGCCCTGGCAGTTACAGTAACAAAGAGTATGGTAGTATTTGTATTTTTTTTGCTGACTACACCAATAGCGGCATTTACTATGGTATTTTTCAGAAACATAATGAAGCGCAGAAACTCTGAGTTTAGGCATGAAATGGAGGAGACCTCCGCGCGGGTTATGGAAATGGTAGAGCTTATACCTGTAACCAGAGCACATGCCCTTGAAGATGAAGAAGTGGAGAAAATGAGCGGACAGCTGTTTACGGTTGCAGAAAAAGGATATAAGTTAGATGTGATACAGTCGTTGTTTGGCTCTGTTGGCTGGGCAATTTTTCAGGTGTTTCAGGTTATATGTCTTGCGTTTACAGGATATCTTGCAGTGAGAGGGAGCGTAAAGCCGGGTGATATCACACTTTATCAAAGCTATTTTGCGACGATTGTAGCTCAGGTATCATCGCTTATGTCTCTGATTCCAACAATAGCTAAGGGTATTGAATCGGTTAATTCCATTGGAGAAGTTTTACTGGAAGATGACGTTGAACATAATGAGGGAAAGCCTGAGCTTAAAGATGTGTATGGTGAATTTGATTTTAAAAATGTTAAATTTGGATATAATAATTCTGAAAAACCGGTACTGACAAATTTGAATCTGCATGTGGACAAAGGAGAAACAATTGCGCTTGTAGGTGAGTCAGGAGCAGGAAAATCAACTATACTTAATCTGGTTATTGGTTTTAATTTTCCGTCAGAAGGTACAGTAAGTATTGATGGCAACGATATAAGTAAAATAGACCTGCGTTCTTATAGAAGGCATCTTGCGGTGGTTCCACAGACATCAATTCTTTTTTCAGGAACGATTCGTGATAATATAACTTATGGCATAGATAATGTAAACGAGAACACATTAAATGAGGTCATAAAAGCAGCGAATCTTACAGACCTGATAGAATCACTGCCAGATGGAATTGACACACTGGTTGGTGAGCATGGAGGAAAGCTTTCAGGCGGACAAAGGCAGCGTATTTCCATTGCCCGGGCATTGATAAGAAATCCTAAAGTAATTGTGCTTGATGAAGCAACTTCGGCACTTGACAGCATTTCTGAGAGGCTTATACAGGAGGCGCTTAATAACCTTACAAGAAACCGTACCACCTTTATAGTTGCTCACCGCCTTTCAACAATAAGAGATGCGGATAAAATAGCGGTAATAGGCGACGGACACTGCATAGAATATGGAACCTTTGAAGAACTTATGGCGTTAAAGGGTGAGTTTTATAAGATGAAGTCAATACAGAGTTAAAATGTCTGCAGAATATATAATTACATTAAAAGGAGCCATTCAAACAGGCGGGCTGGTTTAACAGCTCTGACTGCCTGTTTGAATGGCTCCTTTTAAGACACAAATCAAGTATCAATCTATTTATAGATTTCCTGCCAGCGGGAAACCATTTCTTCTGCTTCAGCCTCTGATGAAACCTTTGTGACAATTACTCCGTCAAGATAAATTTCATATACAGGAAACTTCTTTACACTATTCCCATGATAAACCTCAACCTTTGTATACTTTACGCGCTCCATAATAAAAACCTCCTCATTTAATTTATTACGTGTTTACACAACAACAATATGTAGTATTTTACCACTTTTTATTTAAAGAAGCAATACAATATGGAGTATTGTAAATGCTGTAAAACCCAGTGTTTATGAGGTGTATAAAATATAGGTACTAAAGGACTATAACACAAACAGATGTTCTGTGATAAACTGTGTATAGGTAAACTGGCAAAATAAAAGGACGGATTTTAAGTTATGAAGATAATACACTGTGCAGATATTCACTTAGACTCGCCAATGAATACAACGCTTAATAATAATCTGGCAGTTCAGAGGAGGCATGAACTGCTTATTACATTTATCAGAATGAACGAATATGCTCTGGAAAATCATGTGGAAATGATTCTTATAGCAGGGGACTTATTTGATACGGAATTTGTTACAGAGAATACAAGGCAGCAGGTGATGGCGGTGATGGAGCATAACAGGGATATACAGTATGTATACATAGAAGGAAATCATGATGAGGGTGCATTTATAAGAAGTATGGTTAATAAGCCGGGAAACCTTCATTGTCTTATGAATGGGCAGAGCTTTGATTACAGGGACATAACGGTTCTTGCACAGGACAGTCCTGGGCACATAGAACTGGAGAGTGAAAGGATAAATATTGTTATGCTTCATGGAGAAGTGGATATTAAGGCGTTTGCCGGGAAAAATATAGACTATCTGGCGATGGGGCATATTCATTCCTATGGAAGCAGAGCCATTGATGCAAGAGGAATTGCCTGTTACAGTGGCTGTCTGGAGGGAAGAGGCTTTGATGAGACAGGTAAAAAGGGCTTTGTTCTATTAGATGCAGATGCAGGCTTGAGGGTGACGCACAGATTTATACCCTTTGCGTCAAGACAGATAATAGACTGCCGGGTAAAGGCTGAGAACTGCAGCAATACAGCGCAAGTACGTGAAAGGATAGAGGAAGCGTTAAAAAAAATAGACGCAGGGAAAAAAGATATCGTAAGGGTCAGGCTTACCGGTAGAGTTTTGGCGGATTTCAGCTTCAGCAGGGGTTTTTTAGAAAAATCATTTGAGGGGCAGTATTTTTCATTTTCAGTGGAGGATAAGGAGCTGAAGCCATTGCCTTGTGACAGCCTTTATTATGGTGATACATCGTTGAGAGGTACATTTATAAAAAATGTTATGGAATCTGACGAAGCTGAAGAAGATAAACAAAAAATCATTGAACTTGGAATTGCTGTGTTGTCAGGAGAGGAGCCCGAATAATGCATATTGTTGAATGCTATGTTGAGAATTTTGGAAAACTTCATAAATACAGATATAATGCAGATTGTGGTTTGAATGTGATGTGCGAGGGAAATGGAGGCGGAAAAACAACGCTGGCAGCATTTATAAGAGCAATGTTTTATGGAATGCCTGCTACCAGAACGAGAAAAACCCTTGATGAAGCTGAGAGAAAAAAATATAAGCCATGGCAGGCAGGATTGTGGGGAGGATATCTGTCCTTTGAAAAGGACAAAAAACAGTACCGGATTGAGAGAACATTTTCAGACAGGGACAGCCAGGACACATTTCGTCTTTTAGATATGGAAACAGGTCTTATCTGTGGTGATTACAGCCGTAATATTGGTGAGGAGATATTCGGAATAGACAGAGCGGGATTTTGCTCCAGCATATATATAACCAGCAGTGATTTGAAGCTTTCTCTTAATGACAGCTTAAGCGCAAGAATCGGTGGCTGTACAGTAGATGCTGATGATATTAATAATTATGACAGGGCAGTTACTATATTGAATAATCAGTATAAAAGATATGGTAAAAATGGAAAGCCGCACGTGCAGCAAGAACTGGAGCAGCTTAGAGCTGATTATGAACAAAAGAAGGCACAATATGAAGCTTTAAAGCTCGTTACGCTGCCGCCTGAACAGGAAACTTATCCGCAATGGAAGCTGACTGCAGAGCAGATGGGCAGATTAGAATGGCTGGATGATTTTTTTGGAGCTGGTGTGCCGGCAAAGGAGCAGCTGAAAAAATATGAAGATATACTGACAGAGTGCAGAAAGCATATTAAAACCGACAGCTTAAATAAACAATACAATAACTGGCTGATTCCGGTATTATCTGCTTTGATGGTTTTTGTATCTGCAGCTTTTGCTTTGTATAACATTTTTCATATACAGCTGGCAGCGTCGCAGGCTGTGTCCTTTTTGATGGCCGGATTAGTTTTTTATATCATAAATTCATGCCTTGGCAGACGTAAAGATGCAGGGAAAGATAGAGGTCAGGCTCAAAAGAGGAGTGAAATGCTGGGGCAGGTTGAATGCTTTCTGGATAGCTTTGGGCTTAAAAATGCATATGCTTATAACAATGAAGCTGACCGTGTCGAACAGTGTGTAAGTAAGCTGGGATACCTGGATAAGCTGAGAATGGAATATGAATATTTATCGGAGAAAGAACTTGATTACAGGCAGGCGGTTAAGCAGCTGAGACAGAAAGAGGCGCAGCATGAACAGGATATATACTTCAGGGAAAGGCAGGAGCTTTCTGAGAAGCTGCATGGCTTAGAGATAAGGCTTCATGAACTTGAAGGAGATTATGATGAGGCGAAAAGGCAAATGCAGATTAATGAAAAGACAAGAATGATGCTGGAAAAATCAAGGAATGAGCTTCTTGCTGGTTATCTTCATGGGGTGCGTCAGTATTTTGCAAAATATATGAATATGTTTGACAGCCAGCTGGCTGCCCGCCTGTCGTTTGATGTGGACTTTAATGCCAGTGTGGAAGAAAACGGGATATTAAGGGAGCTTGATTATTACAGCCAGGGTTATAAGGATATAGTCAGGCTGTGTCAGAGACTTGCGATTACAGAAGCCTTATTCCAGAAAGAAAAACCATTTATCATTCTTGATGACCCATTTGTTAATCT
>JAUNPT010000077.1 GCA_030536565.1 Eubacteriales bacterium | reverse complement strand
ATACGAGGACCCCTTCAAGGGGTAGCTGGTATTACGGACGCCCATTGATGGGTGGCAACGAGTCAAGGGCAATTTAAAGGCTTGAACAAATGTGAAAGCCAGCGCCTTTAGACGCTGACCGGTAACAGAGGCTTATAGCCTCAGTACAAACCACCCGTTTGACGGGTGGTCATGATTTTAATGGTTGTATTTGTTATAATCAAAATCAGTTGATGTAAAACATATGATTTAACTAAAGGAGGAATGAAATTGCCGCCAAAAGCCAAATTTACAAAAGAGGAAATTATTGAAGCTGCATTACATATTGTCAAAACTGATGGATATGAAGTCTTGACTTCCAGAGCATTGGGAACATACCTTGGCAGCTCGGCAAGACCGATTTTTACTGTATTCAAAAATATGGAGGAAGTTCAACAGGCTATGCTTGAAGCTGCTAAAACTCTGTATAAAGAATATGTCACTAAAGGATTAGCAGCAGAACACCCTTTTAAGGGGGTAGGGACGCAATATATTCTCTTTTCTATTAATGAGCCGAAACTTTTTCAGCTTCTCTTTATGTCGGAGCAAAAACAAATTCCCGACATATCAGGTGTACTTCCTTTAATAGATGAAAGTTATGAGAAAATTCTCTTGTCAATTCAGAAAGATTACAGCATTAGCGAGCTGTCTGCGAAAAAGCTATATCATCATCTTTGGATATATACACACGGAATTGCATCGCTTTGTGCCACTAAAATGTGCCGCTTTACAGGTGAAGAAATCAGCACAATGATTACAGAGGTATGTATGAGCGTTTTAAAGAAGATAAAGGAAGAAGAAAACAATGATTAAAACAAATAATATTATAAAATCATACGGAAACGTCGAGAGCCGATTTCAAGTATTAAAGGGGATTAGCCTTGAGATTAAGGATAATGATTTTGTGGTTATTCTCGGTGCATCGGGTTCGGGAAAATCCACTTTTTTGAATGTGGTTTCCGGTCTTGAGCGTCCTGACAGCGGTAAAGTGTTTTATGACGGAACGGATATTACAGCACTTTCTGATAATGAATTAACTGCATTTCGTAAGGAAAATGTCGGATTTATTTTTCAGCAGTATTATCTGTTACCCAATATGAATGTTGATAAAAATGTGAAAATGGGTGCTGACTTAGCAGGTAACAAAGATTATAAAGCTGTTATTGAAGCAGTCGGACTTGGAGAAAAACTACATAAATATCCAAGCGAGCTTTCGGGCGGAGAACAGCAAAGAGTATCTGTCGCAAGAGCTTTGGCAAAAAGACCAAGAACTTTATTTCTTGACGAGCCGACAGGTGCATTAGATGAACAAACAGGGCGGCAGGTGCTTGATTATATCTGTAAACTTCAAAAGGAATATGATTTTACCATCGTAATGGTAACGCACAATCAGAATATTGCGGAAATGGCAAATACCGTTATAAAAATGAACGACGGAAAAATATCTGAAATTCACACAAATGAAACGCAAAAGACCGCTTATGAGATAGGGTGGTGATGGTATGCTCGTTGGAATAAAAAATGCTTCAAAGCTTATCGGTATTTCCATTGTCGCCTGTTGTGCTGTACTTGTATGTACAATGTTTCTGAATTTTTATTTTGATGTTCAGTTGATTAAATGTGAAATAACCTCAGAATTATCAATGATTTTTTATAACGCTCAAGTTTCTACCGCAAAAGTTGTTTGCCTTGTAAGCGGCGGCTGTTTGCTTTTAACTTCGATTGTTATGCTGTTATTTTATATTAAGCATTATATTGACACACATAAGAAGGAACTTGGGATATTAAAGGCATTAGGATATTCAAGTTTTAAAATTGCAAAAAACTTTTGGGTATTCGGAATTAGTGCTTTTATCGGAACTGCGATTGGATATACAGGAGCATTTCTTATAATGCCGTGGTTTTATGCCCTGCAAAATGAGGATAAAATGCTTCCTGAGATAACTATAAACTTTCATCCGAGTATTTTACTTTATTTTGTGGTATTGCCGACAATATGTTTTTCTGTGCTTGCGGTTTATTATGCTTGGTACAAATTAAAAAAGCCTGTGTTGCTGCTTCTGAAAGATAACTTACAAGCTGCTTCTAAAACCCCAAAACACAGAATTGAAAAAAATAGAGAATTGTCATTTATAGAAGATTTGAAAAGGAATACCTTGAAATCTAAAAAGGCACTTGTATTTTTCATTATTTTTGCTTCGTTTTGCTTTTCAGCTATGACACAGATGTCGTTTAGTATGAAAGACTTATCAAGTGAAATTATGGGTGTGATGATGTTAGTTATTGGACTTGTATTAGCATTTACAACTCTATTTCTTGCTATAACTACAGTAATAAACGGAAATACAAAAACTATCGCTATGATGAGGGTATTCGGCTATTCGCAAAAAGAATGTTGCAGGGCAATTCTCGGCGGTTACAGACCGATGTCCTATATTGGTTTTGTAATCGGAACAGTATATCAGTACGCATTACTTCGTATTGTGGTGGACATTGTATTTAAAGATGTTGAGGGCGTACCTGCATATAAATTTGACTTTCCCATTATGCTTATTTCACTGGTTGTTTTTATTGCGATTTATGAAATCTTAATGTATGTATATTCCGAAGGAATTAAGAAGATTTCAATCAAAGAAATTATGATTGAATAATAGGAAATAGGGTATGAAAAAAGAATGGATAATCTTCAATTATTTAGATGTATCATAGCTGTGTTGCGTATTTTATAACACAAAAATAAAAAATAAGGTGTGCAAGAATTTTCCCGCACACCCTAAAATGCTTAAAACATTGATTTTATTTTGGTTTGATTAACCAAAGTATCTCTTTAACAGACCCTCGAAAGCCTTACCATGTCTTGCCTCGTCTCTAGCCATTTCATGAACTGTGTCATGGATAGCGTCAAGGTTAGCAGCCTTTGCACGCTTTGCAAGGTCGAACTTACCAGCTGTAGCACCATTTTCAGCATCTACTCTCAACTGAAGATTCTTCTTAGTGCTGTCTGTTACAACCTCTCCGAGTAACTCTGCAAACTTAGCGGCATGTTCAGCTTCTTCATAGGCAGCTTTTTCGTAGTACATACCGATTTCTGGATAACCCTCTCTGTGTGCAACTCTTGCCATAGCAAGATACATACCAACTTCTGTGCACTCTCCTGAGAAATTAGCTCTCAAGTCAGCCATAATATCTTCTGAAACACCCTGAGCAACACCAACTACATGTTCAGCAGCCCATACCTTATCACCTGTCTGTGCCTCAAACTTAGAAGCTGGAGCGTGACATACTGGACATTCTGCTGGAGCAGCATCTCCTTCGTGAACATAACCACATACCATACATACAAATTTCATAACTTAAATCTCCTTTTCTTTTTTATTATTTAAAAATAGTAATCATTACTGTTTTGCTGTGACTATAATATAACACTGAGTAAATCATTTGTCAATAGAAAATAGTAATAATTCCTATTTTTATTTTTGATTGGGTTCGCATGTCAAAAGGTATTACTACACTTTAGCTTGACATGATGGACATAATCCGTAAAAATAGGTCACATTTCCTTCAATTGTGCCATTAAAGCCTGACGCTGCAGCATTGTTTAATGCCTGCACATATTGTGTGCCATCAAAATCCAGGTCTATTATAGAACCGCAGCCTCTGCATTGAAAGTGAGGATGGGGGTTAACATTGGCATCAAAATGTATGGAACCATCATCACAGGGAACTTTGACTGCCTGTCCGTTATCCACTAAAAATGTCAGATTTCTGTATACTGTGCCAAGACTGATACTTGGATATTCTTTTTTTACATGGTCATATACTGCTTCTGCGGTTGGGTGATCCTTTCGGGACATTAGGTAAAGTTTGATAGCTTCCCTTTGCCTGCTGTGTTTAATCTGAGCCATAAAAATCTACCTCCTTGCATTAAAATGAGAATAATTACTATTATTATATTTTAATTATAGGAGGTGTGATTATTAAAGTCAAGATATATTATATGCTGTTTTCTTTTATTAAATCCATAATTTTGTTAATTGAATCACTTTGTTCGCTGCGTGACATAGCTTCAATATATTTGCTGCGGTTAGTGTATAGTTCATTGACAGCAGCAAGAAGTGTTTCAGGTGTCATGCTTTCCTCAGTCAGTACGCTGGAATATCCGTGTGTTTTAAATGAGTTGGCATTTAAAATCTGGTCACCCCGGCTGGCAGCAGCTGAAAGCGGAATTAGAAGATTTGGTTTTTTCAGGGCAAGCAGTTCACAGATAGCATTAGCTCCAGCACGTGAGATGACAATGTCAGACATTGCGAATAAATCACGCATTTCTTTGCTGATGTATTCAAACTGAACGTAGCCGTCCATATTAATAGATGCGTCCATCTTTCCCTTGCCACATAGATGACATACCTGATAGGTTTTTAAAAGCTCTGGCAAAATGGCGCGGACAGCTTCATTTACGTGAGCAGCGCCAGTACTTCCGCCGACTACAAGGATTACGGGCTTTTCGGCTGTAAAATGGCAGAGGTTTAGTCCGCTTATTTTGTTGCCGGATAATAGCTCATGTCTGATGGGAGAGCCGGTAAGTATGGCTTTATCTTTAGGAAGATAGCTAAGAGTCTCTGAAAAGTTACAGCATATTTTTGTTGCCGACTTCATGGAAATTTTGTTGGCGAGACCCGGGGTCATATCTGATTCATGAATTATGATGGGGATTTTTTTGTGCCCAGCGGCAAGAACAACAGGAACGGAAACAAAGCCTCCTTTTGAGAAAACAATGTCTGGTTTAATCTGTTTCATTAGCTTTCTTGATTGAAAATAACCATGGAGTACACGAAATGGGTCGCTTAAGTTTTTCAGGCTTTTGTAGCGGCGAAGCTTTCCAGAAGCTATTCCGTAGTAAGGAATTTCAAGATCTTCAATTAACTTCCTTTCTATGCCTTCATATGAGCCAATGTAAAATACTTCATATCCGGCTTCTCTCAAGCTTGGGAGAAGTGCAATATTTGGAGTTACATGTCCGGCAGTCCCGCCGCCGGTAAGTATAATTCTTTTCATGTCAAAAATCCTTTCGCGTTATATTTATAGCTTATGATTAAAGCGTTCCTTAAAGCTGCAGTGCTGGCATAGCGGCTCAACTGCACGTTTAGCGGCAAAACCTCTGCAAAATTGTATACAGCGTTCTGAAGAAAGAATACTATCTAAATGTGTTGAAAATATGTTTCCAAGCTCCATGACACCATTTCCGTCCAAGCAGCATGGGGTAACTACGCCATTGCTTAATATTGCTATATGTGTACGCAGCCCCTGGCAGAACCCTCTGTCACAGAAATATTCATTATTTACGTCAGGCCACTGAAATGGAGATTGTATATTAATGTGAAGTCTTTCTCTGATTTCATAGTTGGACTGCCCAAAAATGTGAGGGTCATTTTTTGTATTCCACAGGCGCAGCGATATCTCAGTCTTAGTATGCTCAAGGAGATTTTCACAGCTTTCAAAGACATCATGTATATAAGTATCCATATCTATACAGTCGTTATCATCAGCGCTGTGCATTGAGAGATTAATCTGGTGCACAGGATACTGAATTAACTCGGGAAGCTTATTTTTAAGGAGCGTTCCATTTGTTGTAAGATTTACAGTAATGCCGGAGTTCTGACAAAGCTGAAGAATGTCTAAAAATCTGGGGTGCAGCAGTGGTTCACCTTTTACATGAAGGTATATATAATTGGTATATGGCCTGATTTCAGAAAGCACATGAGAAAATTCTTCCACAGTCATAAACTTTGCTTCTCGCAGCGTTTCCTGACAAAAGGAGCAGTTCAGGTTACATGAGCTGGTTATTTCTATATATATGCGCTTAAAACGAGTTACATTTCCCATAGATTATGCCTTATTTTTTTCTTTATATAATTGTAATGCTTTTGCAAGCTGGTCAGGGCATGATGTGGATTTAAAGCCGCATCGGATTCCGGACATACGTCTGATTGCTTCATCTATATTCATACCTTCTACAAGAACAGCAACTCCCTGGGAATTTCCCGAGCAACCGCCTTCAAAACGTACATTAGTTACTTTATCATCTACAACATCAAATTCTATTGAGCGTGAACATACGCCAGATGTCATGAATTTCATAATAGTCCTCATTTCTAATTGATTTTATGCATAAATATTTTCGCATTTAATTATAGCATACAATTATTGTTTGCGGTAGGCAATAGTTGTTTTTGATAAATGATTTAGATATAATGAAACAAACCGAAAAATAAGGAGGCAAAATTTATGATAGGTATTATTGGCGCAATGGATGAAGAAGTAGAACAGATAGTTGGCATTATGGATATTGAAAGAGAAGAAACTAAGGCAAAGATGCATTTTAAGGCAGGAAAGCTTAAAGGCAGGGACGTTGTAGTTGTAAGGAGCGGAATTGGCAAGGTTAATGCAGCTGTTTGTACTCAGATATTGGCTGATGATTTTAATGTGGATTATGTGATTAATACAGGAATTGCAGGTTCACTTAAAGCAGAAATAGATATTGCAGATGTTGTTATTTCTGCAGATGTTCTCCATCATGATATGGACGCAACAGGTTTTGGCTATGAACCGGGACAGATTCCAAGGATGGAAACACTATCATTTAAGGCAGATGAGAGGCTTGTTGAGCTGGCGAAGGAAAGCTGTGCAGCTGTTATTCCTCAGGTTGGAGTACATGTTGGAAGGGTTGTCAGTGGGGACCAGTTTATTTCAGACAAGTCTGTTAAGGACAGAATAAGCGGACAGTTTGCAGGCTTTTGCACAGAGATGGAGGGGGCGGCCATCGCGCAGGCAGCATATTTAAATAATATACCGTTTGTCATTTTAAGAGCGATTTCAGATAAGGCAGATGACAGTGCAGCCATGGATTATCCAGCATTTGAAAAAATGGCAATAGAAAATTCAGTACATTTATTAAAGGAAATGGTAAGCAGAATTTAAAATGTGTTAAAAAAGTAACAAAAGCGTTGTTATTCCATTGAAAATGCAAATGAATAGGGATATAATTATTGTGTGATTTGTAGCAAAAATTGGGAGGATAAAATCCACTCCTCGAAGGAGGGGGAGTTCTAAAGAACAGAACAGGATTTTTCTTTCGGAAAAACAAGGAGGATTTATGGGACAGGTTAAATTTGATTATTCAAAAACAGAAGGTTATGTAAAGGCTCATGAGGTTGAGTCGATGAAGGCTATTACGCAGAGTGCTAAGGATTTATTGTTATCTAAGACTGGGGCAGGGAATGATTATCTTGGATGGATTGACCTTCCTGTCGATTATGATAAGGATGAGTTTGACAGAATTAAGAAGGCGGCAAAGAAGATTCGCTCTGATTCAGAAGTGCTTGTTGTAATTGGTATTGGTGGTTCATACCTTGGAGCAAGAGCTGCAATTGAATTTTTAGGACACAATTTCTTTAATTCAGTTGATAAGGCACATCGCAATGCGCCAGAAATCTATTTCGTAGGAAACAGCATAAGCTCAACATATCTTGCAGGACTTGTTGATGTTATTGGTGACAGAGATTTCTCAGTTAATATTATTTCTAAGTCAGGTACAACTACTGAGCCAGCTATTGCGTTCAGAGTATTTAAGAAACTTTTAGAGAAGAAGTATGGCAAGGAAGAAGCTGCTAAGAGAATATATGCAACTACAGATAAGGCAAAGGGAGCCTTAAAGAAGCTTGCTGATGCTGAAGGATACGAAGAATTTGTAGTTCCTGATGATGTAGGTGGTCGTTTCTCAGTCCTTACAGCCGTTGGTCTATTAGCAATTGCTGCCAGTGGTGCAGATATTGACAAGCTTATGGAAGGTGCGGCCTCAGCAAGAACCCGCTGCATTAACAATGATTTTGATAATAATGATTCTATGCAGTACGCAGCACTTCGCAACATTATGTTAAGCAAGGGCAAGTCAGTTGAAATTCTTTGTGACTATGAGCCAAGTCTTCACTACACATTAGAGTGGTGGAAGCAGCTTATGGGTGAGTCAGAAGGCAAGGATAACAAGGGCTTATTCCCAGCAAGTGTTGATTTAACAACAGACCTTCATTCTATGGGTCAGTTCATTCAGGACGGTTCAAGAATTATGTTTGAGACAGTTCTTAATGTTGAAAAGGCAACAAGAGAGGTAGTGATTGAGGCAGAGGCTGAAGACCTTGATGGTCTGAATTATCTTGCTGGTAAGTCAGTTGATTTTGTTAACAAATGTGCCATGAACGGAACAATCCTTGCACATACAGACGGAAACACACCTAATCTTATGGTTAAGATTCCAGAGCAGAACGAATTCTATCTTGGCGAATTGTTCTACTTCTTCGAGTTTGCATGTGGCATCTCAGGTTATATGCTTGGTGTTAATCCATTTAACCAGCCAGGTGTAGAAAGCTACAAGCACAATATGTTCGCACTTCTTGGAAAGCCAGGCTTTGAGGCTGAAGGAGAGGAGTTAAGAAAGAGACTGTAGGAGTTTCACCTTTGCAGAATATGGAAACAGGGAGTGCATTATGAAGATAACATTATTAGATACTGCTACATTTGGAACAGATATAAGTCTTGAAGCTTTTGAGAAGCTCGGAGAGGTTACGGCGTATGAATTCAGTAGTCAGGAGGAAGCGGCACAGAGGCTTGAAAGTGATAATCCTGATGTCGTAATTGTCAATAAGATTGTCATGACAGGGGAGCTTATGAGGAAGGCTCCGGCGCTTAAGATGATTGCACAGACGGCGACGGGCTTTAATAATATTGATGTTAAATATGCAAATGAACATGGAATCAGGGTCGCAAATGTGCCTGCATATTCAACTAAGGCGGTGGTGCAGCACACATTTGCGCTGTGCTTCTATGTGCTGGAGAAGCTCAGCTATTACGACAGCTATGTGAAATCAGGGGAGTATGCGAAAAGTCCAGTGTTTACCCATCTTGCAAAGGTGTTTCCTGAATTAGATGGAAAGACATGGGGAATTGTAGGATTAGGCACAATTGGACGAGAAGTGGCGAAGGTTGCTACAGCATTTGGCTGCAGAGTTATTGCTTACTCAGCCAGCGGCAAAACATACAACTCAGAATATGAGCAGGTGGATTTTGGTACATTATTGAAAGAATCGGACATTCTGTCTATTCATGCACCGTTGAATGAGCACACTAGGAATTTGTTTGATTATGATGCATTCTGCAAAATGAAGAAGTCAGCGGTGCTTGTCAATGTGGGGCGTGGGCCAATTGTTAATGATGCTGACCTTGTTAGAGCGTTAAATGAAGAACAGATTTCATGTGCAGGTCTTGATGTATTAGGCGAGGAACCAATATCAGCAGAAAACCCGTTAAATGAAATTAAGGACAGCAGCAAGCTTATTATAACTCCCCATATTGCATGGGCACCATATGAAACCAGACGCAGGCTTATGAATGAGGTTTATGAAAATATCGCAGCATTTTTAAGAGGGGAAGAAAGAAACTGTGTGAGATAGGAGTTTCAGAGTATGAGGGGGAATAAATTAAGGTGAGAAAAAAATGGAAAATACAATTAAAAAGCTTAAAAGTAGGTTGTTGATTAACTGTTAAGCAATAAAGTTTTGGAAGAGGATAGGATTATATGGGGAAAATGGTGGATAGATATAAAAGGGGAATTGCATTTTCATCTGTTAGCTTTATTGGATTTAGCGTTATTTATTTGATTTCATTCACATACAGTTTGACAAATGTTACAATGAGGGATATACAGGGAACAATTGATTCGGGTACATATAGGCTGGCAATATTTAACACCATGAAATTTATGGTTATAGCAGTACCGATATTATTTGTTTTATCTTTTGCACTTGCATTGCTTATGAAACAATTAGTTAATGGACATAAGTTTATCTATAATGTTTTAATGGCAGTTAATATATTCCCGATGATAGTACCTTCTTTTATAGTTGCATTTGTTGTCAGAATATTTTTTGAGGATTATGGAATTATTAATGGTGTTTTGACCGGAATGGGAATACAGGGTATAAGTTGGCTGAACTCACGTTTTTCATTTGTATTACTTATTTTGATATATCTGTGGAAATATTATGGATATTGCGTTGTAATATTTTTAGGCGGTTTAAACAGTGTAGATTCTGAATCCATTGAGGCAGCAAGACTTGATGGAGCCGGCGAATTCGTGATTGCGCTAAAAATAGCCGCACCACAGATGAAAAAATATTTCTCGTTTGCGGTAATTATAGAAATTATCAGTGTATTTAAAGTGTTTAAGGAATCAAGTATTCTTTTTGGAGATTACCCACATAGCTGTGTATATATGATTCAGAATTATATGAATAACTGTATGTACTCTTTGAATTATGGTAAATTGGTGTGTGCAGCTGTAATTATGATAGCTGTGTTCATAACAGTACTGCTTATTTTATTGTTTAAGGGAAATAAGGAAAATAAGGGGGAATTCATATGAAGAGGCAGAAAATGATATTGAAATCCAGAAGGATCAAGGGAGGCTATAAGATAATTTTAGTCCTTAATTTATTGTGGATAGTTCCATCAATTATAATGATTTTATTTATTGTATTTTTATCATTTATGAGTAATGCAGAAGTAATGCAATATTATAGTATGATAGAA
>JAUNPT010000076.1 GCA_030536565.1 Eubacteriales bacterium | reverse complement strand
TTATTCCACAATATATCGTAAAACTGCCCTGTGTCCTTAACAACACCTATTTTTACCATAACCTCCGGGAACAAAAAATAGTTTTCAAATGAATAGTATTTTAGAATAAGGACATTTCTGTCTGTCACTCGTGGAAGATTTCCCTTATCCTCAACCGACCTGTCTTTATAATACCTGCATAACTGTTTTCCCAGCTTGTCCCTGTCCTTTCCATCACTGTCACGAATCATCATAAAGTTATCTTTAAGATACAGTGTATTAATGTATTTCAAATTAGCATATGTCTTAATATTTGTGCAGCTGTTAGTAGATATAATTGCTATTCTGTTAAGATGACCCGATTCATCATAAATCTCTGAATAATATTTATTAAGCAGCAGCATAAGCCTGCTTTTATCCTGTTTGCCTTCTACAATGAACACAAAGCTTACATTCATAAGATCATTTGCAGTAAATCCCAGGTCTGACAGGATATCGTCAATATCTGACTCCCGTCTGACAGAGGTGCTGTAACTGTCATTTAAATAAATCTGCCTGATTTGCTTCGTTGTGAAATTAAACAGCATTTCCGGTTCATGGGTAGAAAATATAACCTGATTCTTTTTTGACAGCCTGTATAAGATTTCACTCGCCTTCTTTTGGAGATATGGATGCAGATAAATTTCCGGATCCTCAATCATAATCAAATACAGGGCAACATTTTCCATATCCAGATATGCCTCAAGCAGCGATAAAATGTAAATGCTTCTAAGGCCTTCCCCTAAAGATTCTATGCTTTCCTCAATTCCGCGGTCTTCATTTTCAACTATAGTATCAATTTTAAATATTTCATCAGAATCAAATCTTACTTCATATCTGATTCTCTCGGACACGGCACCATTTTTCGTAAAATAGCGGTTAAGCCTGCCTGTAAACTCGCCAAGATTAATATTAAACAGCTTGTACTGCATAAGTCTGCTTGTTTCAAGCAGTGTAAGCTCCTGCGGCGTTTTTTTATTTATTACGCCGATGCATTCAAAGCACTGTCGGCAGGTCTTTCCCTCATCAAAAATACATCTGTTATCCTTAAGCTGCGAAAGCCCCGTATCCTTTTGCAGCATCATAAAATCATCTTTTAAATTCACATTATTTCTGTAATGGTCAACAAAATAGATTTTAGGAAATACCTGTTTTATGTAATTGTTATTCTTATGCACGCCATCTTTGAAACGGACAACTCCGTCGCGGCTGTAAACATACTCCAGCGTAAGAATCCCTTTTTCTGCATCATATGAAGGCAGCTTCTGACAAAAATCTTTTTTCCATAAATCAAAATGCTTAAATCTGCTGACAGCCGCCTTGCTGTGAAGATACTGCAAATCCTTATTATCAACAGTCAGCTGCAGCATTATACTTATATTACCTTCACTACCATGAAAATCCTTAGGCCCTACAGGATAATCACCAAAAACTGCACGAATGGCATCTAATACAATTGATTTTCCTGCATTGTTCCTTCCTACCAGAATAAGTACATCTTCTACATCTTCAATTGTAAGTTCTTCAATTGACCTGTAATTGTGTATGGACAAATAAGCAATCTTCATAAGCACCCCCAACAGCTGTTATTTAATACTGCCTGAATTTTTTCTTTTTTTTGTTTTTTTCTTAACTGCATTATTCTGTGAAGCCTTCTTTTGCACAGAAAATCCAAATTTTCCTAAAGTTTTCCCCAATTCATAATAGGAGCCATGTGAATATGCCATTAAATCTGCCTTATAAAGCTTAAGTGTCCCTCTGCTGTCAAGCAAAGATTCCCAAACCCTTACTGCTTCAACCTTCGCAATAAACATATCATGACTCCCAAGCTCAAGCACTTGTACTACCTTACATTCTATGCAGACCGGACTCTCTGCTATTCCTGGAGCGTTTATTTTTTCAGACGTCTCTGGTGTAAGGTTCATATCCTTAAATTTATCAACATTTCTTCCTGAACGTACACCGCAATAATCCGTAGCTCTGACAAGCTGTTTTGTTGTCAGATTGATTACAAATTCCCCGGTCTCTTTAATTATATCATAGGAATATCTTTCTTTTCTAACCGAAATCGAAACCATTACAGGGTCTGAGCAAATGGTTCCCGCCCATGCCACAGTAATTATATTCGGCTTCTCTCCCTTTCTCTGGCAGCTGACCATAACTGCCGGAACCGGGTATAACATATTTCCTGGTCTCCATGTCTGTTTCATGTCTATCTCC
This sequence comes from Eubacteriales bacterium, assembly GCA_030536565.1. GTDB lineage: Bacteria > Bacillota > Clostridia > Lachnospirales > Lachnospiraceae > Lachnospira. Next base: position 8,467 of record JAUNPT010000076.1, on the reverse strand, counting down.
TTAATTCTGTAAAATGCTTCAATAAATAATGATATCCCTCAAGTATCACAGCACCATGGTCTGCCGCCAGCAGATTTGTGCTGTCTACATGGTATTTTTTCTGCTGTAATATACCTTTTTCCTTGTATGTAACAGTAATATCTGTGGTTGTAGTAACGCTATGGTCTTCATTTGAAAGTATTAACATATGCTTTTCTGTCACCAGATTATTATTACATTCTCTGGAAAGCAGCTTATCATCTATGCTAAACCAGCCAGCCTCCTTTGCATCGTCACCCGCCACGGCATTCAGTCTGCCCTCTGGCACAACTGCAACATAGGCTGTAGTAATTATTCTGGTTCTTGGGTCCCTGTCATAATCTCCATAGCTTTTCAGCTGTTCCACCTCAATATCCTTAATTTTTGTTTCCTCATAAAGCTCCCTTAAGGCGGCCTTATCAAGATCTTCCCTATATTCTACAAATCCTCCCGGCAATGCCCACCAGCCTATGCTTGGATGATTTCCTCTCTTTATAAGCAGAAGCTTGTCTATTTTCTTAACCCGGGCTTCCTCAGTATATGTAAACACCAGCGTATCTACTGTATTGCATGGATTCATATATTTTGACGGGTCATATGCCTCAAGAAAGTCCTGCAGACTAACTCCAGCCTTGTTTCTCTCTCCAGTTCCCAAAAAATGCTTATTCTGCTGTTCACCCAAATATGTCATAAAAACCTCCTTTTTAGCAGATTATACTTCAGGCTAATTATACAATTAAAAGAGGTGTCGTTTTATGCGGCACCTCTTTTTCTTAACTTCCTTTTATATTACTAAAAAATCAAATTTACAATTGTTGTCATAACTGCAACTGCACAAAGTGCAACACCAAATACTATTGGCATATGGTTGTCATCTCTTTCAACAGACTTAATACCGATAAATACCAATGCATAGCTTGCGCCATTACCAAATGCACCTATCCATGAAGCAACATAGCCAAAAAATGCAACTGGAATCATCTTAATAATTGTTCCGACAATTGCCAATGGGAAATATACGATATCCATTAAGCTGGCAACCGCTAATGCCTGAGTATATGTAATCTTATGGTCTTTTTCAAATGCATTGACAAGAAGCATAATAATTAAAGCAAATACAGCTGCTGATGCGATTACAATAAACATATCATTTAAAAAGCTTGTAAAAATCTTAACACCCTCATATGCTGATGACGCCGGATACTTTATGTTATATCCTGCAATATAGATTAACTGTCTTAAACCTGACAGAAATGCTAATACTGCAATAACAATACAAGACGATGCCGCAGATGCATTATTAACATAATATGATACTGATGACACTGGATTTTTAAATAATCCCTTTAACAGACTGGCGATATTTTCAAATACCGGACTTGATTGCTGTGAATACTGTGGTCTTCCCTGTGGCTGACCGGTAAACTGGCCTTGTGGCTGTCCCTGTGGCTGATTATTAAACTGTACATTACCTCCCATTACAGGCTGGCCATTAAATTGACCCTGCATTGGCTGTCCCTGTGGCTGTACACCTGACTGACAGTTGCACACTTCTCCATCATTAAGCTGCCTTCCGCATTTTGAACAATACTTCATTCCTACTTCCTCCTAATATATAATATATTTACAAAATACCACAATCTGCATATTTATTCAACTTTAAATGGTAAATCCTTACATTTTTCCTTTATATCCCTTTTTAAATGTCTCACGTTTCTTCCTTTTGAAAAAACGATCCATCACTTCTCCAAAGCTGCAGAACTTATCCGTCATAACAATGACATAGGATTCTTTGTATTTTGGAGGTGTCACAGTTAATGGAAACATATGCTTCTTTATTATGTCTCCCTCTTTTTCTGTTATATCAAAATTACTGTGTGCATTTTTCAGTGCCTTTGTAGGATGCTCGAAACCATGCATTCGTTCCCCTTCTTCTGTTTTGTGCCCATGCCAGTCATATAAAAATAAATCATGGAGCAGTCCGCCCTTGGCTGCCGCTTTGGTATCCCAGCCTAATTTTTTACATATAAGATAATTGTAGTATGAAACATGGACAGAATGCTGATAACAGCTGGTATGGCTGTGATGATTGTATATCTTCATTTCATTTATTACAGGATTATCCATTATATTCCCCATAAATTCTTTATATTCCTGAGCTGATATATTTCTTTTTTCGTGCCCCTTTCTTAAAGCACTGCCAAATCTTTCACTTCTGGTTTCATACTCTGGCTTTTTTATATAACGCTTATAGTTTCTTCGTCTGCTTGTTGCTGGCATTCTCGATGTTTCGGTCATAAAAGTCCCCTTTTCTCAATAAAACTTTTGGGTTAAAAATATGTCCCTGATATATTTTAGTGTGTCCTGTTATATTTCGTCAATACATGAAGCTGTGAATAACCAAAAATGTTTATTAAAATTCATTAAAATGTTCCTGCACCTATCAGTTGTGCCTTTTATGAAATTATGGTAAAATAAATTAACAAAACAAGTAACTGTTTTAAATTGTTACAATATTTATTAAAATTGGAGGATATTATGACAGGAAATGTTATCGTTGGCCAGTCAGGCGGACCAACAGCTGTAATCAATTCTAGCCTTGCCGGTGTATTCAAAACTGCGAAAGACAGAGGTGCTAAGAAGGTATATGGTATGATTCATGGTATCAAGGGACTCTTAGATGGCGAATACGTTGATTTGTCTAATAAAATTCAGACGGATATTGACATTGACCTTTTAAAAAGAACCCCTTCATCATTCCTTGGTTCTTGTCGTTACAAGCTTCCTGAAGTGGAAGGTAACGAAGCTACATATACTAAGATTTTTGAAAAGCTCAATGAGCTTGAAATTCAGTACTTCTTCTATATCGGCGGCAATGATTCAATGGATACAATCAAAAAGCTTTCTGATTATGGCAAGTCAATAAACAGCGATATCAAATTTATGGGCGTTCCTAAAACTATTGATAATGATTTAGCTGTAACTGACCACACGCCTGGCTTCGGTAGTGCTGCAAAGTATATTGCATCTACTATGAAGGAAATCATTCGTGATGGTCTTGTGTATGATTACCCAACAATCACTATTGTTGAAATCATGGGACGTAACGCAGGATGGCTTACTGCTGCCGCTGCTTTAGCCAAAGGTGAGGACTGTGAAGGGGTTGATATGATTTATCTTCCAGAAAAGGTATTTGATATTGACCAGTTCATGAATCACGTTAAGGCTGTAAGCACTAAGGGACGTTCAATGGTAATTGCCATTTCAGAAGGTATCAAGGTTGCCGATGGACGTTATGTATTCGAGCTTTCAGACCATGTAGAGTTCGTTGATGCATTCGGACACAAGCAGCTGGCTGGCTCTGCTAAATTCTTAGCCAACAAGATTGGCTCAGAGCTTGGAATTAAGACACGTGCAGTTGAATTATCAACTATGCAGCGTTGTGCAGGACATATGACAAGCCGTACAGATATCACTGAGGCATTTAATGTTGGCGGTGCTGCAGTTAAAGCTGCCTTTGAAGGCGAGAGCGGACGTGTTGTTGTACTTAAAAGAATTTCTGATGACCCATATATGTGCATTACAGAAACTCATGACGTACATGACATTGCCAACATTGAAAAGAAGGTTCCTCTGGAATGGATTACAGATGATGATTATGTAACGGACGAACTTATCCGCTATATCAGACCATTAATTCAGGCTGAGCTTTCACCAATCATGGTTGATGGTCTTCCAAGACATTTGAATGTAAACATGTAATTAGATAAAAGGAGCTGTTGCACTACTGATTTTTGATTTTATTAAAATCATTGGTGTGCAGTTCCTTTTATTTTTTACTTATTTTTATTATTTACAATTTCTTTATTGAATTTAAAATGTTTATTCTGTACAATAATTCCTATATTATTGTGTCTTGGGGGATAAGTTTATATGAAAGACTTTAGTTTGAAAAAAAATATTATTTTACTCATTGCAGCTGCAGCACTTCTGGCGGCAGCATTAAATATTCACTCCATTGTAAACGGAATTTTTCACGTGCTTGGTCTGGCCATGCCTGTAATCATAGGCGGTGTCATTGCATTTATACTAAATGTGCCTATGAAAGCTTATGAAAAAGTGTTTTTTAAACTTAACATCAAGCTTAAAAGGAAAATGTCTGAAGAACATATTCGTTCTATAAGCCTTTTGCTTGCAATTATATCTCTGGTTCTAGTCATTGTTCTGGTCTGTGTTCTTGCTATCCCGGAAATTGTGTCTTCTCTGGTAGGCTTATATGAACAGATTGTCAAAAAAATCCCAGAGTTTTCCACATATGTTTCACAATACATAAGTCAGGACAAGCTCAACGAGCTTATGGATATTTCGTGGCTTCAGGAACAATTTTCAACAGATAAGATTACAAGCCTGATTACAAATATATCCAGCGGAACCCTTGATATTGTTGGCAGAATATTTACATTTATTACATCTGCAGCAGGCACTGTTTTTTCACTGTGCATGAGCTTTGTTGTAGCTATATATATGCTGCTCTCAAAAAGAAAACTGGAAACACAGACAAAGAAACTACTCTATGCTTATTTTAACAGGGATATTGCTGACCATCTGTGTCATGCAGGGCAGCTGATTAATGATACCTATGCTAAATTCCTGTCCGGTCAGTGTATTGAAGCATTTATAATTGCAATTCTTATATTTATAGCATTTTCAATTGCAAAGCTTCCATATGCAGCCCTTGTAGCTGTACTTGCAGCTGTTTTATCATTCATTCCATATATTGGCTCATTTTTGGCATGCTTTATCGGTGCTGTGCTTATTCTCTTTATAAGTCCATGGCAGGCAGTACTCTCCGTAATTATCTATCAGATAATCCAATTCCTTGAGGGACAGTTTATCTATCCACACGTAGTTGGAAACTCTGTCGGCCTGCCTGCATTTTATACATTTTTAGCAGCACTGCTTGGCGGCAGCTTATTTGGAATTGTTGGAATTATCTTCTTTATTCCACTGTTTGCTGTTATATACACACTTATTAAGGAAAGTGCTGAAATTAGACTTGCAAAAAAAGGAGTTAATATTTAATGAAATTTGTAATACAATGTGTAAACCACGCATCTGTTGAGGTGGATAATAAAATTATTGGAAAAATCGGACATGGATTTCTAATTCTTTTTGGTGTCTGCGAAACTGACACTGAGGACATGCTTCAGAAATATGTAGATAAGATTATAAAGCTTCGTGTTTTCCCTGACGAGAATGGCAAAACCAATCTTTCTTTAACTGACGTTGGCGGTGAACTTCTTATTGTAAGTCAATTTACATTATATGCTGACTGCCGCAAGGGCAATCGTCCAAGCTTCGTTCACGCCGGTGACCCAGCTCACGCTGAAATGCTATACAACCGCTTTGTAGACCTGTGCAGGAAGCAGGTGCCTGTAGTAGAAACCGGCTGCTTCAAAGCCCACATGAAGGTTAATCTTGAAAATAATGGCCCATTTACAATTGTGCTGGACAGCAGAGATTTTTAAATTAATTTAAAATTAGCAGATTGGAAGAATATTATGTTTCGACTTTGGTGTAAATTATTTGACGATGGTAACCACCTCTTAAATGATACCGTTGTTATAAACGGTGATGATACTTTAAACAGAACAAAAAAGATTTTTGATGGAATCAGTAAGGCCTGCTACCAGTTTGATTTAAGCGAACCCATCTGGCTGGATTCAAATATTGCAGAATTTAAACGTCATTCCAAGGTTCGCTTTAATCAGGATAATTTTATTGAGCATATTGATTTCAGATATATGGAGGTTCAGGTAATAGAGGAGGATTAGGCACCTCTATTACTGCCTTTTCTATAAACTAATACCTTCCCCAGAAGTCTATCAATATTACACATTTGCATGTTTCTTCGGTCTTATTGTTTTTATGATGGAATATAAAACAACCACGAACAATCCTCCAAACACTAAATAACATATGCACCAAAGTTTATAATTTGTCATTACAATTGCATGTCCATAATCATCTCCCAAATAATATATATCAATCTCATGCTCATCACTAAATGCATATGCTATATCAACTATGTATGTCCTATCATCGGGTGCCCTCCATGAAACCGTAGCATTTGATGGATTACACTCCACAGTCTGTTTTGTTCCATCATATTTGTAATTTAATTCTCTAACAACTAAATATGTTGTTAAACCTAAGCAAAATAATATTCCTATCAAAACCAAACTCAAGACCCTTGCACTTTGCTTTCTTTCCATTTTTTCTTTACGCTCATCATAATACCCAGAACCATTTCCACTACCTTCAAAATCAGAAATTCTATATGTAATATACCCTTCTTGCTTTCCCATTATAAATCCCCTTCTTTATTTAGATTTTTTGTATGCTATAACTCTTTATTCAATCTTACAACATAAGAAGTTTTTCTCGTATCAAATTAACATTGAATTGGTATATTTTTCACTATTTGTGTTTGGCTCTACTTTAAATCGTTCAATGGCTTCAATTATCTTATCAACACTATAATCTTCAAATGCCACCACCTCAACACACTGCCCATCAAACAGATATGGTTGCATGCTAAATCCTGTCACCATAAAATCATGTAAGCTAACTGTTGACAACACGTTCCTAAAAATCAGCCTACTCCCTAAGATACAATGTCAGTTTATTCATTAACTCCTCATAGCATCTGTCAAAATCACAACTTCCGTCTACATACTTCTGCATAGAATCACTAAATATTTCTTCAATATGATTATTTCTAATATATGCATATTGAATGTTTCCAATTATGTCTTCAAATTTTTCCTTTGTCCCTGCATCCCACTTCTCAAGCTGATATACCTTGCCGCTTGACATTATCCAGTCCGTTGTCCCGGAAAGGGCTGTTATTTTCTGCTCAAAAATATCTCTATTAACCGACATATAGTATCTGTCTGAATAATCGTTTTTAGAATCCATGATATACTTTAGTAATCTATAGGCTTTATCAGGATTTTTACATTTACTGCTAACCACTCCATAATCTGTTATAAATGCTGTTTTTCCATTTCCTTTATTACTTGGTATTGATACGAATTTTAATTTATCCAAGCCGCCCTCTTTAATATAATAGTTTAATATTGAAATTGAAACGGCATCCTCATAATTCATCGTGAATGTTTTAATATGCTGATGCACTTCACTGATTGACATATTTGACTTAAAATGATTATACTTCAACTTGTTCTCATCATATATCTTCTTAACAAGTGAACACAACATTTTTAATTCATCTTCACTAATAATAATTTCATTACCATCTATAAGTTCAATTCCCATATCAGTCATCATTGTTGTAAGCAGTGATAAATTCTGTGAAAAAAATGCCCTGACAGACGTCATTGTTATATATTCCTCATCTTCTGTATACATTTCATCATAACATTTATCAAGATATTCTATAAATTCAGAATATGATACTGTTTTCTCATCCACATCACTAAAAACGTCTTTCTCAATATCCTGATAGTAGAATAAATTAACATCAAAATTAAATGGAACTACATACTGCTTTCCATCTACAACACATGCATTGATTACATTCATAAGATAATTATCATCTTTTAATGAATTATCACTGTTTAGATATTCCTTCATATCCTTTAACTTCCCACCACTTACAGCCTTATCTATATCCATCTGTGATTCAGACGATAAAAGTATAACATCCGGCCCATTTTTTCCAGCCATATCAAGTGCAACCTTTTCATTAAGTTCTTCTTCTGAATTAAACTTTACAAATTCACATTGCACATCACTGTTTATTTGTTTAAACATATCAAGAATCTTCTCATATTTTTTAGATTTAGCTGTTTCACAATAATATACCTTTAGTCCATCTGATGAGCTGTCATTCCATGGACCGCAGCCTGTACAATTCGCCGCAACACATACAATAATCATTAATATTGCCATAATTTTTTTCTTCATAATCATCCTCCTCTACCACTGTCCTTCAACTTGTTTAATCAGCATGCCATCATAATAACTTTTCTTTGCATTTTTTAATATCTTGTACTTCGGCACAGAATTTAACGCTGCATATTCCCCGTTGCTCTCAATTACTTTTACAGTTTCCTTATGAAGAATATACTCTGTTCCCCATGCCTTCCTTGTCTCATAAACAACATATATAAATGTCTGTTCTCCTTCTTTGAACACGCTTGACATTGGTACTACATACTTGTTTCTTTCTCCATAATGTGTAACAGCTGCCACAAGCTGTGTACTCTGATTCCACGACTCGGGAATTTTCTGTATAAATGATTCAGCCATGTATTCTCCATTATTTTCACCAATATAGCCAATCTGAGTTTCCATTGAATCGCCATATACTAAAAATGGATATAAAGTTTCATTTCCATCCCTTTTATATTTAACTTTTATT
>JAUNPT010000075.1 GCA_030536565.1 Eubacteriales bacterium | reverse complement strand
GATTGGTATAGGTCAGGTGTTATATTCAACGTCACAATTTATTGATAATAGTGGATACTATAATAATGATGTTGCAAATACATGGGGAACAATTCCAATAATAAGGGGTTCAAGGCAGGAAAGAGAAGAACGATTAATAGATGAAAGGACAAATGTATTTTATGTTGCTGCATATATAAAAATAATAATAGATACATGGAAAGTGGAGTTCCCAACAATAGCAGAACGTCCAGATATATTAGCATCATTATATAATGTTGGGCATGATTTTCACAAACCACATAGTAATCCGGGGCCAAATCCTTTTGGTGAATTTGTACAGGAAAATTATAATTTAATGAAGGTATTGTTAGAAATATATTGAGGAGTATATTATGAATGTAAAGAAAGTATTTAAATGGATAATTAGAGGACTTATATTAGTTCTTTTTCTGACATGGCTGGTTCCATTTGCACATAATAGTATATTGACTATTATGCATGGAAAAGAGTTTAAGGACGAGTATAGACAGTGCAGCTATTTTCAAAGTGATGAAAAGGTCGAGTTTTATCAGGTGATAGAATATTCAGAAAGCAGAGCAAAGGTTTATTATGTTGCAGAACGACATAGTTCAGCAAATGTCTATACGTTTGAAAAAAAAGATGATAGGTGGCTGTTTAAAGAGTTTGATACGATATGGTCAAGCTCGGGAAGTGCAGAGGATATTTTATGGCCATATTTTTGGGATGTGATTATATTTAGGTGGCTGCAATAATAAGAAATAAATGGATAATTAGAGGACTTATATTAGTTCTTTTTCTGACATGGCTGATTCCATTTGCCCATAATAGCTTATTGGCTATTATGCATGGAAAAGAGTTTAAGAATGAATGCGGTAAAAAGGCCGGCTACACATTAAACATGTGTAGCTGACCTTTTTTAAGTGAAAAAATTTTATGAATTAAACTTGGTTTCAAATGATGTTTTATAGTGTCTTCCAACAGGAATGTTAAAGGTTGTAGAAGTATTATTTAATATAAGTTTAACCGTTAGCAGTAAATTAGTTTTATCATAATGAGTGATATTTTTTTTAGAAACAATATATTTCTTGTGACATCGGATAAATGTAGATGAAAGCAAATGCTCCAATGTATCCATAGAATAACTGCGTGAAGTGTAGGAAATACTTGGAGTATGTAATTTAACAGAGTGTGCTGCCGCTTCAATGTAGTTAATATCTGTTTCATTAATGCGAATATGAATCCCATTTACGTCTTTGAAATCAAAGTAATTAATGTGATATTGTGGCAGAGAAAAGCAAAAATCCAATGCCTTATGTAAATGTTCACAAGAATAAGGCTTTAGAAGGTAATTGCAGCAGTGTAACTCATTTACAGCGATTGATATATCCGATAAGTCATTTGAAGTAAATATAATTGGTGCATATGCCTGATTATATTCATATCGGATAATACGTGCAATATCAAAAGCACTATAGGAGTTCTTAGCAGCCTCAGGTTGTGCATTTAAAATGTAGATATGAATGTGGTTGTTAGAAATATGGAATAAGGCATCTTCATAATTAGCAGCCCTTAAAATTTGAAAGGACGCATTGTAGGAGTGCAGCATTATCATATTTTCGAGCTCAATTAATTGAGAAGAATCATCTTCCAGCAGTAGTATATTAATCATTAGTTATCCCCATAACCCCTCATGTATTAATGATAATTATATGGGAATGTACTTAAAAGTCAATATAAAATTGGCAAATACAAACAAAAAAATTAACAAAATTCAATGGATTATAGGTAAAATTGAGATGGAAGCTTCACTTCGTATAGTTAATGTGTAAATGATAAATTCAGGGCTTTGCATTCAGCCTGTTTAATGTGCGCTTTATGTAGTCCATGGTTATTTTCACAACTAAGGGTGACAGGCCAAGCACACCAATTAGGTTAGGAATTGCCATAAGTCCATTGAAAGTATCAGATAAATCCCAGACAAGGGAAAGCTTCATTATGGAGCCAAGAAAAATAAACCACACAAATATGATTTTGTACACGAATATGTACCGTTCTCCAAAAAGGAACTCGAATGCCTTAGCACCATAATGGCTCCAGCCTAGAACCGTTGCAAATGCAAACATTAGAATGGCAATTGCGATGAATACAGGGCCCAATGAGCCAAAAGCTGTGGCAAATGCTTTGCCAGCCAGTTCGGCTTCGTTTATGGAAGTATCAATTAAAGCACCTGTATCTAAGTTAATAAGTCCAGATGAGAGTATTGCAAAACTAGTCAGAGAACAGAGTACAATAGTGTCTGCGAAAACCTCAAATATTCCCCACATACCCTGGCGTACAGGCTCAGTTACATTGGAACAGGAATTAATGATTGCAGAGGAGCCAAGTCCGGCTTCATTTGAAAATACTCCCCGCTTCATTCCCCAGGTAAGGGCAAGATTAAGTCCACTGCCCACAATGCCGCCAGCAGCAGATTGCAGTCCGAAGGCACCAGCAAATATGGACGAAATTACCTGTGGAAAGGTTTTTATATTAATTATACATACAGTGAGAGCCATGAGTATATATGTAATTGCCATAAAAGGTACCAGCTTTTCAGTAACATTTGCTATGCGTTTGATTCCGCCAAGAATGACAAGGCCGCCTAGAAACATAAGAATAAGTCCCAGTGGAAGGGGTGAAATCCCAAAGGTGGATTGCATGTTTCCTGCTATGGAGTTGACCTGGCTCATATTGCCGATTCCAAAGGACGCCAGAACGCAGAAGCCTGCAAATGTGTTGGCAAGTAATTTCCCTATATGCTTAAATCCTGTTTTGGAGCCAAGCCCATATTGCAGATAATACATTGGTCCGCCTGACCACTGGTTTGCAAGATTACGTCTGCGGTAGAAGATTCCCAGAACATTTTCTGAGTAGATAGTCATCATGCCGAAAAAAGAGACTATCCACATCCAGAATATGGAGCCAGGTCCACCTAGAATTATGGCAGATGCCACTCCTACAATATTACCAGTGCCGAGAGTCGCAGCAAGGGTGGTACAGAGAGATTGAAACTGGGATATTGAACCGTCATTTTTATCTGTATGCATAGTAATATGTTTATCAGTGAATATGCTGCCAAGGGTACAGTTTAGCCAGTGTCTCCAATGGGTAAATTGAAAAAATCTGGTTGAAACAGTCATAAAGATACCTGTTCCAATTAAAAGAGCAAGCATAGGAGTGCCCCAGACAAGATTATTAATGATATCGTTAATTTCAGTGATGATTTTAAGCATATTTTTAAGGGTTTATTATTAGATTACTTTTATTATATGTGAAAACTGGCAGTGAAATTCATATTTGCATGGACATTATGATAATGATTTTATTAATTATTTGCACGAAAAGCCAGAAATGTGTATAATTAAGGCACGTGACAGACAAGTGCTGAAATGACGAATCAGGAGGAAGTTAAACATGACAAAAGCTACAACATTTGACAAAGAAGAATTTAAGAAAAGTATTGTAAGTAATTGTAAGTTATTATTCCGTAAAACACTTAATGAGGCAAGTAAACAGCAGGTTTTTCAAGCTGTGGCGTACTCAGTAAAGGATATTATCATGGATAACTGGATTGCGACACAGAAGGCCTACGAGGAAGAAGATCCTAAGATGGTTATTTATATGTCTATGGAGTTCCTTATGGGGCGTGCATTGGGCAATAATATGATTAATTTGATGGCATACAGGGAAATGAAAGAGGTTTTAGATGAACTGGGGCTTGATATTAATGTAATAGAAGATCAGGAGCCGGACGCAGCATTAGGTAATGGAGGTCTTGGAAGGCTGGCAGCCTGTTTCCTGGATTCCCTTGCAACATTAGAATATCCTGCATATGGCTGTGGTATACGATACAGATATGGAATGTTTAAGCAGGAAATTAAGGATGGGTATCAGATAGAGGTACCGGATAACTGGTTAAAGGATGGAAATCCATTTGAAATAAGACGCTCTGAGTATAGATATGAGGTTAAGTTCGGAGGCTATGTACGTTCATACCGTGATGAAAAAACTGGAAGGGATATTTTTGTTCAGGAAGATTACCGTTCAGTTATTGCGGTTCCATATGATGTACCGGTTGTAGGCTATGGAAATAATACTGTAAATACGCTTCGTATCTGGGATGCAGAGGCAGTTAATACATTTAATTTAAGCTCATTTGATAAAGGTGATTATCAGAAAGCCATAGAGGAAGAAAATCTTGCTAAAAACATTGTTGAGGTCCTATATCCCAACGATAACCATTATGCTGGAAAGGAGCTTCGTTTAAAACAGCAGTATTTCTTTGTTTCTGCAAGTGTACAGCGGGCTGTTGACAGATATAAGCAGCTGCATAATGGTGATGTTACGAAGCTTTACGAGAAAATGACATTCCAGATGAATGATACGCACCCAACTGTAACAGTTGCCGAGCTTATGAGAGTTCTAATGGATGAAAATGGTTTGGAATGGGATGAGGCATGGGATATTACAACTAAGGCAGTTGCATATACTAATCATACAATTATGGCTGAAGCACTGGAGAAATGGCCTATTGAATTGTTCTCAAGACTGCTTCCAAGAATATATCAGATTGTTGAAGAAATTAATAGAAGATTTGTTGAAGATATTAAGGCAAAGTATCCTAATGACCATGAAAAAATTCGTAATATGGCAATTATTTATGATGGTCAGGTTAAGATGGCACATCTGGCAATCGCTGCCGGGTATTCAGTAAATGGAGTTGCGAAGCTTCACACAGAAATCCTTAAAAAACAGGAGTTAAGAGACTTCTATGAAATGATGCCAGATAAGTTTAATAATAAAACTAATGGTATTACACAGAGAAGATTCCTTTTACATGGAAACCAGATGCTTGCAGAATGGATTACAGATAAGATAGGAGATGGCTGGATAACAGACCTTTCAAAGCTTGACAGATTGTCAGTATATATTGATGACCCTAAGGCACAGCAGGAATTTATGCAGATTAAGCATAAGAATAAGATTCGTCTTGCAGAATATATTAAAGAGCATAACGGCATTGAGGTTGACCCTGATTCAATTTTTGATGTACAGGTTAAAAGACTTCATGAATATAAGAGGCAGCTTCTTAATATTTTACACGTTATGTATCTGTATAATCAGTTGAAAAATAATCCAAAACTGGATATTATTCCAAGAACATTTATTTTTGGTGCCAAGGCAGCAGCGGGCTACAGGATTGCCAAGCTTACTATTAAGCTGATTAATAGTGTAGCAGATGTAATTAACAATGATGATTCTATAAATGGAAAGATTAAGGTTGTTTTTATTGAAAACTACAGGGTTTCCAATGGTGAGATTATATTTGCGGCAGCAGATGTAAGCGAACAGATTTCAACAGCCTCCAAGGAAGCCTCAGGAACGGGAAATATGAAGTTTATGCTTAATGGTGCAGTTACACTTGGTACCATGGACGGTGCAAATGTTGAAATCGTTCAGGAGGTCGGAGACGATAATGCAGTTATATTTGGTCTTTCATCTGATGAAGTAATAAAGTATGAAAATGAGGGCGGATATGACCCAATGGAAATTTTTAACAATGACCAGAATGTAAGAGAAATTCTTATGGAGCTTATCAATGGAAAGTATTCTCCAGAAGATCCGGAGTTATTCCGAGACATTTATAACTCACTTCTTAACAGCCAGCCAGGCAGAAGGGCAGATACTTATTTCATTCTTAAGGATTTCCACTCCTATGTTAATGCCCAGAAAAAAATTGGTGAAATGTATAAGAACGAGAGAGAATGGGCTAAAGTGGTTATGACTAATACAGCAAAGGCTGGTAAGTTTTCATCAGACAGGACGATTCAGGAATATGTTGATGAAATCTGGAAGCTTGATAAGGTGCATGTAACTCTGTAATAGAATATTTTATTAAACGAAAAGGGGCCTCCGCATTAACAATAAAATTGTTAATGCGGAGGTTTTTAAGATATCATTTTATCAGCCATTGGGAAAATCAAGAAATCCTTTCAGTAATGAATAACCGTTCTTCAATGTGGCAAACCTAGTAATATAAAATTATGGCGCTTCAAAGGAGGTTATTATGAAAAGGCAAAATGATTCTGCAACAAAAAAAGAAAAAATCATTTCAACAATTATATCTATAGGTATTATTATGGCACTTGTATTTGGTGTTTATTCAGTGGCAACAAGTGTTAAAAAAGGAAATGATAAAAACAATATTGTGAACCTGAATGAAACAGAAGAAAATGTGGCTATAAAAACGGAAGATGGCAATTTAGATGAGAATGATGCATATGATGAGCTTCATGAGGTTGAGGCGGCCGACAGCGGTGCAGTTGACAATACAGCCACAACACGTCAGGAGGAAACTACATTTATAGAAGAAACAACTGTTTCGGCAGAGGAAGCTGCAGCTGCAGCACTTACGGGATATCCTTTTAGTGAGGGAAATCTAATGGGCTGGCCAGTTACAGGTGATATAGCAATGAAATACAGTATGGATACAACAATATTTTATAAAACATTGGGGCAGTATAAATGCAGTCCTGCAATTATGATTTCTTCGGCAGTTGGAACAGAGGTAAAAGCAGCTGCTCCGGGAGTTGTTGAATCAGTGGAGAACTTGAAGGAAACAGGAATCACTATGACTATTTCAATGGGGAATGGATATAAGGCAGTTTATGGAATGTTAAATGAGGTATCACTTGCAAGCGGTGATGCTGTAAACGGCGGTGATACAATAGGTACAGTTGGCATGCAGTCAGCATATTATAAAGAAGAAGGCCCAGGATTATATTTTCAGGTGTTAAAGAATGGTGAACCAGTGGATCCAATGAGTTATCTTGAACAAGAGGAAGAATAATAGTATAAGCGTCTGGAAGGGATTACTAAAACAGAATATGCAGGAAATTGAAATACAATAATTAGTGGATAGAGGAAATACCAGATGCTTTATATAGATGCGCTGAACTATACTAATTCAGCGCAAGCGGCCGAAAGGCCGCCTACATAACAAATGTTGATACATATTGATACATCATAATATAGTGGCATAGGCTTCCTGCCATAACAAAGAGGTGAAAGATTTCATGAGAACCAAAATTCTTATGAAGATTATTAAAAATCGGAAGCTTTAATGCATATATGATACCGCCAATGGTATATATAATCCCGCCGGACAGAAGCCAGATAAAAGCGGCAGCAGGCAGTGCATGAATAATCTTTGTAAATGCGAAAATACACACCCAGCCCATTCCAATATATAAAACAGAGGATATCCATTTTGGACAAGTTACCCAGCAAAGCTTAAAAATAATACCGAGAGCCGCAATTGCCCAGACAGCGATAAACATCATAAGTCCTGTTCTGTCGTGAAGAACTATAAGGCAGATAGGAGTATAAGAACCTGCAATTAAAACAAAAATCATGCAGTGATCAATCTTTTTTAAAATCTTATTAGCATATGGGTTAATATCAAACGTATGATAGGTTGTACTGGCGGCATATAACAGTATCATACTTATTATAAACGCAGTAATAGAGCCAATATGGATTGCGTCATGAGTCGTGGAAGCTTTCATAATAATTGGAGCAGTTCCAAATACTGCCAAAATCATTCCGATAAAATGTGTGATAGCACTTCCGGGGTCTTTTAATTCTTTTTTTAAATATCCAGTATTTTTTATAATTGTTCTGTTATTCATATTACTCCTCATTTCTTTTACAAATGTTTGTGTTACTATATTAGTATGCACATAAAAATGATATATAATCATATCAACAAGTTATTAAAAGCTTAACATGTAGTAATGAATACTACTTACTGATATTAGTATACTACATCTAAATCAGGCTAAATGCAAGCTGAAATATATAAATTTTATATAACATTTATGAAAAATGTTTTTATTGTTTTTTCGTATATTAATATAGAAAATGACAGTTCGGTTATTTTTTTATACGAGGAGGTGAGCTTATGACAGACAGATATAATAAAGATATGAAGGAAATTATTGAAAATAGCATGAAAATGCAAGAATATAAAATTGAGAAAAATGCAAAATCTGAATATACGGATAGGGCTAAGAAAAATGTGTCAGATATTACAGAGGGAGCTGTGAAGCTCTCTTTTAAAAATAAAAAGTATATATTAGCAGTGATGGCAGCAGTTTTTTTAACCGTAGTAATATCAGGTGTTATTTTAGTGTGGAATCATAATAATACAGATAGCCAGGTAGTTGAAACGGAATCAGATGAAACTTTGGCTGCGGCTCCAAGGCATACAGGAAATATAGATGTTTATCCAGTCACCGCGCAAGATGATAGAGTAAGGCTTGAACAGTTTATTTGGCAGACAATTGAAAATAGTAATACAAGGCTTAGTTCAATTCAGGATAAATTAAGTTTAAGCTATTCATTTTTCTGGCTTGGGGATTTCCCTATTTACGTGGTCAAGAGTATATTACCAGATGGAAGTGAACATATAAGAGCAATCACCTTTTTTAGCGTTGGAAAGGAAATTTTGTCTATTGGCATTCCAACACGCAATAATGAGTCTTATTTTGAGGACAATTATAAGTATATGAAGGGTATATATATTGATGATAACACCATGTATATTACAGCTATGGAGGGGGAGGAAAAATATATTTATGTTATAAAGGCAGAAGAAACAAAGGTGACATATGCTATATATTATGGTGTTAATCGTGTTCCAGTACATGGAAGTGAGATTGAGTGGATAACTGAATAGAAAGCAGGAAAAATCAGTAAGGGTGATTTCCTGCTTGTGCAATAGCTGCCTGTGAACAGTCATCTGACATATGGTTTTCGATATATTCCAAAGCAGTGGTAAGTTCAAAATATTTCTGCATGATGCACCTCCTGACATTTTCAATCATATCATATAAAGGGCAGAAATAAATTGATAATTTGAGTATTTTTCATGTAATTCTCTTGCGTTTTTTCAAGGATTAGGATATATATAAAGTACTCTTTGCACTGCATTACATTCTTTTGGAATGCGAGATCACCAGTACAAACTGAGCAGGCAGTAAACCTCATGTTTATGAAGCCGGGCTGCAAGATTAGTGGCAGCAGATTGGATTTATTCACATCTGTGGGACAGTTGTATGTTCCATAGGTGTTTTTTTATACTTTTTTGGAACAGTCCATCTCAAAATGGAGTGTCTATAAGAGAAATCATATAAAAACCGCAGAAAGCGGGAAATTAAGGAGGATTCTTTTATGGCAAAAGAAACAAATATGGCATGTAACGAAAATGCCATTATCAAACAGGTTTCCTTAGTGGGAATTATTGGTAACATTATCCTTTGTGGATTCAAAATGTTCGCGGGTATTGCTGGAAAATCAGGAGCAATGGTTTCTGATGCGGTACACTCCCTTTCAGATGTGTTTGCTACATTTATTGCGTTTCTAGGCGTAAAAATATCTAAACGTGGTGCAGACAAAGCACATCCATACGGACATGAGAGAATGGAATGTATTGCTTCTTTGATTTTAGGGCTGATTCTTCTTGTAACAGGACTTGGAATCGGGAAAGTCGGCTTACAGAATATCTTTTCCGGGAATTATGAGGAACTTGCCATTCCCGGTGTAATTGCTCTGATAGCTGCAATTGTATCTATTGTAGTGAAAGAAGCAATGTACTGGTATACAAGACATTATGCAAAAATATTAAATTCTGCGGCATTTATGGCTGATGCATGGCATCATCGTTCTGATGCGTTTTCTTCCATCGGTTCATTAATCGGTATCGGAGGTGCAATGCTTGGTTTTCCGGTACTAGATGCAATTGCCAGTGTTGTTATCTGTCTTTTTATTTTGAAAGTAGCTTTTGATATTTTACTCGATGCTGTGAAAAAAATGCTGGATACTTCCTGCGGCGATGAATATGAAATAAAGCTCAAAGAGTATATCTTAAAACAAAAAGATGTTGTTGCTGTAGACCTGCTTCATACCCGCATGTTTGGTAACAAAGTCTATGTTGATTTGGAAATCAGCGTAGACGGAAATAAAACCTTCAGAGAAGCACATACTGTTGCAGAAAATGTACACGAAAATGTTGAAAAGGAGTTTCCTAACACAAAACATATTATGATTCATGTAAATCCAACAGAAGCCTGACTATGTCTATTATCTACACACTATATTGTAGATACATGGGAAAAGATTATTCATAAAAATATGTATAATAAACAAAGGTGATATGATATAATGAAATTAACTTAGAATTTGTAGGAATACAGGTGATTGATTTATGAAGGATAAGATAATCGTAATATACAAATCTATACTTTGGTGTTTTGTTATATTATTGTTTCCGATTACATCGGGGACATTGTCTGTAGTTTTTGGATTGCGAACAACTCCTTGCTCGCAAGGTGCCTTAGATGCTCTTGCAATTGATGAGCCTCTTGAATATGCAAGATTGGCACTTAATGGGGAATTGCAGATGTGGGTAGATGCTGAAGACGGCAAAGCTTGTTGCACAAGCTTGGGAATTTAGTAACATATTGCATGAATAAGAAAAGCAATATCTGTTAAATAACGATAAATATACTAAATCATGAGACATACAGAAATCATTTACATATAAGGTCAGGCGGCAGGGAGAAATCTCTGCCGCCTATTGATTATGGGCTTTAGCCTGTTGAGTGCATCGGAGTTTCTCCCAACGGAGAAATG
>JAUNPT010000074.1 GCA_030536565.1 Eubacteriales bacterium | reverse complement strand
AATCCCCTCTGCAGTCTTAGTTCCGATAACAAGATTGTATGCCTTGCGGATTGCACTGATAATAACCTCATCAAGCTTGTTACCGCCAATTTTAATTGATTTGCTTATTACAATTCCACCCAGAGACAATACTGAGATTTCGGTAGTTTCAGCACCGATATTTACAATCATTATACCCTTCGACTTAGTGACATCAAGGCCTGCACCTATAGCATCTGCAACCGGTTTATCTACAATATAAATATTTTTTGCCTTCACCTTTGAATCAACAACAAGCTCATAAAAGGCTCTCTTTTCAACCTCTGTAACATCTGTAGGCACTGCAACATAAAAGTCTGTACTTCCAGATGCCTTCTTATCATCATTGATTTTATTAAAGAAGCTCAAAAGAAGTGTCTGCATATTCTCTATATCAGCAATAACACCAAATTTAACCGGATATGAGACACTTATATTTTCAGGTGCCTTTTCATACATCTCATACGCTTCATCACCAAATGCAAGTAAATCCTTATTATTTACAATTGCAATCATGTTCTTTTCATTCAGGATTTTATCCTGACTGCACATTTTAAAGTTACTTGTTCCTATATCAATTCCGTAAACATTCGCCATTGTAGGCTCCTTTCTCATTACAAATATCGTTCTTGTTTTAGACTTGTATACGTATTATCCCCAATAATTATGTGATCCACCAAATATATTCCTATTAATTCGCCAGCTTTTTTTATTTTTAAAGTAACCTCTATATCCTGCCTGCTGGGAGACGAATCCCCGCTTGGATGGTTATGAAGAATGACTATAGAAACTGCCTGGGATTTCAAAGCCTCTATAAACAATTCTCTCGGAGTCACAAGTGATGCATTAACCGTTCCAATTGAAATTACTGTATCCTTAATAAGCCTGCACTTATTATCAAGCATTGATAATATCAGATGTTCTTTATCAAGATATCTCATGTCCTCCATATAATATCTTGCTATTGCCTCCGGATTAGAAAAATCCAGTCTCTCATATGCAGTCTGTTTAGCAATTCTCCTTGACAGCTCGCTTATACACTGAATCTGTAACGCCTTTACATTGCCAATCCCCTTTAATTTCATCAAATCATTGTATTCAATATCAGCAAGGCTGTTTAATGCTCCATTTCCATCTGCCGACCTTAAGACCTGCTCTGAGAGTTCAATTGCAGAACAGCCTCTTGTTCCAGTCCTTAAAATAACTGCTAAAAGCTCCGCATCTGTAAGAGCTCTGGCTCCATACTGGCTGCATTTCTCATATGGTCTTAAGCTCTTATGCTGTGCCATATCACATACATATTGATTTCTATTCATTTTTCACCCTTCCGGGCAAACGGATATCTTTTAGATAAATCTGTAAATTAAAATTGCAAGAACCACGCCAATAATACTTGCAATCGTTATCTTAATCTGTAGTGCAAATGTTACCACTAAAACACCCAGATCAAGTACCAATGGACTTGTTAAACCAAATGAATTGCCATAGTTAAGCCAGCTTAATGATGAAACACCTGCTGCCATTTCACCAATCAGACCACCAAGTACAATTCCTATAAGAATAAATAATAAAAGAAGCCATCCGTTCTTATATCTGGAAATATTACTCATTCTGCTCCATTTCTGCTCTCAGGCTTGCGTATTTGCAGCACTTTTACAGCGCTACGCTTGATTATATCATAAAATCATTTTCATGTACACCAATAATTCCTGCTTCTTTCATCTTCTGCATACTCATAAGTATACCTAATTTTGCATGATACCATGTAAGTCCACCCTGAAAATATGCTGCATATGGTGCTTTTAATGGCCCATCTGCACTAAGCTCAATTGACGAACCCTGAACAAATGCACCTGCTGCCATTATTACATCTGCATCATACCCCGGCATAGCCCAAGGCTCAGGTGTAACGTAGCTGTCAACTGGTGCAGCTGCCTGAATCCCCTTACAGAAGGCTATTAATCCCTCAGGAGTTTTCAATTCCACTGCCTGAATAATATCATGTCTTGGCTCCGTTCCATTAGGAATAACCTTATATCCCAGTTTTTCATAACAATTTGCTGCAAATATAGCGCCCTTTAATGCCCCTGCAACAACTGTTGGCGAAAGGAACAGCCCCTGATAAAATGACTGGTTCACGCCAAGCGTTGCACCAACCTCTTTTCCAAGTCCCGGCGAAGACAATCTGTATGCTGCCTGCTCTACACATTCCTTTGTTCCACATATATAACCTCCGCATGGTGCAAGCCCCCCTCCAGGATTCTTAATAAGTGAACCAACTATCATGTCTGCACCAGCCTGAGAAGGCTCCGTAGGCTCTACAAATTCACCATAACAGTTATCAACCATGCAGATAACGTCCTTTTTAATGTTCTTTATAAAGCTGATAAGCTCACCAATTCTTTCAACCGACAGAGTAGGCCTTGTCGCATATCCTTTTGAACGCTGTATCGTAACAAGCTTTGTCTTATTATTAATAGCCGCCCTTATTCCATCATAATCAAAGCTTCCATCGTCTAATAAATCCACCTGCCTGTAAGTTACACCATATTCTGCCAGACTGCCCTTTGATGGTCTGATTCCAATAATCTCATCCATTGTATCATACGGTTTTCCAACTGGCGATAAAAGCTCATCTCCCGGTCTTAAATTAGATGATAATGCGACATTTAAAGCATGTGTTCCACAGATAAGCTGTGGTCTTACAAGTGCGTCCTCTGTATGAAATATATCCGCATATACTCTTTCAAGCGTATCCCTGCCATCATCATTATAGCCATAACCGCTTGTTCCAGACAAATGCATTTCTGCGACCTTGTTTTTCTGCATAGCGCTGATAACCTTCATCTGGTTATATTCGGCATTGGCATCAATCGCCCTGAAACGCTCCTCCAAACCAGCAAGTATATTTTCACCAAACTTGTAAATATCCTTATTAATTCCTAACTGTTCACAATATATTTTTTCTAACTCTTTTGAATTCATTCTCAATCTTCTTTCTAAATTATATTCCTGTTTTTTAGCTGCTCTGTCATGCTTTCAAGCATGGCAGCCTGATTGTTATCATAATCCTGATAATTCAGCCATGCAACCTCTTTTTCTCTTCTAAACCATGTAAGCTGCCTTTTGGCAAAATGCCTTGTATCTTTTTGCACGAGCAATATTACATCTTCCAGAGACATACCGCCCTCTAAATATTCAAAAACCTCCTTATATCCAATCCCCTGCATGGAAACCATATCTTTTGTATATCCTAAAGCCTTTAATGCTTCAACTTCCCTTACAAGCCCGTTTTCAAACATCTTATGAACCCGCTCATCAATTCTGTCATAAAGTATTTTCCTGTCATTATTTAATACAAAATAAACGAAATTATAAGGAGACTGCTTTTTTTGCTGTGCATCATTATGACTTGAAAGCTTATTTCCTGTTTCATGGTAGAACTCCAAAGCCCTTACAGCCCTCTTAAGATTATTGGCATGTATTCCCGCCGCATATTCAGGGTCAATTTCTTTTAACATATTATAAATATATTCATTCCCATTCTTAACTGCCAGTTTATGCAAGTGCTTTCTGTATCCATCAGTATTATCCTCAGATGAAAAATCTATATCATAAAGCAATGCCTGAATGTAAAATCCTGTCCCGCCGACAACAATAGGTATTTTGCCCCCACTGTATATTTCTTCCATAGCCTGCTTCGCTTTTTTTTGGAAAATTGTAACATTAAATTCTTCGTCTGGCTCATATTCATCTATTAAGTAATGCTTTACCCCAGCCATTTCATCTGGCATGATTTTAGCTGTTCCAATATCCATATGCCTGTATACCTGCATAGAATCCGCGCTTATTATTTCTCCATTAATTCTCTTTGCAAGTCCTATTGATAATGCAGTTTTTCCAACCGCTGTCGGCCCTGTAAGAATTACCAGAGGTCTTTTATTTTCATTCATAATCCTTTTCCTTATACAATTCTATGGAACTTTTTTTCTATTTCATATTTGCTCATCATAATCAGTGTCGGCCTTCCATGCGGACAATTATAGGGATTATCAGCCTCCATCATTTCTTCCATAAGCTCCTTAGCCTCATCAAATGAAATCCGGTTATTTCCCTTTATTGCAGCTTTACAAGACATAGACGCAACCTTATCGGTAATCATATCAAGGTCTCCTATAAGTCCGTCTTCCACCAATCCGTCAAGAAGCTCTAAAAACAATGACTTGTAATCCATAGCTGGAAATCCAGCCGGAACTCCGGTTATTTTAATGGAATTACCACCAAAATCTTCGATTTCAAATCCCAGCCTTGTAAATGCTTCCATATTCTCCTCTAAAATCTGTGCCTCACGCATATTCAAAGAAAGTACAGCTGCAGGCATAACCATCTGCGTAGTCATTTTCTTTTCTCTCATACGCCTCATTGTCTTTTCATACAATACCTTCTCATGAGCAGCATGCTGATCCATCATATAAAACTTATCTTCAAACTCAATCAGCCAGTAAGTATCAAACAGCTGGCCAATAATGCGGTAATTTTTTTTAGGCCTTTCGTCTGCCAGATTATCCTTAAAAAGTTCTATCTGCTCTGCTGCCTGAGGTACCTCCTGTTCTTTTATCGTCTTTCCATAAAATTTCTTTTCACCATAATCATAAGCCTTGTTTTCTTCTGCAATTACAGCTTCCTGACGCTTAATCTCAAATGGTTCTGGGCCCCTTTCCTTAACCACATTTTTTTCCATATGCTTAAGTGAGTGCATATCTTCAGCTTCAACTCTCACCTCTGGAATAAGCTCCCTTGTGTTAAGAGCATCTCTTACAGTATTCAATACAAACTGATATACAAATTCGTTTTTTGAGAATCTAAGCTCCATCTTAGTTGGGTGTACATTTACATCAAGTATTGCCGGATTTATTTTAAAATGCATTGCTGTAAATGGATAGTTATGCATCATAACAAATCCCTTATAAGCTTCTTCGATTGCCTTAGTAATAATAGCACTTTTTATATATCTGCCATTAATATAATAATTTTCATAAGTTCTGTTGCCACGGCATATAGCTGGTTTTCCCACGTAACCTGTAATTTCAATATCCTGGGTTGAAGCATTTATCTCAATGAGATTCTTTGCAATATCCCTCCCGTAAACATTATAAATTATATCCTTAAGCTGCATATTTCCTGAAGTATGAAGCTTACTCTGATTATTATTTATAAATCTGAAAGAAATATCCGGATGTGAAAGCGATATATGCTCAATTAAAGAGTTAACATATCCCGCCTCCGTAGCCGATGTCTTTAAAAACTTCCTTCTTACAGGTGTATTATAAAAAAGATTTCTTACGATAAATGTTGTTCCCTCCGGAGCACCTACCTCCTCATTGGACTTTTCCTCTCCACCTTCAATAACATAGCGGCTGCCTGTAAGCGAGGCAGCAGTCTTAGTAATCACCTCAACCTGTGCAACAGAAGCAATACTTGAAAGTGCTTCTCCCCTAAACCCCAGAGACGAAACACTCATTAAATCCTCCACTGACTTGATTTTACTTGTAGAATGCCTAAGGAATGCAAGCGGCAGTTCATCGCCTGCAATTCCACAGCCATTGTCCGTAATTCTTACAAGGGAAATGCCTCCGTCTTTAATTTCTACAGTAATAGCTGTAGCCCCTGCGTCAATAGCATTCTCAACCAATTCCTTAACCACAGAGGACGGTCTTTCAATAACCTCTCCCGCCGCAATTTTATTAATAGTATTCTGGTCTAAAACCTGAATTGCCACTTTCTCACCTCCAAAAGCCTACCAGCGGTTATTCACCTTGCCCTGCAGCTTATAAAGCATATTTAAAGCATCTATAGGTGTCATATTGCTGATATCAAGATTTTTAATATCCGTTATGATATCGTCGTCTTTTACAGTATCAAAAAGACTCATCTGTTTTACTTCTAAATCATTTACTTTTTTGTATTCTTTATTAAGCTTTGCGGGCTTTTTAGAATACTGTGCAATATCCTTTGCCTTCTGCGAAATATCCGCGTCACTCAGTTCAAGCACCAGCTGTTTTGCCCTCTCAATCACACCGTCAGGGACTCCTGCCAGCTTTGCTACCTGAATACCATAGCTTTTGTCAGCTCCACCCTTAACAATCTTACGCAGGAAAACAATATCATCTCCACGCTCCTTAACTGCAATACAGTAATTATTAACGCCCTCCATTGTTCCCTCAAGCTCAGTAAGCTCATGGTAGTGCGTTGCAAACAGTGTTTTTGCCCCCAAAAGCTTTGTGTTCGCTATATGCTCTACAACAGCCCAGGCAATGCTTAAGCCATCAAATGTACTCGTTCCACGTCCTATTTCATCTAAGATCAAAAGGCTTTTGGACGTTGCGTTGCGTAAAATATTTGCAACCTCTGTCATTTCCACCATAAATGTAGACTGTCCTGAGGCCAGATCATCAGACGCACCAACTCTTGTAAATATTCTGTCAACAATACCGATATTAGCAGAATCAGCCGGAACAAATGAGCCTACCTGCGCCATCAGCACTATAAGTGCTGTCTGTCTCATATATGTTGATTTTCCAGCCATATTAGGCCCTGTAATTATTGATATACGGTTTGCTCCATTATCCAGATATGTATCGTTTGCAATAAACATATCATTGCTTATCATCTTTTCAACTACCGGATGACGCCCGTTTTTAATATCAATAACTCCACGCTCATTTATTTTAGGCCTTACAAAACTATTTTGCGAGGCAACCAGCGATAATGAGCAAAATACATCAATCATTGCCACTGCCTTGGCTGTATTCTGGATACGTACAACCTCTGCGGCTATTCTTTCACGAACCCCCACATATAAATCATACTCCAGTCCACACAGCTTATCCTCTGCCCCCAATATTACGTCCTCAAGACGCTTCAGCTCATCAGTTGTATATCTTTCTGCATTAGTAAGCGTCTGTTTCCTTACCCAGTCTTTTGGTACAAGGCTTTTGAAAGAATTAGTAACCTCAAGGTAATACCCAAAAACCTTATTATATTTAATTTTAAGATTTTTAATCCCCGTATTTTCCTTTTCCTTCTGCTCCAGCTGTGCGAGCCATTCCCTGCCCTCTGTCTTTGCCTTCCTAAGCTTATCGGCCTCTAAGTTAAAGCCTTCTTTTATTATACCGCCATCACGCATGGCAATAGGCGGGTCTTCAATAATCGCAGAATCAATAAGCTCATACAAATCTGACAGGGAATCCATCTTTGCATTACAGTCACAAAAAAGCTCTGATTTAAAATTACCTATAATATTTTTAATATATGGCAGCATTTCCAATGAGTTTTTAAATGCAGTTAAATCTCGTGGATTAGCCGATTTACAGCTAATTTTAGTCATGATTCTTTCCAAATCATAAACTGGATTAAGATATTCCCTGATTTCTTCCCTGTCAATTGCATTATTATTTAATTCTTCAATGACATCCAGACGTGCAGAAATCTCATCTTTAT
This sequence comes from Eubacteriales bacterium, assembly GCA_030536565.1. Classification (GTDB taxonomy): domain Bacteria; phylum Bacillota; class Clostridia; order Lachnospirales; family Lachnospiraceae; genus Lachnospira. Next base: position 3,296 of record JAUNPT010000074.1, on the reverse strand, counting down.
TTATAAGCGGCTGTTCAAGCATGGAACGCAGCATTCTTGCACCCATTGCGGTTTTCGTTTTGTCAAGCACCCACAGAAGCGAGCCTTTTTTTTGTTTCTCACGCATAGTCTCAACAAGTTCAAGGTTTCTTCTTGACGAACTGTCAATAAGCATATATTTCCCAGTAGTATATGGAAGAAGCGCTGTAATATGCGGCATGCTGCTTTTCTGCGTCTCATAAAGATACGAAAGGAGTGAGCCTGCAGCAATAAGTCCTGCTGAATAATCCTTAAGTCCAAGTCCATCAAGACTTGACACACTAAAATGATTCAAAAGCTTTTGATTACAGGTTTCCTCATCAAAATACCAGTTATCCAGAGTTGACATTGAAATCCCCAGCTTGGCATTAAGCTCTGTCAAATCAATTCCGCTCATATTGAAATATTCATTGACAATAATTTCTGAGGGAGAGAATTTATTGATTTCATCAACCAGTTCTCCGCCGCCATTTAACTCTGTAACAAAATAATCTCCTGTAGAATAATCAGCAATTGACACTCCTAATTTATCTCCAAGATAAACAATACTCATCATGTAGTTGTTCTTTGTCTCGTCAAGAGCCTGTGTATTAAGGTTAGTACCCGGTGTTACAACCTTAATCACCTCCCGCCTGACAATACCTTTGGCTGTTTTAGGGTCTTCTACCTGCTCGCAGATTGCGACCTTATGTCCACCAGATACCAGTCTGTTAATATAGCTTTCTGCTGCGTGAAATGGTATTCCGCACATTGGAGCACGTTCAGCCTGTCCGCAGTCCTTACCTGTAAGTGTAAGCTCCAGCTCTTTTGACACCATAATGGCATCATCAAAGAACATTTCATAAAAGTCTCCAAGTCTGTAAAACAAAATACAGTCTTTATACTCTTCTTTTGTTTTTAAGTAATGCTGCATCATTGGTGAAAACTCTGGCATATTAATCCTCCTTGTTTTGCAAAGCAGGCTGCTTTGCAATGTGCCCCATATAGTAAAATCCCCTGCACTCATCCATATATACATCAACTATATTTCCAATAAGCCTGCTTGTACCCTTAAAATGCACAAGGATATTATTTGTCATTCTCGCTGTAACCATTGATGAGTCATGGTCATCAATATCCTCAACCAAAACTGGCAATACCTTCCCAACATAACGCTCATTAATTGAATGTGCTGTTTCCCCAACAGTTTTTAATCTGTCGAAACGCTCCTTTACGATATCCTCTGGCACCTGATTTTCCATAGCTGCCGCAGGTGTACCTGTCCTCTTTGAATATATAAATGTATATGCACTGTCAAACTTTGCCCTGCGTACAACATCAAGAGTTTCTTCAAAATCTTCCTCTGTCTCTCCCGGAAATCCGACTATAATATCAGTAGTCAGTGATATATCTGGAATTTCATGTCTTATCTTCTCCACCAGCTCCAGATAATGCTCCTTGGTATATCTTCTGTTCATAAGCTTTAAAAGCCTGCTGCTTCCTGATTGGACTGGAAGATGCATATGATTACATATTTTTTTTGAATCACGCATTACCGCAATCAAATCATCAGACAAATCTTTTGGATGAGGCGTCATAAACCTGATTCTTTCAAGACCTTCTATTTTTTCAATCTCTCTTAATAATTCTGCAAATGAAACTGGTTTCTCAAGCGTCTTGCCGTAAGAGTTGACATTCTGCCCAAGAAGCATGACCTCTTTAACCCCATCAGCCACAAGATGTTCAATTTCTCTTATAATCTCCTTAGGCTCCCTGCTCTTTTCCCTGCCGCGTACATATGGAACAATGCAGTAACTGCAGAAATTATTACAGCCAAACATTATATTGACCCCCGACTTAAATGAGTACTTACGCTGTGTCGGAAGCTCCTCCACAATTTCCCTTGTTTCTTCCCATATATCAATCACCTGTTCCCCACTGTTCCAGCGGTTAAACAGTAATTCTGCCAGTTTAAATATATTAAAGGTTCCAAATACAATATCAACAAATTTATATGAAGACTTTATTTTTTCTACAACATCGGGCTCCTGCATCATGCAGCCGCAGAGTGCTATAATCATATGTGGATTTTTTTTCTTTATTGCATTAAGATGTCCAAGTCTTCCATAAACTCTTAAATTAGCATTCTCACGTACTGTACATGTGTTATAAAGTACTATATCTGCTTCCTTTTCCTCATCTGTAGGCAAATATCCAATCTGCTCTAATATTCCTAACAGTTTTTCTGAATCCCTTGCATTCATCTGGCAGCCAAATGTCTGTGTACAGCATTTCAAAGGACGTCCCAGCTCCTTTGAAATCTCTGACACTTTCTCCTTACATTTTTCAATAAAAAAAAGCTGTCTTTCAAGTGCCTCCTCAGATAATTTTCTCTCATTAATACTCGACTGGTACATTATAACAATTTCCTTTCATAACAAATCTATCGTGTCCTTAAAAATTTTTTCTCAAATTCCTTTTCCTGCATTGGCTTCCCGTAGTAGAAGCCCTGAATTGTATCCGGTTTCAGAGTTTGTACAGTCGTCAGCTCGTCAGCTGTCTCAACACCTTCAACACAAACCCTAAGTCCTAACCCATGTATCATCTCAATAATTGATTTAACCAATATATAATTTTTTGTATTTTCATTAATATTAGTAATAAAAGCCCTGTCTATTTTAATAATTCCAAACATCATATCCTTTATATAACGCATATTTGAATATCCTGTTCCAAAATCATCTATAGCAAGAACAAAATTATTATTATGAATATCCTGCAATACATTATGTACTACGTTTGAAGAATCCATCTCGCCACTTTCTGTAACCTCAAAAACAAAATGGTTATGCTCAAGGCCGCTGAATTTAATTCCGGATAATATATCCTTTACAATATTACTCTTTATAACCTGAACAAAGGAAAGATTAATATGCATAACAAAATCAGGAAAAAATCTGCACCATTTTTCACATTGCTGTGCAGCTTTCCTAATAATCCATCTTCCCAATGGTATGATAAGCGCACTTTCCTCCAGAAGCGGAATAAAATCATTTGGAGACATAAAACCATATTTTTTACTGTCCCACCTTATAAGTGCCTCTGCTCCCAAAACAGTTTCCTTGTCCAGCCCATATATCGGCTGATAATACAGCAAAAATCCTTCAAATCCATTATTAATACTTACACGCAGACCTTCCTGAATATCTATTTTTCTTACATACTTCTCATATTCTTCCCTGCTGAACATCAGGAATTTGTTTTTTCCTTTTAATTTGGCACTGTGAAGCGCAAATCTT
>JAUNPT010000226.1 GCA_030536565.1 Eubacteriales bacterium | reverse complement strand
AATAATATGCTTTTGGTTAAGGAGGTAATAATTATGTTGGTTCGTAAATTGAAACATGTTGTTTCAGCAGCATTAGTGTTAGCAGTAACATTTTCTATGTCTACTGTTGCAATGGCAGGGGAAGTAACAATGTATCCCGATAACACACCTGTTTATTGCAGGATAACATATCCGTACTGTGCAGTTCAAGCGTCCATGGACAGTTATTCAGAGACACTTGAGATGCGTATTACAGGAAAAGGTTATAATGATATTGGAACATACAATTTGTATGCATACGGGGAATCAACCTATGGAATTAGTGCGAGTAGGAGCAGCAATATTGATTTTAGAGGTGCAGATGTATTATTTGAGGCATGGGCTGATTCAGGAGATTACCAAAAAATTATGATAAATGAGTAAATTATAATAGGTTTGTTAGATGGGATATTGTAAAAAAATGTCCTTTTTTATTTCGAGGTCCGATATTAAGAAATTCTAAGCTTTATGTGTAAGTTTTCTTTGTTTACGCAAACAGTGCCATTCGCCATCCGTGGCTTAATGGCACTTCCATCAGACGTCGTGTCTGATGATTACTGAGAGCTTTGCATGAAGCCAAGAATTTCTAAATATCTTCCAAGTCATAAAAATAGTTCATTCTTTATGCAATATGCCATGCATACTTTGGATAATGACCTTTTAACACACGAATCTTATAAAGTAAAAAAACGAGGGGGGATTGTTATGAACAGATACGTCAGAATAGTGGTGGTTTTGTTATTGATATGTACATTGACAGGGTGCGCGAAGGAAAAGAAAAATAAAGAAACTATTAATTTAAACGAAAGCAATATGATTGATATTAATTTAATAAGTAAACAAGAAGACACGCAGAGTTATTGGGGAGGAATTGTACATAATTTCGCGCGAGGAGAAGGGGGATATTATTATCAAAGCAATTCAGAATTTTTGATGTTTTTTGATTATGAGCAAAAAGATAGTTATCCAGTGTGTGGAATACCTGATTGTGCACACAATTCAAATTCGTGCAATGCGTATATTGGACACGGCATTGGAAAAGAACAGTTAGAAACATATTATCTTATACAGACGGTTTATTATTACAAGGGTTACATATATTTGTTGGATAACAATGGGAATCTTGTGAGAGTTACACCAGATGGCTCAAGAAGGGAAATTGTTGCCAATGTATATGTATATGAGGGAAGAACCGGTATTAGTTTGGTATTTTATGATGACAGCGTGTATGTTTATGATAGAAATCCAGATGACGACCGCAAAAAAGAGAGGACAGCAACAATTACAAGATATTCTCTTGATGGGAAGGAGAAAGAGGTTGCGGTGGAATATAGAGGAATAGGTACAGTTATAGCGAATGCAAATGCATATGGTAATCAGCTGTTTTTTAGTATTAGTAATTTAAATGTAAAAGAAGAAGATGGAAAAAGTGAATATTATCAAGGGTATGATGGTCTATATGTATATAATATGGATACAGGAAAGTGCGGTAAGGCAATAGATAAACCTATAACAGATTATTGTGTGGATTCTGAAC
>JAUNPT010000073.1 GCA_030536565.1 Eubacteriales bacterium | reverse complement strand
GTTGTTGAACCATTAGAATCCACCTGAATCTTATAAAGATTAATTCCACTGTTAGAAGAATACAAATATACATATCCCGCAGAACCTGAATAGCTATAGCTTCCTGTTGATGCAGAAGCTGGTGCGCTGATTGTGCCCAGCTGTCTTCCGTCTGCATCTGCTACAACAAGACTTCTTGTAGTGCTGCCTGAGCTTCTTAATGTAACCTTAATTACATCAGAGCCTGACACCGGCACCTTTACTGCCCTGTAAGATGTTGTACCTGAGCCTGAAAGTGCTAAAGCATATGTATATGAAGTTCCTTCAACAGTTACGTTCTCAGCCTTCACAGACATTGTTTTTGAACTTGTTGCAATCAATGTCAAGCCATCGACTGTCTTTGTAGACGTAATTGTTCCAAGTTCCTTAAATCCTGTGTTCTTAAAGTTCCATGATTTTGATGTTGATGCACTTGCCGAGACAACCCCCAGTCCTGCAAGTGAAACTACAGCCATGCACATTATAACTAACCATGCTGCTGCCTTTCTAAATCTTCTCAACACAATAAATACCTCCCTAGTTTTTTAAAATCATTAACAATTCCGGTAAACTGTTAATATAAAATTTATCATATCCAAAATCAAAATAAAATTGCTATAAATAACAATTTTTAATTAAATTTTTTAGCATTATTTTACATATGTAAATATCCTTTACATATCTTTCCCCATAAGCATAAATGAGCTGCCAGTTTCAAATTATTTTAGCAGCCTTAACAAAAATAACAGGCATGAATCTGTTCCATGCCTGCTCCTCCTGCCTCTATACTTTCTATAATACTCTTAATTGCATTTATACTAATGCTGATGCAGATACTTTTCTTTTGTTGCCATTCCACCCCGTATATGGCGTTCCTGCTTATTTACGTCCAAAACCCTGCGGACATTAGCAGCAAGCTCTGGATTTATCACTAATATCCTTGATGTCACGTCTTTATGTACAGTACTTTTACTGACGCCAAATTTTTTTGCAGTCTGCCTGACTGTTGAATTAGTTTCAATCATATATTCTGCAGTCTGAATCACTCTTTCTTCAATGCATGTATTATTATGCCTGCTTCCTTTCACGAAAAACTCCTGCATACTTGTTTGTATAGTCTATGATAAGTATGTCAAAGTTATGCAATTATTTAAACGCCTTACCTTTTTCCTGTTTATTTTAACAATGCCTTTTCTTTTATTCCAATATGCGTTAAACTACAAATTATCCAAACCACCCTATAAAATCACATGAAAGGACATTCCTTATGGAGAAAAAAGAACCTAAAAAACATGTTCTGCCTACGCTTTTTTTTGCCACACTTTATTTAAGTGCATTCACATTTGGCGGAGGGTATGTCATCGTTTCCTTATTAAAGAATAAATTTGTTGACCAGTACCACTGGATTGATATCGACGAAATGCTGGATTTAGTCGCAATTGCCCAGTCCTCTCCCGGCGCAATTGCAGTCAATGGTGCGATTGTAGTTGGATACAAGCTTGCAGGCATCGCAGGCGTTATAGTTTCCGTACTTGGAGCCATTCTTCCACCAATGATTATAATTTCCATAGTATCATATTTTTACACCATATTTTCTACGAACACTGTGATTGCTGCCATGCTTTCCGGCATGAAGGCAGGCGTTGGGGCAGTGATAACCTCTGTGGTTTACGACATGGGAAAGGGTATCGTAAAAAGCCACGACATAATTAATATATGCGTTATGGTTATTAGCTTCTGTGTAAATTATTTTCTCGGTATAAACGTAATTTTTATTATACTTTCTGTTGGCAGCTTGGGATTTGCAAGAGCTCTCATTCATGAAAAGAAAGAAGGTAAATGTTAATGATTTATTTACAATTATTCCTAAGCTTCCTGCAGATTGGCTGCTTCAGCTTCGGAGGTGGATATGCGGCTATGCCTTTAATTCGTGAACAGGTTATAACAATCCACAGCTGGATTGACATGGATACATTCACAAATCTGGTAACAATTGCCGAAATGACCCCCGGGCCAATAGCAATTAATGCTGCAACCTTTGTCGGAACACAGGTTGCAGGAGCTATGGGAGCCATAGCCGCAACAATCGGTTGCATACTCCCTTCCTGCATATTTGTCACCGCACTGGCATATATCTACACAAAGTACAGAAAAATGGCGTTATTACAGGGAACTCTTTCATCACTGCGTCCAGCTGTAGTCTCAATGATTGCAGCCGCTGGTCTTTCAATACTTGTATCCGCATTTTTTGCACATGCAGATATTTCTTTTCGCATGATTGCTTATTTTATTGCTGCGCTTATACTTCTTAGAAAAGCAAAAATGAATCCTATAGCTGTCATGGTTTTGTGCGGTGCAGCAGAGGCTGCGTTTTCAATCATATAAAATAGGCCAGATAAATAAATGTCCTTCGCATTTATTCTTTCAACGCCTCTATAAACCTCTGTCCATACCTTTGATACTTATTCTCACCAACACCGGCTACCCGAAGCATCTCGTCCCTGTTTGATGGACGCTTGACGCACATATCCACAAGGGTCTTATCAGAAAATATAATATATGGAGGCATATTTTCTTCCTTTGCGATTTTTAGACGGAGCCCGCGCAGTTTCTCAAAAAGTGCCATTTCTGCTGTATCAGGACTAAATGCCATACTGCTTTTCTTCTGTCTGGTACGGAGCTTATCAGCCTTAGCCTCTGCCTTTTGTAAAGACCATTTTATGACAATCTGGGTCTTACCCTCTGTAATCTCCACAGCCTGTGACGTATTCCTCAAAAGCCTGTACATATCCTGTGTTTCCGAAACAACCTCCCTCATTACCAGCTCCTCAACTGCACTTTTAATAAGTGCAGGATTTACGTCGTGGCACATTCCAAAGCTTGTGAGCCTGTCCACATTATAAGACCTAAGCTTTGCATTCCTGTCACCATGCAGAGTTCCCACAATAACATTTGCACCATAACGTCCTCTGCATTCATTAATGCAGTAAATAATTCTTTTGCAGATATCGGTAACATTCCTGTCCTCATAAACCGCTATACAGTTACTGCAGTTTCCACAGTCCTGGCTTGTGCTGTACTCCCCAAAATAATTGAGCATATACTCACGAAGACAATTTTTCGTTGTACAATAATATCTCATCTTATTAAGTCTGCGAATATCATTTTCACGGATAAGTGCCAGCTCATCTTCAGCAAACTCCGTATTCTCACCCTTGTGTTCAATTAGAAATTCATTTATAACAACGTCCTGGGCTGAATACAACAGTATGCATTCAGCAGGCTCACCATCACGTCCTGCCCTGCCCGCCTCCTGATAATAATTTTCAATGCACTGCGGCATATTATAATGAATCACATATCTGACATTAGACTTGTCTATTCCCATGCCAAATGCATTGGTTGCTACAATTATCGGCTTGCGGTCATAGATAAAATCCTCCTGATTTTCTTTCCTTTCCTCACTGCTTAAACCTGCATGATATCTTGTTACAGGGAATCCACATTTTTTCAGAGAAAGATATATGTTATCCACATTTTTTCTGGTAGAGCAGTAGATAATCCCACTTTCCGTCTGATGTTTCCTTATGTAATTTTCAACATCTGCATCTTTGGTGCCTGAATGCCTTACCTCAAAATACAGATTTTTTCTATCAAAGCCTGTCACCATCACATTAGGACTGTTAAGTCCGAGAATACAGACAATATCCTCCTTTACAGTTCTGGTTGCCGTAGCTGTAAATGCACTGACCACTGGACGCTTCGGCAGCCTTTTTATCAAATTTACAATCTTTAAGTAACTTGGTCTGAAATCCTGTCCCCACTGGGATATGCAGTGGGCCTCATCAACTGTTATCATTGAAATATCCGCATTCATTACAAATTCCAGAAACCTATTAGTTTCCAGCCTTTCAGGTGCCACATAAATTATCTTATATTGACCACACATCGCATTATAAAGTGCTTTTGAAATCTGCGTTTCTGTCAGGGCACTGTTAATATATGCAGCATGAACACCTGCTTCATTAAGTGACTTAACCTGATCAAGCATCAACGAAATTAAAGGGGATACAACAATTGTAATCCCCTTTAACATAAGCGCAGGAACCTGATAACAAATTGATTTTCCTGCACCTGTAGGCATAATTCCCAAAACGTCCTGCCCGTTTAATATACTTTCCACAATTTCTTCCTGCCCTTTTCTAAAGCTGTCATAACCAAACACCTTCTTTAGTATCTGCAGGCTCTGCCTTTTATTTTCATTAGAAATGTTTTCCATACCGCTCCTACAGTGGTGCCATAAGCACTCGTCCTGTTCCTCTATAGACATTTACAAGGCCTTCTTTGCTGGCTGCTGAACCTATAAGAGTCTTTGTCGAACGCTCTACTGTAAAATTGAGGCTTGCGCTCCAGCATACAGCAAAGTTTCCGTCTATCTTTAATTCGTCGTTATTAAGTATAACCTCTACAAGTTCCTCTCTCGGATATCTTGACTCAAGAACTGCATAGCCCTGACCATTAAGACATGTATTAAATAATCCTTCTGCCCCGGCTAACGCTGATGAAAAATTCTTTCTTGCAACTGTATTAGCTGACACAGAGGCCTGACATGCAAGAAACAATCCATCATCAATAACCATTCCATTCCATGCCCCGACATCTTCTATAAGAAGATACTTATATGTAGGCTCCAGCATCAAAAGGCCATTACCCGTGTAAAGCGGTTTTACTACAGATTCTCCTGTAACACTTGCGCCAAGCAGCTTCTTTGCAAAATCCCCAACGCCATTGACATTCGTTCCCGCCTGCACTGTTCCCGCTGTCCACTGCATAGCTCCAGCCTGACATACAACTGCATTATAACTGTCCAGCTGAAACAAAGCCTGACGCTTTCTAACATTCATCTTTGCCGCATAATAAGCACCTACCGCACATCCTGGATCTACACTCATATCGTGGTCATATTCAAATATTGTGATATTGCCTTTCTGCTCTGAAATTCTCCTGTTTTTTGTGTTTGCCAAATTAATCTGATACATATTTTCCCCTTTTCCATAAATTTTTATAGTCTGTCTGTTACTCCTGCTGCAATTTTTTTGTTCCATAATGCTTAAGTTTATCTCTGCAATATATAAATGCTGGAATCAGAAACAAATCCGCCGCAATCCATGCCAGTGGATTTGCAATACACGCTCCCATATATCCCATGGGCGGAATCAGTACAAGTGCAGCAAAGGTTCTTGCCGCCATCTCAAACACACCTGCTAAAATAGCGAATGTCGAAAATCCCATACCCTGTATGCAGAATCTCACTACATTTACAAAAACCAGCGGTATATAAAACAATGCGCTCGCCATAAGAAATTGATGTGTATATCTGATAATTTCCGTCTGCCCTGCGTCAACAAAAAGCAGCGCGAGATAATCCGTTGTAAAATGAAGAACAACTACCGCAATTATACTGTAGGCACAGCCTATTATCCCTGCACCACGGATTCCTTTTCCAAGCCTTTCTATCCTGCCAGCACCAACATTCTGACCGCCATAGGTTGCCATCGTTGAACCCAGTGCGTCAAATGGGCAGCACGTAAATGTAAATATCTTAGAACCTGCAGTCATTGAAGCAACATAAACCGGCCCCAGCATATTAACTGCCGCCTGTAATATAACGCTTCCTATGGCAGTGATTGAATACTGAAGTCCCATCGGCACTCCTATTGAGCATAACCGCACCATATATTTTGCCCTTGGTCTTCTTTCTTCTTTTTTCTCCCATATTTCATCACTTTTTAGTACCGGATACTTCATTTCCATATATATAAAACAGCCTATTCCTGATAACAGCTGTGCAATGTTAGTTGCCCAGCCAGCTCCTGCAACTCCCATTTTAAACACAAGAATGAACAGGAAATCCAGAGCAATGTTTACAATTGCTGAGAATACCAAAAATATGACTGGTGTTTTACTGTCTCCCAATGACCTGATAATTCCAGATACCAGATTATAAAGAAATACTGTTGGTATTCCTATGAAAATGACAACAATATAGTCATAAGAATATGAAAACAGTGTAACATCTGTACGCATAAGTGTGAGAATCTGGCTGCAGAATACTACTGACAGCACCGCCACCAGCACTGCAAATGCAGCTCCTGCATAAAAACTGTTATACACATATTTTCTTAACTCTGAATACTTTCTCGCTCCAAACTGCTGCGCTGCAGGAATTGAAAAGCCACTGCATACACCCATGCAAAAACCTATAATCATAAAATTGATACTTCCCGTCGCACCAACACCAGCCAAAGCATCTACCCCCAGTGTCTTACCTACTATCATAGTGTCCACAAGGTTGTAAAACTGCTGAAAAAGCATTCCCAAAAGCATCGGCAGCGCAAACTGCAGTATTAATTTAATGGGCGAACCCTTTGTCATATCCTTTGTCATACAATCTCCATTCCAGAGCACTTTGTGCGGCGGGGCAATGAGAAATATGCGAATGCAGCTTCTCATCTGCCATCAAAGCTATTTGTGATGCTCCAGCACAAATAGCGGTATGAAAACTACGCTGTCAGGTTCATTTTTCATACTATTTTCTTATCACTGATTGTTTAAATATTTTATATCATGATTCGTGGATACACAAGTAAAAAATACTATAATTTAATACAAGTTACAAGCAGGCATGAAAATATAAATAGAAGCTGAGATATAAACTATACCCCAGCTTCCCTGAATTTTATTTAACTTATAAGCTCTATTTCATCTTAACCAGCTTATTTTCCTCCATACTTTTAAAATATGCTGCAAGTCTGTCATAAAGCGGTTCAGCTTTATCCTTAAACTCCGCCTTTACAAGCTGTGCAATATCATACACCGAGCGTTCGCCATCAATCAGAGGCCATATAAATGTACCATACTCCTCTAATTCAATTCTTGTCACCTTCGGACGTTTTAACAAAACCTGAGTAACCCGCTCCATCCAGCCATTATTAGTACGATTAATGACAATTCGGTTTTCATCTGTTGTCTCCCACTCAAATTCTTCATTCTTAACAGGGATATAATCCAGATAATTTTTCTTACTTTTCATTATTTCTGCTCCAGATTGTAGCTTTTAAAACCATAAAAATCATAGCTGCAAATATAAACAAGGTTCCAATGCTTCCAAAGCTTACTGTTTTTGAAAGATTGATTACGCTGCCAAGTGTCCCTGCACCAACCGGAATAACTGCAAATACTGCCAGAAGGATTCCCACAAGACCTTCACCAGCAATCATTCCTGAACAGGCCAGTATACCCTTATTAACTATTGTATCCTTTTCTTCCTTGTTCTTATACTTTCTCTTTTCAACAACTGCCCTTACAATACCGCCAAGCATGATACATGCTGTTGTTTCAATAGGAAGATAAATACCGATTGCAAATGACATAACTGAGATTCCAAGTAGTTCAACTACAACCGCAATAAATACACCAATAAACACAAGGTTCCATGGAAGATTTCCACCCATAACACCCTCGACAATCATCTTCATCAAAGTAGCCTGTGGCGCAGCAAGCTGTTCTGTTCCAAAGCCCCATGCTGCATTTAAAAGGTATAATACCCCTCCAATTGCAACGGCTGACGCAACAACACCGATAATCTCACCAATCTGCTGCTTCATAGGAGTTGCTCCAACAATATAACCTGTTTTTAAATCCTGTGATGTATCACCTGAAATAGCTGTTATAATAGCAATAACTGAACCAACTGCCATTGCGCTAACCATTCCTGCTGCTCCATCATTACCCATCATTTTGAAAATAAATGCTGTAACAAGAAGAGTGGCTATTGTCATTCCTGAAACAGGTGAATTACTGCTTCCTACAAGACCAACTATTCTTGACGCAACAGTTGCAAAGAAAAATCCGCATACGATGATGAGCACAGCCCCCACAAAGTTAACTGGTATTGCTGGCAGCAAATCAACAAATAATGCAATTGCGATAACTGCAAGAATAATAATCTTCATAGGAATATCTTTTGCAGTTCTTTCTGTTGTTTCTTTGGACTTTGAACCCTTAAGCCCCTTCATGGAATCTCTGAATGTGCTTACAATCAAAGGAAGTGACTTAATTAAGCTTATAATTCCACCAGTAGCAACAGCACCTGCTCCGATATAACGTATATAGCTGCTCCAGATTGCGGAAGCTCCATCTTCTGCCCACATACTTGCAATTGTTGCTGTACCTGGATAAAGCACCATATCTGCACCAAAAAGACAGATAATAGGAATCAATACGAGCCAGCTTAAAACACTGCCCGCAAATAACGTAGCTGATACCTTTGTTCCACAGATATAACCCACACCAACTAATGCAGGATATGCACTGATATTGAACGCACCCTTAAACTGGTTAACAACAATTCCAATCGAACTCTTTACAATTTTAAGTCCATCAACAATAAACTTTAAAACTGCTGCAATACCCATAGAGACAAATACAAGCTTAGAATCAGAACCGCCCTTCTCACCTGAAAGAAGAACCTCTGAACATGCCATTCCCTCTGGATAAGGCAGAATACCATGCTCTTTAACAATTAAGGCATTCCTTAATGGAATCATAAAGAAAATACCAAGCAAACCACCAACTAATGAGATTGCTGTAATCTCAAACATACTAGGAAGTTCCGTAACACCTTCTGCTGCCCATAAGAACATTGCTGGAAGTGTAAATATAACTCCGGCCGCAAGACTTTCACCCGCAGAGCCAATTGTCTGAATCATGTTACTTTCCAGAATTGAATTTCTCTTGGCAATAAATCTGATAACACCCATGCCGATAACTGCGGCAGGAATAGATGCTGATACTGTCATACCAACAATCAATCCTAAATAAGCATTAGCTGCACCAAATATAACTGCAAGAATAACACCCGCAATAACTGATGTAGCACTCAATTCCTTTTCATTCCGGTCCGCACTTATGTACGGCTTAAATGAATTTTTTTCGTCCATAACTTTTACCTCTCGTTTCTTATCTATGATTCAACATAAACCCAGATATTTTTAAACCTATTGTTCACATCTAACCATGAGTATTTATCTTAGCATATTAAGTATATTATCGCAAGACCTGTAAAAGCCATGTAAATCTTAGTTTCTTCCTATTAATATAATGAATCTACCCTATTTATAAAAATACACTTACACCTATTACACAAATGTATAATTTTTAAATAAGCGGGTATGTTCGCATATTTATTCAGCTTTAGCACATTAACGCATTTATTTTATTTTTGGAAGTTTGTCCCTGTAAATTTTCAATTCATCATCTGTTGGTATATAATCATTCATATCACCATCATGGAATTTCTCATATGCAACCATATCAAAATATCCTGTTCCGGTAAGACCAAAGACAATCGTCTTCTCCTCTCCTGTTTCTATGCATTTCTTTGCTTCATCTATCGCTGCCTTTATTGCATGAGAGCTTTCCGGAGCTGGCAATATCCCCTCTGCTCTTGCAAAATATTGTGCTGCTTCAAATACTTCTGTCTGCTTTACAGATACCGCTTCCATTAATCCATCATCATATAATTTTGACAGGATAGAACTCATACCATGATACCTGAGACCTCCCGCATGATTAGCTGACGGAATAAAATCACTTCCCAGTGTATACATTTTTGCAAGTGGACAAACCATTCCAGTGTCACAAAAATCATATGCATAAACACCTCTTGTAAGACTAGGACAGGACGCAGGCTCTACTGCAATAAATCTGTAATCCGCTTCTCCCCTTAGCTTCTCACCCATAAATGGGGCAATCAAGCCGCCAAGATTAGAGCCGCCTCCAGCACAGCCAATAATAATATCCGCCTTAACACCATATTTATCAAGTGCTGCTTTTGTCTCAAGACCAATTACTGATTGATGGAGAAGCACCTGGTTTAACACACTTCCAAGCACATATCTATAACCTTTACTTGTAACAGCCTTTTCTACAGCCTCCGAGATTGCACAGCCAAGGCTGCCAGTGGTTCCCGGATGCTCTGCCAGTATCTTTTTACCAACCTCTGTTTCCATTGATGGAGATGGAGTTACTGATGCACCATAGGTTCTCATAACTTCTCTGCGAAATGGTTTCTGTTCATATGAACACTTTACCATATAAACCTTACAGTCGAGGTCAAAATACGAACATGCCATAGAAAGAGCGGTACCCCACTGTCCTGCTCCTGTTTCTGTTGTAACGCCCTTTAATCCCTGCTTCTTAGCATAGTATGCCTGTGCAATAGCTGAATTTAATTTATGGCTTCCACTTGTATTATTCCCTTCAAATTTATAGTAAATCTTTGCCGGTGTACCAAGCTTCTTCTCAAGGCAATATGCTCTTACAAGCGGTGATGGACGGTACATTTTATAGAAATCCCTGATTTCTTCTGGTATGTCAAAATATGCTGTATCGTTATCCAGCTCCTGTTTAATGAGTTCTTCACAAAATACCGGAGCCAAATCTTCTTCGCTCATAGGCTCCATCGTTGCTGGATTAAGAAGTGGTGCCGGCTTATCTTTCATATCGGCGCGCATGTTATACCAAGCCTTAGGCATCTCCTTTTCTTCAAGATAAATTTTGTAAGGAATTTTCTTTTCTGACATAATTACTGTCTCCTTTCTTTGTGATTGGGGACAGTATAATAAAAAAACTCCTGTCCCAGATAATAGTTACTATCTGCTGGGACAAGAGTATAATTCTCCTGCGGTGCCACCCGGCTTGGCGTACCATTATAATACACCCTCTTTACACATACTATCATATGCCGACCTTTGCTTACGGAGAGTCATACTCCGTCTCACATACTAAGGAAATCAACTGTAATATATCCTTTTCTGCTCGCCCTCAGAAGTCCATTCAGCATCATGTTCAACATGACAATCCCACCATCTGCCACTCTCTGGAGAAAAACTAATGTTGCTTACTTACTCTTCTTCAACGGTTTTCTATGTTATATCATATGCATTAATATATGTCAATATTTATTTTAATATATAATCCTGTAATGTCATCTGTACA
>JAUNPT010000072.1 GCA_030536565.1 Eubacteriales bacterium | reverse complement strand
ATCCAGAACAGCCAACTAATCCAGAACAGCCATCAAATCCTTCAGCAGACAAAGATGCATCAGGAGAAAATGATAAAACTACAGTCCAGAGCGGTGATGTAAACGGAATGTATATGTATATGCTGCTTGTTTTGGCAGTGACTGCACTGTTTGCAGGAGTTGTGGTTATAGATAAAAAAAGAGGCTGTAACAACAGTCAGAATTAATGCTGTAAGAAATATGTTTATGGGAAATTGTTCCCATATGTAATTATCTGTGGTTTATATGAAGCATTTTATGCCCATATAAGCCACAGATTTTTTTCTTTAAAAAATAATTAGGATTTGTTATAATTATATAAAAGTTGTGTCAAAGGAGGAGTGTTTCATATGCTTACAAACGATGCTAATATTTTAAAGATTAAGCATGAGGTGCTGTATCAGGTGGCGAAGCTTGCTTATGAGGGAAAATTTGAAGAGGAGAAGGATAATATAGCGTATCAGCTGATTCCTGGGCCCAAGCCAAAGTTTAGATGCTGTATCTATAAGGAGCGTGAAATAGTAAGGCAGAGAGTAAGACTTGCCGAGGGCAAGTGTCCGACAGATACAAGCCACAGTGGTGAGGATAATATTATTCAGGTTATTGAGTCAGCTTGTGCTGACTGCCCTCTCTCCCATTATATTGTTACAGATAACTGCAGAAAGTGCATGGCGAAGGCATGTCAGCAGTCCTGTAAATTTGGCGCTATATCTATGGGGAGGGACAGAGCCTACATAGACCCTGACAAGTGTAAGGAATGTGGTATGTGTGCAAAGAGCTGTCCATACAATGCAATAGCAGATTTGATTCGTCCATGCAAGAAGACGTGCCCGGTAGATGCAATTACTATGGACGATGATGGAATCTGTGTTATTGATGAAGAAAAGTGTATTAATTGCGGTCAGTGCATTCATGCGTGTCCTTTTGGAGCAATTGGCTCTAAGGCAGATATTGTAGATATAATTAAAGATATTCTTGCTGGAAAGAAAGTTATTGCAATGGTAGCACCGGCTATTGAAGGACAGTTTGGAAATGATATATCAATGAATAGTATCAGAACAGCTTGTAAAAAAATTGGCTTTGAGGATATGATAGAAGTCGGACTTGGCGGTGATATGACAGCGGCATATGAAGCTGAGGAATGGATTGAGGCAGGAAAGGAAGGCAAAAAAAAGACAACCTCCTGCTGTCCGGCATTTGTTAATATGATACGTAAGCATTTTCCTGAATTAGCTTCTAATATTTCAACAACGGTATCTCCTATGTGTGCGGTTTCCAGAATGTTAAAGGCAGGCGATTCCAGTATAAAGACTGTGTTTATTGGGCCATGCATTGCAAAGAAAAGTGAGAAGCAGGATAAAACAGTGGAGGGAAATGCAGATTATGTGCTGACAGTTGGTGAGTTTAGGGCAATGCTCAGAGCTAAGGGTGTTAAGCTTGAACCAGAGGGGAATAATACACAGCAGGCATCTGTTTATGGCAAGAGATTTGGAAATGGCGGTGGAGTGACTGCAGCTGTAGTTAAATCTATGCAAGAAATGGGAGAAGACCCATCTAAGTATACAATCGAAAAGTGCTCAGGCGCTGCGGAATGTAAGAAGATACTTACACTTATGAAGGCTGGCAGGCTGTCTGCTGATTTCATAGAAGGCATGATGTGTGAGGGCGGCTGTGTTGGAGGGCCAAGCAGACACCGTGCGGAGCAGCAGTTTCGAAAAGACAGAGATGCATTGATTAGTGAGGCAGATGACAGGGGGGTTCTTGAGAATCTGAAAAATTATGATATGGATTCGTTTAAAATGCATAGGGAGTAAGGAGGATGCCTGATGAGCATAAAGTTTTTGATGCTGTACGGAATTGCAGCACTTGTTATGATATTTACTCTTGTAAGGACACACATGGAGAAAGAACCCATCAGCAGAAAGGTAAAGCTTTTATTGTTCTTTGGAATTATATGTGTAAGTGCTTATTCTGTAAACTTTATGACTGATGAATATATGGCAATGTCAATTGCAACAAGTATTATGCTGACGGCACAGGATTTCATGCTGTCGGCAATGCTTGCCTATACATTTGAATTTACCAGACTTAAAAGCAGGTTTTCGACAGTGCTGGTGGTTATCTGCACAATGCTTGCAGCAGTGGACTCAGCGGTATTTATTGCAAATGCATTTTATCGTGAAGTGGCTGTTGAATATAGTATGAATATGGTAGATGGAGTATATGTGCTTAGTTATGAAGGCAATGCATGGTTTACAATACACATTGTTTCTGCCTGTCTTACAGCAGTGCTTATTATAGGTGTATACGCTTTAAAATGCATGAGGATTCCAAATGTATACTGGAGAAGGTATACGTATATGATAGGCGCAATGATACTAACTGTATTTGTAAAGCTGTTGTTTGTTTTGAAGTGTTTTGACCTTAGGTTTGATATATCCATATTGTTGTATGCACTGCTTGGGCTTTTAGTATATTGGAACACATTCTGGTATTCAAAAAGAAATATGCTAAATACCACTCATGCTATGATTATAGACCACATGCAGGTTCCGGTAGTTCTGTTTGATTATGAAGATGTGCTGGCTGACTTTAATAAACCAATGTCTGATTTATTTGGTGAACTGGAATTTGATAACAGGGAACAGACATACAGCTGGTTTAAACAGCATTTTTTGATGCCTAAGCCAGATGAAGACAGGAAATTCCAATGGAATGTAAATGGGAGGGATTATGACTGCCAGATTGTGTTTTTGAATGATAACCGGGACAGAAGTCTGGGACGTATTATTGTCATGCAGGACGTTACTGACCTGAAGAAAGCATATGTGGAGCTGGAGCGTTCAATTACCCATGATGGGCTTACTGGCATGTATAATAAGAATAGTTTTATAAAAAAATCTTTAGAGTATGCAAGTCCTGATACATGGCCGCTTTCAATTGTAGTATGTGACATTAATGGGCTTACAGAAATAAATAGTGTCTATGGCAGGAAAACAGGCGACAGGATTATGGTTCAGGTCGCGGATATAATAAGGGAAGAACTGGACAAAAAGGCGTATATTGCCAGATTAGACGGTGGAAATATTGCTGCAGCATTTGAAAAAACGAAAGAAAGTAAAGCAGCTTTATATTTTGATAAAATCAGCACAAGAGTTATAAAGGAGTGCTCCAAAGAAGATATGATTGTAACCATAGAATATGGAATTGGCGTCAAGGAAGATGATTCAGTATCGGTTATTAAAGCGGAAAAGACAGCAATTGATTCTATGAAGATTAAAAAAATGAATGATAATGCAGGCAGGAGCTTAAATACAGACTTAGGATAAGAAAAAGATATATTGCAGAAATGGAGATTATATGAGATTTAATGGTATCAGCAAGGTTCATCAGGGAAAATTCATTAGCAGATATGATATATCCTATACTACTGAGGACGGACAAGATAAAAATTATGAAATTATCAGCAGGGACAAGAATTTAAAAACCTTAAAGCAGCTGAATAATTCCGGGACAGATGGAGTTGTCATTATTGTGACGGATAAAACAGGAGACAGGATTTTACTCAACAGAGAATTTAGAATGGCTGTCGGTGCGTTTATATATAATTTCCCGGCAGGACTTATTGATGCGGGAGAGAGTGCGGCAGTGGCAGCAAAAAGAGAATTAAAGGAGGAGACAGGTCTTGATCTGACAGCTGTTGAAGATCAGCTTTTTGACAGCTACAGCGCAATTGGTTTTTCTAATGAAACTAATGCGGTTATTATTGGAAAGGCAGATGGAACCTTTTCGCCAAGTACATCTTCTCTTGAGGAGATAAGTGCAGCATGGTATACAAGAGCTGAGGTAAGAAAACTTTTGAAGGATCAGTATTTTGCCGCCAGAACGCAGGCATATTGTTATATGTGGTCTAAGCAGCAGAACAGCAGGAAAGGCATATGAAGAAAAAATTAATTACTAAATATAAAATATCAGCCGCAATTATAATGGGAGCGTTTCTGGCAGCAGTTATGTTTTTTTCCAGCTGCGGAAAGAAAACACAGATACAGGTGTTTACTTATGAGGAAAATGCAGATGGTACATTGTCAATTACCGGACTTACTCAAAAAGGCAGTACAGACAGCCGGCTTGATATTCCGTCTGAAATTGATGGCAGGAAAGTGTGCGGAATTTCCAGAGAAGCGTTCAGGGATAATACATGTGTGACTGAAATCATAATATCTGATGGGATTACACGTATTGCTGAAAATGCGTTTCTTAACTGTACTAATCTTTCGAAGATAAGTTTTCCAGATGGGCTTTTGGAGATTGGAACTAATGTAGTGAAGAATACGGAATGGGAAAAAGAGCAGCTTTTGGAGCATTCTGAGATTATTGTGGGTAATATTCTTGTTGAAGCCGGAGACATTGGCAGCTCCTACAAAGTGCCAGACGGAGTGAAACACATTGCATCAGGTGCATTTTATTGTAATGAGGCTGTTAAAGAGGTGACTTTTCCGGACGGGCTGGAAAGCATAGGAAGCTATGCTTTTGCAGGCTGTAAAAATATTACTGATTTAACAGTACCAGACAGCGTGCTTAAGGTAGGATATGATGCATTTTTAGATATTGGACATGTGAGCTATCAGGGAAAAGCCGGGGGCAGTCCATGGGGAGCCGGGGCTGTTAACTGATTTTAGCATAAACTTATAATACGGGGAGGAAGGCGTATGATTAAACAGGAAACAAAAAGTTTTAAGTCCTCAGATGGAATAACAGATATCCATGTACTTGTGTGGTATCCTGATGAGGGAAAATACGAAAAACCAGTGGGTGTGCTTCAGATTTCACATGGAATGGTTGACCATATTGAAAGATTCAGTGCTCTTGCGGAGTATATGGCTGATAAAGGTTTTGTAGTAGCCGGCAATGACCACCTGGGCCATGGAGATTCAGTTGTTTCCAAGGATAAATGGGGATATTTTTCAAAAAAAGAGTCAAGCAGCACAGTAGTAAATGATTTATATCATTTAACAAGAATTATGAAGAAAAAATATCCTGGTCTGCCATATTTTCTTGTGGGACACAGTATGGGTTCATTTATGGCAAGAAGATATGCGATGGAGCATGGCGGTGAACTTACAGGCCTGCTTATACTTGGAACAGGCAATCAGCCTTCAGTTATGGTTAATGGCGGACTTGTGGCTGCAAATATTGTTGGGTTTTTTAAGGGTGAGGAATATAGAAGCACATTTTTAAAATATCTTATGTTTGGCGCATATAATAAGAGGATTGTTAATCCACGTTCAGATAACGACTGGATTACATCAGATGATACAGCTGTCGATATGTATAATTCGGATCCAAAATGCTCCTATACATTTACAGTTAATGGAATCAAAGGGCTTCTGTCAACTATTAGATTTATTAAAAAGAAAAGTAATATTGCCAAAATACCAAAAAATCTTCCTGTGATAATGGCCTCTGGGCTTGAAGATCCTGTTGGTGGTTATGGCAGGGACGTAAGGCGGCTTTATGAAATATATACACATTACATTGATGATATGGAGCTGAGGCTTTATGAGGGCTGCCGCCATGAGCTCCACAATGAGAAAAATAAGGAAGAAGTTTTTTCAGACCTATGGGAGTGGATGAAACTTGTTTATATACCAGAAAACAAGTGAAAAGTCCAAAAATCAGTGAGTGCCAGTTGAACCGAAACCACCATCACCCCGGACTGTTTCATTGAGATTATCAACCTCGTTGAAGCTGGCAGTGACATATGGCGTCAGAACAAACTGTGCAATTCTTTCACCGTTGCTTATTGTGACAGGCTGGCTTGAGTGGTTATGGAGAGCTACCATAATTTCTCCACGGTAGTCAGGGTCGATAACGCCTACCTTGTTAGCAGGGGCAAGTCCTTTTTTGCATGCCATGCCGCTGCGTGCATATACAAGCCCTACAAGTCCTGCAGGAATTTCCATTGCAATTCCAGTATGAATAAATTCAGTGGTTCCTGCAGAGATGGTAATATCAGCATCAAGGCAGGCATACAGGTCTGCCCCGGCAGCATATTCAGAGCCATATGCCGGGATAACTGCCTGTGGCAGCAGCTTTTTAATATTCATTAATTGAGTCATAAATAAATCCTCGTCTTTCTATAGTATAATTAATTGTCATAAAGCAGAACAATCCTGTTTTCTGCTAATGATTCCTTAACAAGAATGGTGCGCTGGTTTTCAGAGCCTTTAAATTTAAGGTTTAAGTTCCTTAGTTCCTCGACAAATTTTCCATCAACCAATACGTCAATGTAAGATAACATTTCTTTAGTTTCCGGCCATTTCTGGCACATATTGTTAAGAATGTCATCGTCGAATAAGTAACCTGAAAAACACCAGATATCTTTAGAGGGATAAGTCTTTTTTATTTCCCTAAGAAGTGGAAGCAGGCCTATCTGATTGCTGTGCTCAAAAGGTTCTCCTCCAAGCAGGGTTAAACCTGAGACGTAGTCAGGCTTCATGGAGTCTGCTATGCTTTTAATGGTGTTACAGGTGAATGGTCTGCCATAATTGAAGTCCCATGCGATTTCATTGAAACAGCCTTTACAATGGTGTGTACAGCCACTTACAAAAAGAGAGGTTCTTACTCCGGGACCATTGGCTATGTCGTTATATTTGATTTCTGCATAATTCATTATATGGGCCTCCTTTCCTGCCAATGGAATTATTATAACAAAAATACAAAGACAAATAAATCAAAAATTGCACAAAGTAAAAATAAAGTAAAAATGTTACGTAAACGTAAAAAAATAGTGTGAATTACAGAAAATTAGAACTAAAATCTGTAGTTTTGAAAAATGTATATGATATAATTAAATTATCAGATTAAGGAAAAATATGTGAGGTAATAAGCTATGATAGATATTTATTTTGACAAATTATATCGGTATGAAAGAGTACAGGAGTGCTGCAGTGTTGCAATTCCATTTAAAAAGGGAGAGCTTAAGGACTGCAGTAAGGTGTCAGTTTTACAGAATGGAAGGGCTGCAATGGTACAGCCTAAGGTAACATCTACGTATGATGATGGAAGTATACGGTATCTTTTTGTTAGATTTCTTGCAGACCTTCCGGCTAATAAGGGAACTGTGCTGCAGTTTGACGGACATTCGGAAAAAATCAATGATGAAGATGGAATTGTTGTTGAAAAGACAGATAGTGGATATTTCGTAAACTGCAGGGGCATGGAATTTGCAGTCAAGGATAATAGTGAGCATATTTTCCAGATGCTAGATGATGGAAGACGGATATATACGCAGGATGATTTTTCGGGTCCATATTTAAAAGATGGAAATGGAAATACATATGAGTGCAGGATTGATTCGTGGAGAGTGATAGAGAGCGGTCCTGTATGTGCAATACTTGCAGCAAAGGGAAGCAATATATCTGAAGCATCAGAAAATAAATATGATTTTGAGGTGAGGGTTACAGCATATGTTGGAAAACCATATGTTGAGGTTTCATATAGAATCATTAATTCATCTTCTTGTGAACTTCATGTTGCATCACTTGTATTTTATGTTAATGCACAGAAGGGAGAACCGGTTTCAGATGAATTAACTCCTATGGATTTCAGGGCACAGGCAGATTCTACAGGCTGTGGTGATATTCTTACGGATAACAGCAATTGTGAGGGCCCGGTATTTCACACTAATGGAACAAGGGAGCTGGAGGATATTGAAAGAAAAGCTCCAGTTGAAAATGTGCGTACATTTGTGGGAAGCTCCAACTATAAAACTGATTTTTATATTGGGAAAAATGGAGAGAGGGTTAATAAGGTAATTGATGATAGATATTTGGAGAAAGAGGCTAATGAACAGTTCGCAGAGGTTCTTTATGGCACATTTATGGCGGATAGAACAGATTCTGAAGATGGCCTGTGCATAACGGTATTTCAGGCACAGCAGAATTATCCTAAGGCTGTAAAATCAGAAAAAGCGGGAATTGCGGTTATGCTTGTTCCTGAAAATGTTAATAAAATAGTTATGCAGCCGGGTATGGCAAGGGAACAGAAAATGCTTCTTCATTTTCATAAGCCGGAAGAACCGATTTGGGAGATTGATAACAGAAGCCTCATATATCAGATGCCGGACAGACCAAGTATTTCACCAAAGGTTTTTAAAGAAGCGGGTGTTATGCTGGACGTATTTCCAGATAAGCTGAATGATGACGTTGAGATGGCTTTGATTGGAAAATGTGACGGACACACAAGAGTATATGGAATGTTAAACTGGGGAGATTCAATTGACGAAGGCTATACAAAGCAGGGACGCGGCAATGGAAAGCCGGTATTCTCCAATAATGAATATGATTTTCCGCATTCATGTGCATTAGAATATGCAAGAACTGGTATCAGAAGATTTCTGGATTACCTGTTTGTGTCTGCAGCCCACTGGATGGATTCAGATGTATGTCATTACAGCAATGACCCACTGCGTATTGGAGGACAGTGGGAGCATACGGCCGGACACTGTAAGAATGGTATAATGGTATGCTCACATGAATGGGTAGAGGGCCTTTTAGATTATTATCATTTTTCAGGAGATGAGAGGGCATATGAAACAGCTGTTGGAATCGGGGAAAATGTACTCAGACTGCTTGATACACCAATGTATGCAGTTGCCGGTGAAGCCAATGCGCGTGAGACAGGCTGGGCATTAAGAACGCTTACGGCTCTATATGTTGAAACTAATGATACAAAGTGGACAAAAAAATGTGAATGGATAATTAACAGCTTTAAGGTCTGGGAGGAACAGTATGGAAACTGGCTGGCCCCATATACAGATAATACAGCTATCAGGGTTGGCTTTATGATATCTGTTGCAATCGGTTCAGTTATGAGATATTACAGAGTATTTCCAAGTCCTGAAATAAAAGAAATGATTATTCGTGCTGTAGATGATATTATTGAAAATTGTCTGCTGGATAACGGACTGTTTTATTATAAGGAACTGCCAAGCCTGCAGAGACTTGGAAATAATACACTGCTTCTGGAGGCTCTTACAATTGCTTATGAGCTTACAGGCGATGCCGGATATTTAAAGCCGGGGCTTAAAACCTTCTATAAGGCAATAGAGGAGAAGGTATCCGGGGCAGTGGGCAGCAAGCAGATAATAGATGATGCAGTAATATGCGCCGGACCAAGTACAAAGGGCTTTGCACAAAGCTTTATACCATTAATCACATATTATAAAGCACTATCTGAAGAAAATATGATATAATGAGCCTGAGCAGGCTTTCCGGCTGCAATAGATAATTTATATGAGGAGAATAAAATTATGAGAATTGGTATCAGAGCACATGACGTTAAATATGCACCACTTGAGGAGTTGATTCCTAATATACACGCACAGGGATTTCATTGTATGCATATTGCATTGTCAAAATCTATTAAGGAATTTAAACCGGAGGTTGAGACAATGACACCCGGACTGGCAATGTATATTAAAGAGCTGTGTGCAGAAAATAAAGTTGATATTGCAGTGCTGGGCTGTTACTTAAACCTTTGTAATCCTAATCCAGAGCAGCACAAAAAAATTGTTGAGAAATACATGGCACATATTCGTTTTGCAAGTATACTTGGCTGCGGTGTTGTTGGAACAGAGACAGGCGCTGTAAATGAGGAGTACAAATATGAGCCGGCTAATCACAGTGAGGAAGCTCTTGAAGCATTTATTGAGAATTTAAGACCAATTGTAAAATATGCGGAACAGTTTGGTGTGATTATGGCTATTGAACCAGTATGGAAGCATATTGTATGCACAGTGGAAAGGGCAAGAAAGGTTCTAGATGCCATTGATTCTCCTAACCTTCAGATAATTTTCGACCCTGTAAATCTTTTGTGCGTAGAAAATCTGCCGCAGCAGGATGAGATTATTAATAAAGCATTTGATATTCTTGGCAGGGACATTGCTGTTGTACACTGTAAGGACTACGTTGTAGATGGTGATGAGCTTAAATCAATTGCGGCAGGCACAGGAAGCCTTAATTATCCATTGCTGTTAAAGAAAATTAAGGAGCATAAGCCATATGTTCACTGCACATTGGAGAATACAGTTCCGGAAAATGCTATAGCTACGCGGGAATTTATGGAAAAAACATATGCACAGGTGTAATAACTTGTGTTTTTGCAGAAAGAAATGTATAATGAACTATCCAAACATATGAGAGGATGGAGGACAATATGCCAGAAAACATCGTACTGCAAAATGAAACAAACACAAAGACCGATAAAACCGCGCGACCTATTGACACTCCAGCTGATTTTACCAGTCCTGAAGTGCTTTATGAAGATTTAATTAATGAAATAAAAAAGTACCATCCGTCATCAGATATTTCCGATGTGGAGAAAGCATATAGAATTGCCAAAGAGGCACACAAAGACCAGAAACGTAAATCGGGTGAACCATATATAATTCACCCTCTTTGTGTTGCAATCATACTGGCTGAATTAGAGCTTGACAAGGAATCTATTGTTGCAGGATTACTACATGACGTTGTAGAAGATACTGTTATGACAAGTGAGGACGTCACAAGAGAATTTGGAGCTGAAGTATCACTTCTTGTAGATGGAGTTACAAAGCTGACACAGTTAAGCTACGAGCATGACAAGATAGAAATCCAGGCAGAGAATCTTAGGAAGATGTTTCTTGCCATGGCAAAGGATATAAGGGTAATCTTAATTAAGCTTGCGGACAGACTTCATAATATGAGAACAATGCAGTACCAGTCTCCAGTTAAGCAGAGAGAAAAGTCCCGTGAGACAATGGAGATTTATGCGCCAATTGCACATCGTCTCGGTATTTCCAAGATTAAAGTTGAACTTGATGATCTATCAATGAAATATCTTATGCCTGATGTGTATAACAGCCTTGTAGAGCAGGTGGATTTAAACAGACCGGGCAGGGAGGCCTTTATTAAAAGCATAATCAACGAAGTTGGAATGCATATAAGAAATGCCGGGATTGAAGCAGAGATTGATGGACGTGTAAAGCATTTCTTCTCCATTTATAGAAAAATGGTTAACCAAAATAAGACACTTGACCAGATATATGACATATTTGCAGTCAGAATTAAGGTGGAT
>JAUNPT010000071.1 GCA_030536565.1 Eubacteriales bacterium | reverse complement strand
CATGACTTTTACTTTCTTCTCCATACACATACCCTTCCCTTTAATCATTTAAACGAAATTTTTTAAACTGTTCTATGTTTATTTTAACTTAGTTTCAGAATTTTTGAGTTAATTTTATGTAAAATTATCAAAAAAGAAATTAATTCACCATAATTTCATGATATACAGGAAGTGTATGATTTACAGCGGCAGAAAATAAGAACTGTCGCTTCACGAATGTGTCAATTCGTTAAAGCGGCAGTCCTCTAATATTTCACCAAATATATTTAGTCTTCTTTTTTCTTTAATTTTCCATTTACAGATACTGCCAATGCTCCTGCAGAAAGTAATGCAATAAGAATCATCATGGCCACTGGCGCACTATCATCTGTATCTACCTTATCTGTAACTGTTTCTGATGATGCATTTTCCTGTTCATCCGGTATTTCTTCTGGCTTATCGTCTGGATTTACTGATGGCTTATCATCTTCCTTAGTAACCTCTGTAATATCGTACACTGCAACTGTTCCTGAAACCTCACATGCTGCTAAAAGCATTGGCTTGCCAGTTTTGCTTTCGCTTGCAGAAACAAAACACAAACCTTCTGGCGATACATCTCCTGCAATATCCTCTGAGAAATCTCTTGAATTTATATAATTTACATATGACACATTTGCAGGGTCGCTAATATCATAAACCATAATGCCTCCGATTCTTTCAAGCCCAACAAATGCATATGTCTTTTCTCCAACAGTACCTAATGTTACGGACTCAGCTTCAACGCCCTTTTTACCTGAACGGTCGTCAATTGTCTTGTCATCGTTAGAGCAGTTAAAGTTATCTGGAATAAGTGCTGCTGTCTTTGTCTCTAATTCGTTAGCGCTTGTGTACACTTCCTCAATTCCATTATCTGTTACCTTGTATACTGTAAATGAGCGTCCACCAAAAAGGTAATCCTTTTCTGATGAAAGTCCTTCATAATCTGACGAATCAAAGAATACAACCTTACCTGTTAATCCACTGTTTTCTGCTGTAATTGCACCAGTAGGTGAAGCCTTTCCCTTACCGAAATTAACTTCAAGCTCATTAAGGTATCCGTCCCAGTCTCTGCTGTCACCTTCGTTAGCTGTAACTATATAATCCTGTCCGTCTACTGTGTACGCAGTAATACTGTCTGGCATACGAATTCCCATAAGTGAAGCGTATGTCTTTGCCACATACTTTTCATCCTTCTTGTCAATATCAATAGCTGTTGTTGAATAATCCTCAAAGCCTGCTGAATAGATTCCTGAGTATTCTGCCTTTGTTAAATCAAGAACTGCTACTGCATTTGCCTCCTGAAGAGTAATGTAAGCCTTTGTGTCTGTAGCCGCAATGTACTCTGGCTCCAAGTCAACTGATGGGTTAGTATCTTTCTTAATTACTATTCCAGCATTTACTAATTCAGTTCTCTTTTCATCAAATGCTTCAAAGTCTATTGTATTTACTGAAAGGTCTGATGTCTTAATAATCGAGACACTTCCTGCAGGGTCCACTGTACCGTCTGTGTATCCAAGTCTTGGTTCACCTTCGTTAGCTGTAAGAATCATAGCGTCGTTAGGTGTGTATGTAACCATATCTGGCTGAACTCCAACCTCCACTGACTTTGTAAATGTAAGTGTTCCGTCTGTATTACACTCAAATACTGCAACACGTCCATTTGCCGCATAATTCTCTGCCTGAATTGCAACGGCTATTGTCTTGTTGTCAGGTGACACTGCAACAGATGTCATATCACCATATTTAAAGCCTGACACTTCTTTTTCGATAATCGATTTAATATCAATATTTTTTCCGTCAAGCAAATCAATATCTGTTGATTCCTCAATATCCTTAATTGTTATTGCTGTCAGATTTCCTGACTGTCCGTTAATTGCATATGCCCAGCCTGTAGCTGTATTGTAGTCAACAATTTCCATAACACCGCCATCTGCATTTGTCATGCCTGAATTGAAGCGGGCTGTCTCTGTCATCTGTAATGCTGCTGTTGCATTGTCATAAGCCTCTGTCTTTGCACCAGTATTAACATTTTTTGTTACTGTAAATGAATCAATTTCTTTGCTGTCTGGTTTTTCGCTGTCCCCTGAAAGATTGTATACATTTACAGAAATTGTATCTGCTGTAACGTTAAAGATTGCATAGCTTGGGCTGAATTCCTGATTATATGTAAGGTTTCCTATTGGAAGCTTGCCTTTCATATAATTCTCTGAACCTGTTGAACCATCTGCTAATATAGGATAATCTGCATTATTTGCCTTATCTACCTTTTCAAATGGTGTGTAGTACTGCATATCTGAGCAGCAGTTTCCTGTAATATAGATTGTTCCGTCTACATCGTTAAATGTATCAAGATTCTCGCTGTTTCTTTTGTCGTCCTTTAAAACATAGCTTCTTGAATATACATGGTCATGTCCGCCAAGAACGAAATCTACATCAAACTCATCCATAAGCTTTTCAAAGCCTGCATCAACATAATTTTCAATATCTGAATCCGCTACATGCTTTGCAACTGTCTGTGTTGACTTATGATGTGTAACAACTATCCAGTTATATTTGCCAGAATATTCTGTAGTTGCAGCTGTAAGTGTTGTCTTGAAGTTCTTAACAATTGCCTCTGCCTCAGAATTGTCTTTCTTTGAGCTTATGTTATCGACATTTTCTCCCTCAAGAGAATCATTTCCACCTGGGTATGCACCTGTATTTAATGTTACAAATAATACATTGTTGTAGAGATAGTAGTAGTTACCCTTTGTCTCCATTTCTCTACGCTCTGTAAAATCGTACTGTCCATCTGCATTCGGTGTAACGCCATTAGAATTAGAGTTATTACTTATTTCACTTTCTGTTGCCTGAATGTAGTTTCCATGGCTCTGGCTTGTTCCACTGTTCTGTCCTCTAAATGTTGTGAACACTGGTGTAAGCTGTGCAGTCTCTCCTGATATTGTCATTTCATTAGGAAGATTGAAATGATCTTCAAACATGTAATGACGGTCATGATTTCCGACTGCCGGCGCATAAGCGATGCTTCCCATTTCGTCTGGGGCAAAAAATGCTTCATACTCGCTTGATTTTCCCCAGCTCTGGTCTTCTACCTGGTCGCCTGCTGAAACGATAAGACTTACATTTTCTTCTGAAAGCTTTTCCACCATCTTAGCCCAACCTGTCTGATTAGTTCCATCACTAGGATTCCAGCCATTGCTATTAGACTCTCCACTTGCCTTAATCTGTGGGTCACTTGTAAATCCAAATGTAAATTCATCACTTGCTGGTGTTGTATATATATATGACTTTGACCATGTAGCCCCGCCATCATTAGATATCTGGTACACATAGGCTGTCTCTGGCTGTAAATCAGATATTGTAAGCTTGCAGGTTTTCTTTCCTGTATCTGTATATTTATCTGTATTAACTACTGTAGGTGTTGTAAGCTCCCCAGGTGTTGCTGTATACTGCTTTCCACCAAAATCTACAATTGCAGATGTTGTTCCTTCTGGTGCATACCAGTTAAGATTTATTGAGCTTGTTGTTTCACCTGGCTGAAGTGTCAGACTGTCAGGTTTGTATGTGCCTCCCTTAGATACTCCAACTGTATTGGCAGCATCCTCTGCATTTACTGTTTCTTCTGCAAAAACTTGTGCTCTAAAAGTAGTCATTGGTATTGTTGTAGTTACCATACTTGCAAGCAGTGCAGTGACAAGCGCTTTCTTAATAAATGATTTTCGCATCAATATTCTCCTTTTAAAACTGTATTCTTTCCATATTGCCATTTCAGTTTACAAAAGAAGAATAATTGCAGCTATCATATGTTAGTGAATTCTTTGTGAAAATTAGCTGAATTATTATGAAGAATGTGAAAAGCCAGATTTTGTTCTGTTCCATAGTGTACCTGTAGTGCTCGCCAGCGTAGCTGGCATCGCTGATGTTGTGGCGCCATTTCACTTACGCCGGCCTTCACTTACGCCGACCTCTCTTCTAGAAATTCGAACACGAATTTCTAGAAGCTGTGGCTGTCGCCACTCACAAATAAAAGAAAAAATACTCGTAAAAGAATTTATGCGAGCATAATTCTTTTACGAGTATTTTTTCTTTCCTTTGAGGTCGGCTTGTAGCTATCCTCTGTTGTCAATCTTAGCTATATCAATTATTGATAATTCCTTGTTGTTAAATGCATGTTCTAAACTGGATATAAGAGCATGCGCTGTATCTAAGCTTGTTAAGCAGTGTACGCCAGTTTCTATAGCATAACGTCTGATTAAAAAACCATCTCTTGCCCTTTCGACACCATTCTCTGGAGTATCTATTACAAGGTCAATCTTGTGCTCTAAGATTAAATCCAGAAGTGTTGGTGCTTCCTGTCCGATTTTATTAACCTGAATTGCATTAACACCATGCTCCTTAAGAACCTTAGCAGTTCCTCTTGATGCATAGATTTTGTATCCAAGTGCTTCGAATCTCTGGGCGATGTCTACACCATCTTCCTTGTCTGCATCAGAAAGTGTCATTATAATCTGCTTATGCTTTGGAAGGTTGATTCCAGCACCCTGGAATGCCTTGAATAACGCTTCATCGAAGTCAGCTGAGATACCAAGACACTCACCTGTTGACTTCATTTCTGGTCCTAAGCTGATATCTGCGCCTCTGATTTTTTCAAATGAGAATACTGGCATCTTAATTGCATAGTAATCTGCTGCTGGCTGAAGTCCCGGCTCATAGCCTAACTCCTTAATTGTGCTTCCTGTAATTACCTTAGTAGCAAGCTGGACAATTGGAATACCTGTAACCTTGCTGATATATGGTACTGTACGGCTTGAACGAGGGTTAACCTCAATTACATAAACCTGGTCATTGTATACGATAAACTGAATGTTAATCATACCCTTTACATGAAGTGCTCTTGCAAGTCTTCTTGTATATTCAGCAATCATTTCTGTAATTCTTGGTGTAAGTGACTTAGCAGGATATACCGAAATACTATCTCCTGAGTGGATACCAGCTCTTTCAATATGCTCCATAATACCAGGGATTAAAATGTCTTCTCCATCACATACTGCATCGACTTCGATTTCCTTACCCATAAGGTACTTATCTACAAGGATTGGATGATCCTGCTTAATTCTGTTGATTATACCCATAAATTCAACAACATCTTCATCTGAAACCGCAATCTGCATACCCTGACCGCCAAGTACATAAGATGGTCTTACAAGTACTGGATATCCAAGTCTGTTTGCAACTTCAAGGGCCTCCTCTACTGTATATACAGTATCACCCTTAGCTCTTGGGATTTCACATTCTTCAAGAATCTTATCAAATAATTCTCTATCCTCAGCAGCGTCTACATCTTCTGCCTTTGTACCAAGAATTGGCACTCCCATCTTCATAAGAGCTTCTGTAAGCTTGATTGCTGTCTGTCCACCGAACTGAACTACTGCTCCGTCTGGCTTTTCAAATTCTACAATGCTTTCAACATCTTCTGCTGTTAATGGCTCGAAGTAAAGCTTGTCAGCAATATCGAAGTCAGTTGAAACTGTTTCAGGATTGTTATTAATAATAATTGTCTCGTATCCTGCCTTCTCAAATGCCCATGTACAATGTACTGAACAGAAGTCGAACTCGATACCCTGACCGATTCTTATTGGACCTGAGCCTAATACAAGAACCTTTTTCTTATCCTTTGTTTCGATTGCTTCATTTTCACTGCCATATACTGAATAGTAGTAAGGTGTTGTAGCTGAAAACTCAGCCGCACATGTATCTACCATCTTAAATGCAGCATGGATTCCATATTTATTTCTTAATTCCTTGATTTCTTTTTCTGTATGTCCTGTTAAATCACCGATAACATTATCAGGGAATTCAATTCTCTTAGCTTCTGCAAGAAGTTCCTCTGTTAATGGTCCCTTCTTTAATGCAGCTTCCATCTCAACAATAATCTGAAGCTTGTCGATGAACCAGAGGTCAATCTTAGTGATTTCATGCATTTTCTCTGGTGAAATGTTTCTTCTTAAGCCTTCTGCTATCTTCCAGATTCTTCTGTCATCTACAACAGTGAGCTCTTCAAGAAGTTCTTCGTCTGAAAGTGCAGTGAAATCGTATGACATAAGACTGTCAACATGCTGCTCCAGTGAACGGATTGCCTTCATAAGTCCGCCTTCAAAGTTGTTAGCGATACTCATAACCTCACCAGTTGCCTTCATCTGAGTTGTAAGTGTTCTCTTTGCAGAGATAAACTTATCAAATGGAAGTCTTGGCATCTTAACTACACAGTAGTCAAGAGCTGGCTCAAAGCTGGCATATGTCTTGCCTGTAATAGCATTTTTGATTTCATCTAATGTATAGCCTAATGCAATCTTAGCTGCAACCTTAGCAATTGGGTAACCTGTTGCCTTAGAAGCCAGGGCTGAAGAACGGCTTACACGAGGATTTACTTCGATTACACAGTACTCGAAGCTTTCTGGATGGAGTGCGTACTGTACGTTACATCCACCTGTAATTCCTAATTCATCAATAATATTAAGAGCAGATGTTCTAAGCATCTGATATTCTTTATCTGAAAGAGTCTGTGATGGAGCAACTACGATACTATCACCTGTATGTACACCAACTGGGTCAATATTTTCCATGTTACATACTGTGATACATGTTCCGTTGCTGTCTCTCATTACCTCATATTCGATTTCCTTCCAGCCTGCGATACAACGCTCAACTAAAACTTCTCCTACTCTTGAAAGACGAAGTCCATTTGCAAGAATTTCTCTAAGCTCCTCAACATTGTGGGCAATACCTCCGCCTGAACCGCCTAATGTATAAGCAGGACGAAGTACTACTGGATAACCAATCTTGTTGGCAAATGCTTCACCACTCTCGATATCATTTACAACCAATGATGCTGCACATGGCTCGCCAATCTTTTCCATTGTTTCCTTAAACATAAGACGGTCTTCTGCCTTCTTAATTGTAAGAGCAGTTGTACCAATAAGCTTTACATTATGTTTCTCTAAGAAATCTGTTTCTGCGATTTCCATAGCAAGGTTAAGTCCAGCCTGTCCGCCAAGTGTTGGTAAGATACTGTCCGGCTTTTCCTTAATAATAATCTGCTCAAGAGCCTTAACCGTCAATGGCTCAATATATACCTGATCTGCTACGTCCTTATCTGTCATAATTGTAGCAGGGTTAGAATTGATAAGTACTACTTCAATGCCTTCTTCCTTTAAAGAACGGCACGCCTGTGTACCAGCATAGTCAAACTCAGCAGCCTGTCCGATGATAATTGGACCTGAGCCAATTACTAAAACCTTCTTTATACTTGGATCCTTTGCCATTCTTACGCCTCCTTCATCATTCTTAAAAATCTGTCAAATAAGTACGCTGTATCCTGTGGGCCTGCACAAGCCTCTGGATGGAACTGTACAGTAAAAATGTTTTTGCCAACATAAGCAAGGCCTTCATTCGTCTTGTCATTTACATTTTCAAATGCCGGCTTAGCAACCTTTGAATCTAATGTTGTTTCGTCCACAACATAGCCATGATTTTGTGATGAAATGTATACCTTTCCTGTCTCTAAATCCTTTACAGGGTGGTTTGCACCTCTATGTCCATACTTAAGCTTATGAGTATCAGCCCCCGTAGCAAGCGCCATAAGCTGATGTCCAAGACAAATTGCAAAAATTGGGACATTGCTTGCGTATAGCTTTTTGATTTCCTCAATTATTTCTACACATTCCTTTGGATCTCCAGGGCCATTTGACAGCATAATCCCATCTGGATTAGATGCCAGGATTTCTTCCGCTGATGTAAGTGCTGGATATACTGTAACCTGACAGCCTCTCTCATTAAGTGAACGTGCAATATTTTTCTTTGCACCAAAATCCATTAAAGCAACCTTAGGCCCGCTGCCCTCTAATGTATATTTTTCTTTACAGGAAACCTTCTTGACTACTCCCTGTACTGAATATGCTTTAATTTTAGGAAGGATTTCACTTAAATCTGAATACTCAGTAGTTGTAATCATTCCGTTCATTGTTCCCTTCTCACGAAGGATTTTTGTTAATGCCCTTGTATCAACACCGCTGATGCCCGGGATATCATTATCTATAAGGAATTTCTGGATAGGAGCCTCATCTCTGAAGTTACTTGACATTCTGGAAAGTTCTCTGACAATATAACCATCTGGCCATGCCTTCAAAGACTCCATATCTTTGTAACATACGCCGTAGTTTCCAATTAAAGGGTAAGTCATTGTGACTGCCTGTCCTGCATAAGAAGGATCAGTAAGTACCTCCAAATATCCTGTCATTGAGGTATTGAAGACTATTTCACTAATTATTTCGCGGGTAGAACCTATACTCGTTCCAGTAAATGTCGTTCCATCTTCAAGAATTAAAAATGCTTTCATGAATGTCACCTGTTTCCTTTCGTATTCTTTTTATTTGTTATGAGCCACTCCGCCGTGCGAGCTGCGCTCTGTCGTGGCTCCCACCACTTTTACCGTGCGCACCTCCAGAGCTTCGCTCTGTCGGTCGGGGCTGTCGCCCCATGTCTTGGTGCAAGAACTATGCCGCTTACAAGAGCTCCTTCGGAGCTTTTGACGCGTCCTAGTTCTTGCACCAAGGCGCACGGCTCGTAGTTTTGCGCAAAAAAAAAGACACAAAAATGTCTTTTTTCTCTCAAATTTAATCAATTCTATCATATAATTCTTCATATTTCAAGAAAGAAATCCTGATAATGCATAAAAATACATAGCTTGTACATAATCATTAAATATGTCTATTTTTTCTCTGATGTAATCTCAAGCTGACCTATATATTTCCAGGTAAGTCCCTTATCCGCCGACTGGTATCTTGCAGCTGTCTTACCACTGTTATATACACCATTGCTTCCCTGAGTCAGATAAATAGTAAGTATTCCATTGTCATCATAAATCGGCACCATGGCCTCCTTATAAACATCTCCCCACTCCAGCTTAGTCTCTGTCCCTCCATCTTCAGGTTTAACCGAGCCTGTTACAGCAGCCTCTGTTGATGCATTAGCAGCAGTGCTGTCCAGCTCCTGCGGCTCCATTACCACCTTAGAAAATGTCTGTCCGGCATCTCTTGTAACATACAAATTACTGTCCATTCCTTCTACATAATTATAACAGAAATATCCTATATTCTCATCAATAAATATAACACCTTTTATTATATTAGTAGCAGGCCCGCTTCCTGTCTGGTTCCATGTTTCTCCGCCATCTTTTGTCATATATATTTTTGAAGCCTCTGAAACATTTTCATTACGATCATAGCCGCAGACAATGACTCCATTTTTATCATCAAGAAACTTCACATAAAAATAGTCGGCTGTATACAGCTTATCTATCTCGCATGTTATCCAATTAATCCCTTTATCATTAGAATAACACAGCGTTAACGGAATCTTCTTTCCATTAACAGTTGCCCCTCCATATAAAAATGCTGTCATACTTGTAGAAATCTGATAACTTCCAGCCTTTAACTCTGTATCACTGACTGTCGTTCCTAAGCCTCCGGATTCGCCAGACGTACTGCTCGCAGCCATTGGAAGATTATTGCAGTCTATTGGAACAGTAATCATTTTTTCCCCATCATATGTGACATATAATGTATTATTTTTGATTTCATATGCAGCTAAGGACTGGGCCGCATTGGAGGTGACTTCTACATTTCCGCCACTGTTCTGGTTAAGGCTCTGGTTATACATGGAAATTCCATAAGCTTCCGAGCTAAGTATCTGCGCCACATGAATTGTCGCTGTATTGTCAAAATGATTTTCAAGCTCATATGTAATGACCCACTCACATTGAAAGCGTTCTTCATTTATAATTCCGTCCCATGATGAAAAAAATTCTGACTCCGAGTTCTTCAATACAGCTGAAAAGCTGACCAAAACTGTATTAGTATCAGAATCTAAAACAGCTGCCGGTTTCTTCTCAACTGATTTTAATGCTTTTGCCCTTGGCACATACTTCTGTGTAAACTGGTTTAAAAATTCATCAAGCCAGATATCTGCAACCTTATCAACACTAATTTTTTCAATTGAAGCCTCTTGGGAGGACACCGCTGTTTTTCCATTCTCTGAATCTATCACATTTCCGGCACCATCAATTGTCACTGTAAATGTGTATCTGGAATTTAATTCTAACTTATCCTGCTGCTTCTTTACATACCACGACCAATAATATACAAAGATCAGTCCTGCACAAACCAATCCAAGCAAAATTCTTCCAATTATTAACTTTGCATGTGCATTTTTGCTTTTTTTTGCCATACTAATCCTCATTTCCAAACGACCTGCCGAAAAGATGCGGAACCTAAAACACGCAGATATTCTTCCCTCCTGCTAATTTTCCCGCTTCATATGCATCGCTTCCCTTATAATATCTTTATAGCTTTTATACCACCATAAATAATACATTGCACCAGCCCCCAAAAGGAACATAACCATAACAAATGATGGATGTACCACTGCCATCCACGCAGCGGATATCCTTCTTGTCAGAATTGGCAGTCCATATGCAAGCAATACGCTTGCAGCCATTATTGCCCCGTTATATGTATTGCGTCTTTCATATACTGTTTTTTTCCTGTCATAGGAAATTATCGCAAACATTTCTCCTATTGGACGGGCACACGCAGTGACAAGCCCCAGCATGATGCTATGATATACTGATACATCTAATATACACAAAATAATTGTAAAATATATGAAATCTGTGGCGATTTTATATATTAGTTTACCCAGAAAATTCATGTACGGACTTATCATCATAACCTTAATCATAAGATAATCCCTGTCTCCCATTGCAAGCAGTGTATTATTCGCAAGACTTCCGCATATAGTTGAAAGCATAACAAACATATATACCATTGCCAGCTCCTGATGCGAAGCTACTAATGGACAAAAACGGCTTATAATCCTGAACGGAAGATACATAAATATAATTGCATAGATGTATTTTCTGGCAAACTCCCACAATATAACGCAAATCTGTCCCAGTACACCGAATGCGGTTCTTAAGCCCGACTGTTCCTTATCAAAAATATCTTTGTTAAGATAATCTTTTATAATCGGAATATTCATCAATGTTCTGAACACCTTATTAGTCCCCTCATGGAACTTAAGTATTTTCTCGGCAAACAGCCTTCTAAATAATTTCATTGTCTGCCTCCC
>JAUNPT010000225.1 GCA_030536565.1 Eubacteriales bacterium | reverse complement strand
CTAAAGATAATAGGGATTATAAAAAAGCAGTTGATGATATTATTAAAGCGATAGATGGGACAAAATTGGATTATGTCCAGAACAGAAGTCTGGATTATTTATGGAATAAATTACTTGATAAAGGCTGGGAAAAACTTCTTGAAATAAATCCAGTGTTAAAGGGAATTGATCTGGGAGTGAGTTCCCTAGATATGTGTTTTGATACATCGAATAGCGCTTCTAATAATTTGAAACTGGCGGTGTTTTATAATGTAGACTGTTATATGGCAATGGGAATGATGAATGCAAGGGAGACATATTCTGGATATAAATAAGCTTCCAATGCAAGAATATTTAAGGAGTGCTTTGAAGGCTATGTACAGTTTCAGATGTTTGGAAATACATATGCAAATAAATGGTTAAGTCAGTATCTTAGCGGTGGTACAGTTAAAGATTTGTTTAATCACATATTTCGTAAGGAAAATATCAAAACAGCAAAAGATTTGCAGAATCTGGCTCAGTCTCAGATAAGTACAAGGAAGAAACTATTGGAAACAATGAACAAGTATGCAGATCTTTATAAAAAGAGATATCCGATTAAAAAAGAGCAGGTATCGGATCCCGTTGGAAACATTCCGGCAATTTCGCTGAATAAAAAAGAAGCAACACTCTATAAGAATTCATCAATTCAGTTAAAGGCAACTATAAAAAATATAAGTGGAAAAGTAAAGTGGAGCAGTGATAATAAAGGTATTGCTGTTGTGAGCAGCGGTGGAAAGGTGACAGGTAAAAGTGCGGGCACGGTGAAAATCAGAGCTACTGCCGGAGGTATCACTAAGACCTGTGTCGTTACCGTAAAGAATCCAACCATTCGGTTAAAACAATCAAAGATAACGGTTACTCTCGGGTCGTCGAAAAATACTCAGTTAACAGCGTACGTTTATGGTCCGTCCAAGAAAATCCGCTGGAAGTCAAGCAATACTAAAATAGCGACAGTTTCAAGCAATGGAAAAATTTCTCCGCGTGCAAAAGGAAGCATCAAAATTACAGCGACTGCCAACGGAGTGAGTGCAGTATGTACAGTCAACGTGAAGGTATCGAACGCAGAATATACAAATGCAAAAAAGGCATATAATGCTTTTATGAAATCACAAAGGATGTATGGACGCTATTATGCGATACTAAATATAGGGTATAAGAAAGCTCCGGTATTGCTAATTGCAGATTCATCATATTTTGATTTTAAATGGAGAACATCTAAAACATACACACCGTATGATGGATATCCCATTCATTTGTATACTTATGTAAATGGAAAAGTTTTAGGAATTAGCGGACAAATTCCACAACGTATGTCAGCTGGGGCATGGTGTATTTATCAGAACAAGTTAGTAGCATACATGGCGAGAGGAGGTTATCGTTTAATAGAAATTTATGAACAAAGTTATGAAGCAAAATATCCAATGGGTGCTGGGAGTCACGAAGCAGTGCCAGATAAAGTTAGTAAACAATGGAAAACTATAAAATTAACTAGATGTACTTATTGAGGGTACATCTGAGAAGAGTTTAAGATACCTCTGGTGCTCCTTGGATTGTTATTAACAGGTAGGTTGGTAATAAT
>JAUNPT010000224.1 GCA_030536565.1 Eubacteriales bacterium | reverse complement strand
CATTAATGTTATGGTTCTTTCCAAAGCCTGTATGATAAGTGAAATTGAGCCTTAACCTTTTTGTTGTAATAACATCATAATCCTTCATAATATTTTCTATCTCAGATGATGTAAACATTGTGCCATTTCTGGCAAGCAGGTATCTTCTGTAATGACATATCCCCACATAATCACAGTCGTGTACATTCTTCCAAACCCAGTACATTCCTGTAAGCTCACAATAATAACAAATCAATTGTGAAATATTATCTCCTGTATTATCCCCTGTATATCCTAATGTTTCATTTACTGCTGCTCCAACCTGTAAGGGTATATACATTTCATCCTCTGGCACAGAAAATATTTTATGTGTCATTGTATATATAGCTGTCTTCATATGCTCCTTCTTCCCATGAGAATACCCCCGGCAGGAACTGCCAGTCTATTCCACATTTTTATCATAAATAATCTTAAGCCCCTTCAAAAGCAGCTCGTTGTCAACAATTATATCTGTCTTACAGTGAGGGACAATAACCGATGCCAGCCCCCCTGTCGCAACTACTTTAATCTCCTTAGTCATGCCGTAATGTCCACGCATTTCATCTTTCATTCTCAAAACCATGCCATCTATCCCCGCTGCATTACCATAAATGGTACCACTTTGCATACAGTCATTGGTATTCTTGCCAATGACATGCTTCGGTGCTTCAAAGCTTATTCTCTGAAGCATAGCCGCCTTAGCAACCAATGATTCTATAGAAACCTTGATTCCTGGCAAGATGGCACCTCCAATATAATTTTTATTTTCATCAATCACTGAAAACGTAGTGGCAGTCCCCATATCTATAACTATAAGCGGCGCACCATACTCTTTTATTGCGGCTACAGCATCAACAATTAAATCACTGCCCATCTGCCTTGGCTGATCCATCATTATATTAAGTCCGCTCTTTAATCCCGGCCCCACAATCAATGGTTTAATACCTGTAACCTTACACAAAGCCTCACTAATTACAGTAATCAGCGGCGGAACAACTGATGAAATAATAGCTCCATCAATATCCATGGCATTTATTTTGTGAATTTCTAAAACTGTCTTAAATAACACCGCATATTCTATTTCCGTTTTTGAATGGTCTGTGGATATTCTCTCCTCAAAACACACATTATCCTCATCAACGCAGCCAATTACTATATTAGTATTCCCCATATCTACTGCAAGAATAAGTCCTCTCTTATTATATCTTCCCATTACATTCTCCTTAAGCTTATCTTTATATTTTATATACTACTATATTACCCTTTTATCATCAACGATTTTACCCTAATCAGCAAAAATTTTACATAAAATGCACTTAAATCTCTAATATTTTCATTACTTTGTACAATTTACACTTCTGAATAAAAGAGTAAAATATAAGCTGTAAAATACATTTAATAATAAGGAGTTTATCATGCCACAGCTTCCAAATGACCCAGTTATGCTTCTGAGCTTTACAAATACCCAGCTGCGTGACCACTATTCAAGTCTTACAGAGTTCTGCAAGGCATATATTGTTGATGAACATTGTATAACTGACAAGCTTCACACCATAGATTATGAATACGACTGTAACAGAAATCAATT
>JAUNPT010000070.1 GCA_030536565.1 Eubacteriales bacterium | reverse complement strand
TCGGAGTTACACCGTAACTTACATAGGAATTACTTCCTTATGGGACTTGCCCATTAAGACGACTTTCCCTTTTTTGCAGCATATTCATAAGCTTCTTCAAAAAAATATTCCTGAGAATTAATCCTTGGCTCACCTTCTTGTACAACACGCTTCTTATATATTCCGTCAGGCATGAGAATCCTTGCTTTCACGTTATCCTTCATAAAAATATCAAACATTTCATGAATCCTCTGTCTTAAATCTGAATTTTTCACTGGCGCAGCAATCTCAACACGCTTTTCAGTATTTCTGGTCATAAAATCAGCCGAGGAAATATATATGCGCTCCCTTTCCCCTGTTCCA
The DNA here is from genome assembly GCA_030536565.1 of Eubacteriales bacterium. Lineage (GTDB taxonomy): Bacteria > Bacillota > Clostridia > Lachnospirales > Lachnospiraceae > Lachnospira. The sequence continues at coordinate 11,094 of JAUNPT010000070.1, read as the reverse complement.
AAAATGTATATTCTGGAATGCTCCAGATATCTTCCAACAATACTGCGGACATGAATATTGTCCGTTGCTCCTGCAATACCGGGAATAACACAGCATATTCCACGAATAACCATATCAATATGCACTCCGGCCTTAGAAGCTTCTATGAGCTTATCAATAATCTTTTTATCTGTAACAGAATTCATTTTAAGACCGATATAGGCAGCTTCCCCATTTTTCCTATGCTGTATTTCTTTATCAATAAATTCCATAACGCGATTCTGAAGACACTTAGGTGATGCAAGAAGTTCATGTGTTTCCTCCATAACCTGTCCCATACAAAGATTCTGAAAAACTTCATTTGCTTCAACCGCAATAGCTTTATCAGCTGTTATCAAGGAAAGATCAGTATACAGCTTAGACGTTTTTTCATTGTAATTACCCGTACCAATCTGCGTAATGTATTTAAGTTCACCCTCGTCCTGATAAGTAATCAGACAAAGCTTTGAATGTACCTTAATAAAATCAATTCCATAGATAATACGACAGCCTGCATCTTCCAGGCGTCTTGACCACTCAATATTATTTTCTTCATCAAAGCGTGCCCTTAATTCTACCAAAACAACAACTTCCTTGCCATTTTCAGCCGCGTTGATTAAAGCTTCAATAATCTGTGAATTTTTTGCCACACGATACAGCGTCATTTTAATAGAAACGACTCTAAAATCCTCACTTGCCTCATTTAACATACGAATAAAAGGCGCCATATTTTCAAATGGATAAGACAACAATATATCATTTTTTTCTATCTGCTTTATCATTGAAACTGAGTTTTCAACGTATCTTGAAGACTGTGGAACCCTTCTTTCATAAAACAGCTCTTTATGGCTTCTTAAGCTGTCCTGAATCTGAAATAGAAATGACTGGTCAAGAGGTGTCTCTGAATGAAATACCTGCTGCTTACCAATTTTTAATTCGCTGCAAAGGGTATTAATTACCTTTTCGTCCAACATTCTGGAGTATGCCATCTTAACAGGGCACAGCCTCCTCCTCTCTCTAATCAGTCTTTCCATAGAATTGCGGTAGTCCAAATCCTGGTCATAAAATGCTTCATCAACATCTATATCTGCATTTCTGATAATCCGGATAAGTGATTTGCTTTTTATTGTATAATTAGAAAAAATCAATGGCATAAAATGCAATATAAGCTCCTCTACAAGCATATAATGATTTTTATTCGTCTGTAATGGAACCAGCCTCTTTAAAATGTCATTGGAGCATGGAACAACAGCAACCTTGTCATTATTTTTATTTCCCAGCAGTGCAACAGCATATATATCCTTATTTCTCAGAAATGGAAATGGCTGTTTTGTGCCAATAACCTGAGGCGACAGTACAGGTAAAACTGACTTTTTGAAGTATAGTTCAAGATATGCTGCATCAACTGGTTCTACATCGCTGAAGCTTACAATCTTCACATTGAAATCTTCAACCTCGTGCATCAATTCCGTATAAACTGAATCCCTTTGACGATACATATTTTCTGTTCTTTTATAGATTTTGACAAGCTGCTCTGACGCTGTCATATGAGTTTTGTTCTCTCTTGCGTTATCCGCAATCATCTGATCATAAAGAGAGCCAACCCTAACCATATAAAACTCATCAAGATTACTTGAAAATATTGTTACAAAGGTAAGCCTTTCGCACAGCGGGACCTGCCTGTCAGCCGCTTCCTCCAAAACACGCTCATTAAACTTAAGCCATGATAATTCCCTGTTATCATAATAAGGTTCAAACTCTCTCTTAACCTTAATTGGCTTCTTGTTCTTTTCCTTTTTAGATTTTTTATCATTTGTAATATTGATTTCCCCGTCATCGACCTGAGTATCGCTTGAAAGCTTATACATAAAGTCAAAATTATATACTCTTTTAATCTTATCTCCCATATAAATCTCCATTTCTTTCAATCAGTCACCAAGACACAATCCCAGCTGTCTTGCCTGAAGAATTATATCTGCATCTGGCTCCAGCATTCTTGTTTTCCCAGCCACTTCTCCTAATGGAATTGTTTCAATACTATTATTACGTACACATGGCATCATTCCATATTTTCCTTCCATAATCAGCTCAGCGGCCTTTACTCCCAGCCTTGTGGCCAGCACTCTGTCATATGCATTAGGCTGTCCCCCTCTTTGAACATGTCCGGGAACCGTAACTCTTACTTCCTGACCTGTGGCCTCTGTAATCATTGCTCCCAGCTTATAGGCAGCTGATGGATACATAAAGTTTTCAACTTCCTTTAGTTTTTTTAGTTCTTTTTTCGTAAGCTTTGCCTCATCTTTTGTTACAGCACCCTCTGCAACAGCAATAATAGTAAATCTCTTGCCATTTTCAGTTCTGGATTTGATTGCAGATATAACTGAATCAATGCTATATGGAATTTCTGGAATAAGAATAATATCAGCGCCTCCTGCTATTCCTGCATAAAGTGTAAGCCAGCCCGTCTTATGCCCCATAAGCTCCACAATAAATACTCTGCTGTGTGAAGCAGCTGTGGTGTGTATACAATCAATTGTATTGGCAGCAATATCTATAGCCGACTGGAAACCAAAGCTCATGTCTGTTCCAAACAAATCATTGTCTATCGTCTTAGGCAGAGTAATTACATTTAACCCTCTTTCATACAGCAGATTAGCTGTTTTATGAGAACCGTTCCCACCAAGAACAACCAGACAGTCGAGCTTTAATTCTTTATAGGTTTTAATCATCAGTTCAACTTTATCGTTACCATCTAAATCTGGAACATTGATTGTCTTAAATGGTGTTCTGGAGGTTCCAAGAATAGTTCCGCCCTGTGTAAGTATTCCTGAAAAATCCTTTTCCTTTAACAGCCTGTATTTTTTGTACATCATACCCTTGTAGCCATCCATGAAGCCATAAATCTCAACATCTTTAACATTTTTATAAAGCGTCTTTGCAACCCCTCTCATTGCAACATTCAACGCCTGACAATCTCCACCACTTGTTAACATAGCAATCCTTAACATAAACATAACCGCCTTTCTTTAAATTCTCATCTTTTTCATTAGTACAGATAACAGTATAGACCTGCCAAAAAAACAGGTCAAGCAAATTTGACACTATATCCCTGGAACAAGGAGTGATTTTTAACTATATTATAAATGCAACTTCCTGTATAGTAAAAAAGCCAGCAGACTGGCTTTATATGCAAGGCATAAACCTTACCGCATAATAAATCCAATCTGCTGGCTTATTTTTTTATTTATTATCTGCTCATTCTGTAAAAACCTTCTGCGTTCAGAGGCCACAAATCTTTCAGATTTCACCAGCTTGAGAAATTCTTCATAAGGAAGAAACATATAATCCCTTGTCTCACCCTCCTGTAAGACAACATGGGTATCATCTGCTATCATATGCATAAAGCTGTGATAAATTGCATGTCTTTCATAATCCACAAAACTATATACTGGTATTAGTTCTTCTGGTTCTCTGATAATACCTGTTTCCTCATGAAGCTCTCTTGCCGCACCTTCCCTTGAAGATTCTCCCTTAAGGATTGAGCCTCCTGTAACCTCCCACTTCAGTGGATATGTCTTGTTTCTCGCACGCTGTGTAACCAGTATTCTTCCTTTATCAGTAAGTGTATATATCATGACAACTACATGATACACTCCCTCCGGCAGCGATTTAGCCATGCTTCTGGGAATATCAAAGCCTAACCGTTTTTCATTCTCGTCATAGGCATCCCAGACCTCATCATTGATAATTTCAATGTCATAATCATAATACTTTTCCTGAAAATATATCATTTCCTCAATCTGCTGCCTGTTATAACGTATATTTTCCGGAGCTGCCACCAGCAATGTTTTAGTATCATTATTACGATGAACCCTGGCAATTATAACACCAGTGTATTCTTCTACCGGAACATCTACTCCCAGCAGATAAACCTCCTGTTTTTCCTGATCAGCTGCTCCATAGGCATACCCAAAATTAACCGGATAAACCATAGATGGGTCATCGCCGGAAACACTTCCAATAGGATATTCAACCTTCATCGTTATATAATCTTCAATCACTGTTTCTCCACCTTTAACCTGTTCTTTTGTCAGATGATAAATTACAGATTTTCTTTTAAAAACTTACTTAATGTCTCAATTGCTTCATCTTCATCTACGCCTTCTGCTTTCAGGGTAATCTCATTTCCCTGCTTTGCAGCAAGTCCCATTATACCAAAGATTCTCTTTGCGTCAACATCTTTTCCGTCTTTACCTATTGTAATATTTGATGAAAATGCTGCAGCAGCCTTCACAAGTGCACCTGCTGGTCTTGCATGGATTCCCTCCGGGTCTGTTAAAACATAAATAAACTCTCTCATTAATTATCCTCCTTATTTTTCAAATCAAAATCCGAACTAATATAAATTATTATACAATATTTTATTAATTATTACTATTTATTTTATAACCTTTTTCTTTAAAATTCCAAGCAGTACCGCTGACACAACCGAGCCGATTAAAAACGCCGCAATATAGCCAGCTACATTTCCAATTGTAGGGAAAACAAATATTCCGCCATGAGGCGCTCTTAATGTACAGCCAAATGCCATTGAAAGTCCGCCAGCTACTGCTGAACCTGCCATACAAGACGGAATTACACGTATTGGGTCAGCGGCGGCATAAGGAATTGCTCCTTCCGAAATGAAGCACAGCCCCATAATAAAATTGACTGGTCCAGACTTTCTTTCATCTGCTGTAAATTTATTCTTAAATAATAATGTGGCAATTGCAATTGCAAATGGAGGAATCATACCACCAATCATAACCGCTGCCATAATCATGAAGCCGCCTTCAGACTGCTGTGCAAGCATTCCTGTTCCAAATACATACGCAGCCTTATTAAATGGGCCTCCCATATCAATTGACATCATGGCACCAACTACACAGCCAAGTAATATCTTAGAACTGCTGCCCATTGAGTTAAGCAGGTTAGTCATGCCTGTATTCAACATTCCCATTGCCGGGTCGACAGCACACATTAATACGCCTATAAGCAGTGTTCCTGCCAACGGATAAATGAGGACTGGTTTAATACCATCCAGAGCCTTAGGTAACTTATCACATATTTTTTCAAGCGCAAGAACAATATATCCTGCCGCAAAGCCTGCAAGCAAAGCCCCAAGGAAACCTGAAGGAACGGTTGCTTTTGCCATTGGGTCTGCAAATGTTGAACCAACTGTTGCTATATAACCGCCTACAAAGCCGACCACAAGCCCAGGGCGGTCTGCAATGCTCATTGCAATATATCCTGCAAGTACAGGCAGCATAAAACTGAAAGCATATCCGCCAATTGTCTTAAACCATGCGGCAACTGGTGTATTGGTACCAAACCCTGCTGGGTTGATTGTATAATCATCTAAAAGAAATGCAATCGCAATAAGAATACCACCGCCAACAACAAATGGAAGCATATGAGATACTCCGTTCATCAAATGCTTATAAAGCTGATGTCCAACACTGCTTTTTTCTTTAGATGATGAAGCCTTTTCTTCTTTACCTGATGCTTTATATACAGAAGCGTCTTTATCAATAATTCTGTTAATAAGCTTTTCCGGCTTACCAATTCCCTCTGAAACAGAAGTTTCAATTAAAAGCTTTCCTGCGAATCTGTCCATAGGAACCTTTGTATCCGCTGCAACGATAATTCCATCTGCCTCTGCAATTTCCTCGTCTGTCAATACATTTTTAGCACCACCTGAACCTCTTGTCTCAACCTTTATATCAACTCCCATAGCAGCAGCCTGCTTTTCAAGAGCCTCCTGTGCCATATATGTGTGTGCTATTCCTGTAGGGCACCCTGTTACAGCAAGAATCTTAATTCTCTTAGCTGGACTTATCTGTGTTTTGCTTTCTTTTTCAGCTTTTTCTTCATCTCTCCTGCTTTCTGCATAATCAATCACTTTAAGAAATTCTTCTACAGTCTCAGCATTCTTAAGCTCCTTTGTAAATTCTTCATTCATTAAAAGCATCGACAATTTTCCAAGTACATCAAGATGGACATTGTCCTCTGTATTAGGAGCCGCAATAAGGAATATAAGATTAACCGGTTCACCATCAAGAGAATCAAAATCCACACCATCTGGTACTACCATTGCTGCAAGTCCTGGTCTGTCAACTGCATCAGATTTACAATGAGGAATTGCAATACCTTCCCCAACACCAGTCGTACTTTCTTCTTCTCTTGCAAATACTCCCTTTAAATATTTTTCTCTGTTATTAATTTTGCCGCTTTTAACCATTAAATCAACCATTTTGTTTAATACATCTGTCTTATCTGCGGCCTTACTATTTAAAGCAATGCTTCTTACATCTAAAAGATCTGTAATTTTCATAATAACCCTTCTTTCTATTTTTTATACCACCCTATTGATTATCACTTTATGTCACATAATGACATTTACCTGACTAACCTTCATAAGCCTTTCAACATCTTCCTTTTCTGCAAGCTTTTCAGAAAATGCACTTGCACTGCCTGTACACAGTCCATATTTAAATGCTTCTTTATAATCTCCTGTCGCAAGATACCCTGAAATAAACCCGGCAACCATTGAATCCCCTGCTCCTACTGAATTAACAACTTTTCCCTTTGGAGCTTCAGCCTCATAAATATGACCATCTGCCGAAAGTAAAACAGCGCCCTTTCCTGCCATGGATATAAGCACATTTTCCGCTCCCATATCCTTTAATTTTCCGGCATAGCTTATAACGTCCTTTTTATCTGTGATTGTCACTCCAAACATTTCACCAAGCTCATGGTTATTAGGTTTTACAAGAAATGGATGATGTGGAATAACATTCAGCAGCAGCGCCTTAGTTGCATCAACTACAATACGTATATCTTTGTTTTCTAAATGTTTCATAATATCCATATAAATTGACTGAGGCATCACATCAGGAATACTTCCTGCAAGTACAAGAATGTCTCCTGCCTTAAGCAGTTCAAGCTTCTCATAAAGAATTTCTATATTGCCGCCTGTAATCACAGGCCCCTGTCCGTTAATTTCTGATTCTTCATCAGACCTGATTTTTACATTTATTCTGGAAAGGCCATCATCAACTGTTATGAAATCATTTTTTACGCCTGAATGCCTTAGCTGCTTAATAATTTCTTCCCCCGTAAAGCCTGCTGTGAATCCCAGTGCTATTGAATCATATCCAAGATTTTTTAAAACAATTGACACATTAATTCCTTTTCCTCCGGGGAACATTATCTCCGTACTGGTTCGGTTAACTCGTCCAGTTTTAAAATCCTTCACAGAAACGATATAATCAAGTGAAGGATTAAAAGTAACTGTATAAATCATAAATCCTCCTTGTTTTAGACAACTATAATATTATCATATTCTTTAAGCAGCTTCTCACTGGCTCCATTCGTAATAATAGCTGCTGATGTAAATTCGGCAAATGTAACGCTTGAAATCTGTGAAAATTTGCTCTGGTCTGCAAGTATGAAGGTTTCTTTACAATGTTTCATAGATTCCTTCTTAATCGAAGCCTCTGAAACCTCTGGTGTTGTATATCCATTTACCGGATTTAGTCCGTTAACACCCCAAAAGCCCTTGGTAAAATTATACTTTTTAAGACTTTCAATTGCCTCTGCTCCAACAATAGCCTCTGTTGATAGCTTGAACTGACCTCCAAGAATATATACCTTATATCCTTTCTGAGTAAGTTTTTTTGCATGTCCAATAGCGTTAGTAACAAAACTCACATCTTTCTGCGTGATATAGTCAATCATCAGCTCGGTTGTTGTACCAGCATCTATATATACAAAGTCACCTTGTTTTAACAATGCTGCCGCAAATTCTGCAATTTTATTTTTCTCTGTCAGATTAACTGTCTGTCTTACCGCAACCTCCTCATCTCTTGTTGAATAAGCTCCTTTATTAGATACTGCGCCGCCTCTTACCTTTATCAGAAGCCCCTGATTGTCCAATTCTGTAAGGTCACGCCTTATAGTTGCCTCCGAAATATTAAGTGTATCCGTAAGCTCTGACAATGTTACACTATTCTTTTTTTGAAGAATCTGCAGTATTTTTCTAAGTCGTTCTTCTGCCAGCATATTTTTCCTCCTTTCCTTCCTTTTATTCTTCTGCCTCACATGTATGTATTTTTTTTAATACGTGAAATAGTTATATTCCACAATTGCAATATTGCATTTCTCTTTTATCTGTACATATCATACAACTTATTTTTATATTAATCAAGCATTTCATTGCATTTTCTTTCATATTCTTGCAGATAATTTCATTTTCAATCAAATTCACCATATAACAGCAGAATCAGGAAATCAGCAGCAAAAAAAATCTTCTTAAGGAGATTCCGGCTGCTAAGCCCTATCTGCTTAAGAAGATTATATAATTTTATCCTAATGCAACATCAAGCATCATCATAACTGTAAATCCAAGAGCAAACATTATTGTTCCTATATCTGTATGCTTTCCCTGAGACATTTCAGGAATCAGCTCCTCAACTACAACATACATCATGGCACCTGCCGCAAAGCTGAGTAAATATGGAAGCAGTGGAATAATGAGCCCTGATAACATAATAGTAAAAACAGCCGCAGCTGGCTCAACTACACCTGATAATATACCATATAAAAGTGCATTTCCCTTTGTTTTTCCGTTGGCACGCAGTGGCAGTGATATAATTGCTCCCTCAGGAAAATTCTGAATTGCAATACCTATAGAAAGAGCCACCGCCCCGGCAATTGTAATTTCTGAATTTCCAGCTCTCCAGCCTGCATAAACTACTCCTACTGCCATACCCTCTGGAATATTATGGAGAGTAACCGCTAAAACCATCATCGTCGTTTTTTTCAGACTGCTCTTAGGACCCTCGGATTCCTCACTATTCATGTGAATATGAGGAATTACATGATCTAATACAAGCAGGAATAAAATTCCAAGCCAAAATCCAACAAACGCAGGCAAAAATGCGAACCTTCCCATACCTCCGCTCTGATTAATAGCAGGTATTATAAGGCTCCATATTGAAGCCGCCACCATAACACCCGCCGCAAATCCTGTAAGTGCCTTTTCCACCTTAATATTCAGAGTCTCTTTCATAAATAACACACAGGCTGCACCTAATGAGGTTCCTAAAAAAGGAATCATCAGCCCTCTGACAATCTCTATTGGCATCTATACCCCCATTTTTATAAGCTTCTTCATTACTGTGCAGAATTAACACAATATTCTTTAATATTATATTATTGCATTTCAATTATATGACCAAATATATCTATATCTGATATTTCTTTTTAAGTTCTTCTGTTTTATCCATCACGATATCGTCATCGACTGGCAGCTTATATTTATATCCCTTTGATTCTGCAAACTTGCGTGCAATCATAATTGTAATAGTATCAAATGTCGTGAAATATGCTTTATTTACCGCCTCAATTGCCGATTCTATGCTCATACAGCCAGAATTTTCCGCATACTGAAGTACATCGCAAAAGGCTCTCAGCGTGATACTCTCCTGCTGCGTTAAATCAGGCACTATTGTCTGAACCTTAAATACATACAAATAGGTACGGAGCCACGGAGTACCTCCTGTAAGCCATTCATACACAGATTCATATCCGTCCTTCATAGAAGCCAGCTCATGTTCCCATGCAGATGAAACATAAGAAAAATCAACTATTCTCTGTTCCTGTTCATCAGTAAGGTAAAGCTTGTATCTGTCATTAAATTTACGGACAATCCTAAGCCTTTTCTTGGACGAACGGCTAAGTTTAAATATTCCCGCATATGTATGCCTCCTGTTATTCATTTCGCTGTACGTTCCATCATATGAGCCCCCATCACTCCTGTTTTTCTTATTTTTTGTTATAAATCCTTTTATAATATATATAAAAAGTGCAGCTACTACAAAAACATAAATCAATGGTCCTAACAGGAATGTAAACACTCTGCCTATTCCAAATATGCCAGAAAAAATGCCCTGAATAATCGATGCAAAAACTGAAAGGAAAATCAGCATAAATATTATTGTCCCAATATTATTATTTTTAAATACTGGTTTTCCATTATTATTACGCCTAATAGCCAGTATAATTATTATGAATATTATAACTCCCATCAGTGTCTGTCTCCTTTAGCCTGTTTTCTACATAGCTTATTTACGAAATATTTTCATCTGCCCAGTCAAAAACTGTGTTTCACAATTATCCAGATTTCCCATAGGTATTATAATCTCATATATTTTCTACAAATGCAAATATAAATATATTACCCCATCAACACATATCTGTTTTACTGAATTGCAGCGTACAGACCCTTACAGCCTTCAAGTACCTGCTCATAAGTCGTTTCAAAGTCTCCGGAATACCATGGGTCCGCAATATCCCCTGGTTTGTCAGTATAATCTCTAAGTAGGCTTATCTTGCCAGATGTGTCTTCTCCAAATATGCGCTTCATATTTTTAACATTAAACTGCTCCATGCCAATAATGTAATCGAACTCATCATAATCCTTCCTTGTAATCTGCCTTGCTGCATGCCCATCGCATCTAATTCCATGCATACCAAGTATTTTCTTTGCAGGCGGATACACAGGATTTCCAATCTCCTCTCTGCTTGTAGCAGCAGACTCAACATAAAACTCCCCTGCCCTGCCTTCTCTATTAATCAAATCTCTCATAACATACTCTGCCATTGGGCTGCGGCAGATGTTTCCGTGGCAGATGAAAAGTATTTTTATCATTGTATTTTTCCTCCTGAAATGCCATAACTTGCCCAGTTTTGCGGACTTTTTTGAGTTTTCCTGACTTGCACACTTCTGTGAAGGTTAATGGAAAACACGCAAAATGTGGAAAATTACAGCCTAGTGTAGTAGTCGATAGTAGTCACTTGGTAGTCAGTTAAGGGGGTGCAGACTACTCCGATTTTTGAACCGTTTAACGATTAGAAAAGGTAGGGGGTGCAAATTATATTTTTTAGACAGTATCATTTTTAAATAAATTATCTATAAATTCTTTTTCTTCTTTATCAGACCATTGCACATCAGTAATTTCTTCAATTATTTTC
>JAUNPT010000223.1 GCA_030536565.1 Eubacteriales bacterium | reverse complement strand
CTTTCTATGATATCTTACATTTTCTAAAAAACGTGTTTCAAAGGAATGTGCATTCTGACAACCGCTGTTTTCATCATAAGGATTGCTGTGTAAAAGTATATAAAACAGCGTAAATGGCAGTACATATGTTACGCTTGAAAAAAACATATTTAAATTATGCATCTGCAATACTAAAAGAACGCTTTCAACAATTGCAAAGAATACAATAAAAAAATATATGGTTCTTGATATCTTATCTTTATTCAAATGGCATAAAAACATAATTATGGCAGCACTAATCAGCCCAAAAACAAGATACAAATGAAAAAGCTTTGAAATTAATATTTTTCCTTCTTCTGTTATAGTATACATTCTGCCGCTCATACAGGCATATATAGAAATCATGCCAAAAATCAAGCCAAAAGCAAATGCTATTTTTTCTGCCAGCAGCTTTATCTTTTTTCTGTTTGAGCAAAGCTGTACCACATATAGAAAAATTACTGCAAGGATTATATCATATATAATGTAATATATAAGACATAACGCATTATAAAGCGATGGAATAAATTCAGCCGGATTGGACGTTTGATATACCAGAAGTTCTTCCACAATAATGATTAAGACGCTAAGAACAAATCCTATGAAGAAAGCTGATACAGGTATTCCCTTCTCCTGTATCAGCCTTATAATTATTTTTCATAAACCGGCTCAAAATCCTCTGCACCATGTCCACATACAGGGCACTGGTAATCTGCCGGAAGCTCACTTCCCTCATATACATAATTACATATCTTACAACGCCAGCCGATAATTTTCTTGTTTTCTAGCTTCCTTTCAGGCTTCGGCTTCACATTACTCTGATACTCAGCATAAGTAAGCGGTTTGTTATCACTTGTCACCTTGGAATCTACCACCTCGGCAACAAAAAGCGTGTGGCTTCCCAAATCCTCACTGCTTACAACTCTGCAGCTGATAACTGCACAAGTCTGCCAGCCAAGATAAGGAACTTTATTTATATCCTCTGGCAGACTTAAAGCTTCCATCTTATCCACATCTCTGCCAGACTGTAATCCAAAATGTTTAATTGTTTGAAATGTAACACTCTGATCCAGTAAACTAAGTGCAAAAATACCGCTTTCCTTAATTAAATCACATGTGTAATTTGAATTTAAAACAGAAACCGCAACTCTCACAGGACTGTTAGCTACCTGAATGCATGTATTTGTAATACAGCCATTAACCCTATTCCCTGACCTTGTAGATAACATAAACACTCCATAGCTTAAACTGTACAATGCTTTTTTATCCATACAAAAACCTCCCTTTCTGCCATCTGATTATTTTTTACCAATATTTCAAAATATATTCAGCCTGTATTAAATAAACAATAAAGCTGATATAAATATATTATCATTTACATCAGCTTTATTCAATCAGTTGTCAAAAATGTTAGTCCTTAAGTAAAATATCCCCGTCTTCCTCTTCAAAAAAATCCTTTTTTGAATTTGGCTTTTTTTGCCCATTAACTGGATATTTTCTGCTCCCTGAACTTGGATTCAACTCATTTTTTACTGTTTTTGTTTTTGAAACAGGAGCTTTTTTTGCTGAACTTTTATTACCTGTTCCTGCACTGTTC
>JAUNPT010000069.1 GCA_030536565.1 Eubacteriales bacterium | reverse complement strand
TCATAGCAGTCTTAATTGTTCCGGCCGCAATGTTGGTAAGGTCTATTTTTGCATATTTAACATCTGCTATATTAACTTGCAAATAATTACTTTTTATATTGAGTATTTCCGCATTAACTGCTGTCAACTGCTCAGTAGTTACTGTATTAGCCTTAACCCATTCAGCATCCACCTTCTTCGCAATAATTTCATTGGCTATTAAAAGCTCTGCATATGTCCTTTGCAGTGCCTTAACAACCGGTCCCTGAAAATTAGCACTTGTTTCTTCCTCAGTCTTTCCATAAGCCTTAATCTCCGTATTGATACCGCCATCATACTTCTGTGTCAGGCTCATTACAGGAACCTTATAATCTACTCCGTCAAGGTACGTAACCGTAACAATATCCCAAGGATCCAATCTAATATCTCCAAGGAAATTAAATTCCGCCGGCCTGTAAGTAAAGCCCTGCATTTCTTTATATAACGTATCAAGGCGCTCCTGTGTCATCCAAGGATTGTCAAATGTTATTCCTCTTGCACCTGTTCCTGACTTAAGCTGATTCTCTTTGTCTGTATTACATGCCAAAAAGCCAAGAATAAAATCACTCTGGTTCTTTGTAAATGAAAATAACCTTGAAGCTTTTACCTGAATTCCTGGATCTTCATACCATTTAATCTGCAGCTTTCCTTCTCTGTCTATACAGGCAAATTTACCATATAAACTTGCCATATAACCTATTATTTCTCGGCAGGTATAACCTTCTGGCTTCTTGCTTACATACACTGTTCCTAAGCCTATTGTGGCTCTTGTAATGCCACACGCCTTACAAGCTTCATCTAACACCTGCAAGGCTGTAGCTGGGTATGTCAACGACGATATAAAGGCCTTCTCCGTCTTCATCATTCTGTCATAGGCTGTGAACTTTATGTTTCCACCAGACTCCTCAGGCTTTTGCGCCGTAAAAAATCCCATTGGAACATATTCATACGAACCATCTCCCAACAGGATTCCAATCTGCACCTGGCACTCAGTATTCTCAAACAGCTCCCCAATATCCTTCATTGTGATTTCTAATCTTGCGGACACCGCAGAGCCAATCGCTATATCACTGCCGCTTGTTGAACCGGAGGTTATTGTTTCGCTGCTTATACGCCCTTCATACCAGGTATTATTTATTTTAACTTTAGCTTTGAATGTTCTGCACGCCTGCGCAGTTGCCTGTATAAATGCATCCGTAACATTTACATACATATATCCTCCTTACTGAAACTACTTAACCATCTTCATTACTTCGTCTAATTCGATACCTGTGAGCGCATCATACTTGGCTTCATCACACTTTTCCACATCATTCATAGAAATGTTCATGATTTCCACATCAACCTCTGTGTTAAGCAACTCAGTTATTGCCTTAATAGCACCAGACTTCTCATCATCACTATTAAAGACATACTGATTATCCTTAATAACCGGATTACCCTTATCATCCTTTGAGCTGGAATCATTTAAAATTTTAATACGCTGCTCATACAGATTTTCACATTCACTAGTTAATGTCTTTACATTCTTGCTGACGGCATAGCTTAATTTCACTGGCAGCTTCTTTTTCATAACAGACTGAAGCACTGTAACCATATTTTCAATATTTCCAAGCTTAATTAACATTTGTTACCTCCCCACATACTAATGCATCCATCATATCCTCAAATGCTGCCATATCCTGTCTACAGATTTCTCTGTTAGCAATGTACATATCCTTATCCTGGATAGACTTGTTTATATTAGAGCTAGTCCCATTCTCATTGACTGAGACATTCATATATACAACCTGAACGTCTTTCCCATCTTCATCTTTAATAACACTTTGTCCTGTAATTGTTGTTGATTTTGTTGTAATCAGACTCATAATTTTTCCTCCTCGTATAATATCTTTTCACAAAAAATATATCTATTGCTGAATAATTTGTGTAGATGCACTCCTATACCAATATATATTGTCATCAAGCCTTCCTATTACCTCTTTACTCAAGGTACTTCTATATGAACTTATCGTTATATCTACCCCATCATCATGAAATGTTATTGGAAAAAATCCAGCAATAAGACATGTCTTAATAGTAAGCATATCTGATTCTGGCATTATTCCCCACTGTATTGTTAATGTTTTCTTTTCAGTAACAACATCTCCTAACATTGTTCCATCTAATGCCCGCCCTGTTGCTGATGACCATATTATTTCATCATCTACTTTTAAAGAAACAGGAGCTGGAAGCTCCGTATTTCCACATTGTAATATCATATTCCCAGCTCCTTATGTTATAATTTCACATTGCCCTGTTGACTTTGTGTTATCATTAATTTTATTGACTATATAATTCTTAAGACTCATACCATCAATTTGAATGTCTAAATCTAATGCTTTAATGACCTTAAGTATATCCTTAAGAATAGCAATAGCCTCTGCCATCAATGTGCCTCCACTACTCATAAGAGCAGCTTCCTGTGCCATGGCTCTAAGTTTATCCTCAGGTGCTACAACTTCGCCCTGGTGTCTATTATCACCAATCATTGCAAGCTGTGGTGTGTTAGCCTTAACGTAACCGCCTTCTGCAAGCATTGGTATCTGAGGAACCCCTATATTAGGAATCCAGTCAAATGGCTTTATTCCCATGATATTGACATTCTTAATTCCATTCAGTGCATCGTTAATTCCATTAAATGGAATTCTGATTACTTTATTGATTCCTCCTATCAGTGCATTTATCACAAATTTCAGTCCGGAGAGAATTCCATCCTTGATTCCATCAAATATTTGCCCTCCTGTGCTAAATACGTCTTTTACTGCCTGCCATGCTTCTGAGAATGTATCTCTAAACCAGCCAGCTACATTTCCAAATGTATTGCATATTCCAGTCCATATATCAGAGAAAAATCCGGAAACTCCGGAAAATGCAGAACGTATTCCACTTGCTGCTGATGAAAATAAATTTGTAAACCACTGCCCTGCGCCATTCCAACAATTGACGATAAAGTCCCAGCATAAACCTGCCACTTTCTTGACATCATCCCAATGTTTAATAAGCTCATATATTCCTACACCAAGTGCTACTAATGCTGCAATTACCAACGTGATAGGACTTGTAAGAACCGTAAGTGCTGTATTGAACAGCCATGTTGCTGCTATTGCCGCTGTTGTAGCCGCCGTATGCGCAACCGTTGCCGCCGTACCTGCTATTTTAGCCGCGGTGTCCTTAATCCATGTAGCTGTACTTAATGCCATTGTCTTGATACTTCCTGCCAGCGATACAACAAAGTCTTTTGCATGTACTGCACATATCTTGGCAGTTTCGATTTTATCTTTTGTTTTTGCAATCTGAAGTCTTCCAAACGCCTTAATTTGTTCATATATGCTCTTGATACTTGCTTTAACACTTAACGCAAAGTCTTTTGCATATAATGCACATATCTTGGCAGTTTCGATTTTGTCCTTTACCTTTTCAACGGTACATTTCTTTATTCCATCGGTAAGCTTCTTTATTATTCCCGTTACTCCGCCTGCATTCATAATGAATTCAGCAAGTTCTATTCCCTTCCAGGCCGCTGCAAATACCCCAAGAGTAATAATCATTGTGTCAAATGTTCCTTGGTTGTTGTTAATCCAGTCTGAAACCCCATAGAGTGCAACTGTAAGTCCATTCAGGATATCTATAATAACTCCGCCAGTCCATTCAGCTATTGGTTGTAAAAAACTGTTCCATGCCCATTGCCATAATGGTTTTAAAGCATCTAATGTACTGTTTAATACATTTAATACACCTGTCAGTAAATCAATAAAGTTAGGCAGTAAGTCTTGTATGGTCCATGCAGCCAAAGGTACAAACAGGTTATAATAAGCCCAGCTAAGTCCTTCAAAAAGCTTGTCCGTCAATGGCTCTGCTGCCTTTTTTAACTTTCCAAATGAGCTAATCAAATTATCAAAGCTGATTGCCTTTAATGGATTAAGCACATCCTGTATCTGTTTGCTAAAATCTGTAATGGCAGTTGCTGCCGATGTCGTCTCCTGCGTTACACCTGAACCACCGCTTGAAGTTCCTCCTGTGGTTCCACTTGACGAACTGCTTTCTGGCTCAGATATTTTGTTAATCTTATCAAAGCCTGCAAGAGACCTCTCTATTTGTTTTGCTGTATCTGCTGCCGCATCTCCAATTCCTGATACATTCCCTGCTGTGCTAAGTGCATCGTCACCTATACTTACAAGGTCCGATGCCATTACTCCTGTTGAAGACGTTATATCAACTCCAGTTAATGCCATTACAAATGTGGTAAAGCCATCTGCAAGCTTCTGTAAGCCAATAAGTGTTGTATTAATACCCTTAACTATTGGAGTGAATAATGCTATAAATCCTTTGCCTAGCGTTGCCTTAAACTGCTCAAATCGAAGCGTAAGCACCCTTGTCTGATTCGCCCAGCTATCCTGAGTCTTAATGAAGTCTCCACTGGCATTAGACAGTGAATCTGTAACATACTGGAAGCGCAATAAGAGCTTTTCCTGCTCAGTCATTGAAGCTGTAGTTTTTCCAAGTCCTTCATCAAGCGCATACTGGTCTAAATTGGTCTGAGTCATAATAACACCCAGGTCTTTTAGACTTTCTGTCTCGCCTGTCCAGATTGATTTAAGCTTTGTATATGCTTCATCCGTACTCAAATTATAAAAAGATGCTACATCACCAGTTAACCCAGTAACACTTTCAGCCATATCAAGTGCAGACTTTCCAGTTACACCCATTGCTGAACTCATCTGGCCAAACACACCAAGATACTTCTTAGCTACTGTTTCTGACAATCCAAAGTTAGTCATTGCATTGGAGGCCCATTGATCAGCATAACCACTCATATCTCCAAAGGCTGTATCAACTACATTCTGAACCTCTGCTAAGTTAGAGCCTAAATCCATACATGACTTAGTAAATGCTCCTACTGCCGCTACCCCTAAGCCTGCAGCAATCTTCTTTCCAATACCAGCAAACATACCCGATGTTGACTTGCTAAAAGACGTTAGTTTCTTTGTAGAACTTTTTGTCACACCATCAACAGCCGCATTTAACTGAGATGTAAAACCACTTGTATCAAGTCCCAAAGTAAAATATATTTGCGAAACTTCTGTTGCTTTTGACATTTTACCTCCTCTCTGGCATAGAAAAAGACTGCCCTATGAGAAGGCAGCCTTAAACTCACGCTGAAGCTTACTCCAATAATCTGAATAAGCCTTAGGGTCATTCTTTAATTTTCTATTCCGTCTTATTATCCATTCTGTTCTTATACGTTTCTGCTCTTTGGTAAAATTCTTTATTACCTTTGCATCCTTTTCAGCACGTATAGATACTATCTGTCCTAGTGGTGTGTCTGGCATTATACCAGACAATAATGAGCAAAACTCCTGATATGACATATCATCATCTTGTCTGAGTCGGATATTATACTGTTTTAAGAAGCTTGCCTCTATAATATCCCAGTCTTCGTACAGGTCATAATATGTCTCACTCTGTGGGTTTGCTTTCTTCTCCATAGGTGCCTGTGGCAACATTCATAATTGTTTCATACACAAGCTTGTATTCAGGCATAGGAAGGTCTAATTCCTCAATAGCCTGATTTCCTTTTTCTCCAATAAGCATATTCATGGCTTTTTCCATAAATGCGATCTGGTCAGTTTCCTCTTTTTTCTCTGACTCCATAGCCATTGCCTGAATGCTTAAAACATTGTTCTTTCTGTTATTTACCGTAACTGTGATATCCTCTGTAATTCTAACAACTGGTAAATTGTTGGAAATTTTCATAGAAATATCAATTATATTAAAATCTGTCTTTGCCATATTCTACCTCCTACGCTGTCTGCTGTGTGTGTGCAATGTATGTTGGTTTTCCATCGGACTGTACTTCCCACTCAAGTCCGTCAATGGCTGTTGAATCGCCACCAAGTGAAGTAACGTTGACTACTACAGGAATAATAAGGATATCCTGATTAGGGAAGATAATTGAAAACCATGAATTACAAGCCTGTCCGTTCTTCATAAACAAGCTGGCAACATAATCATTTCCAGCATCTCCATAGTTTCTTTTTCCACCCATACTTACACCAAGTGACTTAGAAGTCATAAGTCTTCTAACCCAGCCTCCCTGGTCCATTGGGTTCCATTCCTCAATACCACCATCAATTGAGATGCTTAAGCTTTCTGCATCCTTTACCACAGTTGTTTTAATTGTATCTGCTGTATCTGTTGTCTTTCTTCCCTCTGTACATATTCCAAAGAGAATCTCATTAGTAGGGCATACACCTGTTGCTGGTGTTGCCTCTGCGTTATAGCCATAAATATTAGCGTTCATACTTATACCTGCCTTTCATAATATAATTTAAAGTTAATAACCATCTCATATATACCGTTATCATCCGTTGAAACGTCAACTGGTTCATCAGTTTCCATTTCAGTGAATAAAATCTTAGTATTATTAACTGCTGCCATTCTAACAGCCTTAACAGCCTCATATATCTCATAAGCCTTTCGTTCAGTTTCCCTCTGGCTTTCATTCCAGTGAACCAGGAGACTTATTCTTTTTACACTATAAGAAGCGCTGCTAACTGATTTCTGGGGCGGTGTCCCCGTCTTATTGTTATAGACTCCTATGCTTTCCTCTGGCTTGTTATCAAGCTTTCCAGAATAGACATGTTCAGAGAAATGCAATGAATCTATAAAATCTCTAACGTCTGACAAATAAATCATAATAACCTCCTACAGAAAATCTGAAACCACTTAGGTATTTCTTTTTCCCTAGAACCTCCCGGAAGCCACTCTGTATACCATTTACCTCTTGCATTTGGATTACCATCTCCCTTATTTCCTTTGTCATCTTCCCATGGCTCTGTATGGAAGTTATACTCTGGATGATAATAAAGCCTTCTTGCATAAGGTGTTGATGATACTATATATACATGTCCTGACTGTATTTCAGAATCATCAACAAATGTTCCTTCGCCTTCGAGTGTTCCTTCCTTTCTTGGAATCACAGATGCAGCTCTTACAACCCTTAGTAATTGTTCAGCTGTTAATTCTAACGCCAGCTTTGTCTGGTCTGTCAGAGCTTTGACTGCTGCCTTTTTAATTACCACTCTTGATTTAACGTACCTTGCCATTATTTCACATCCAATCTTGTATGATTAACTGTACCATCGGGGTTTCTCTCTTTAGCTCCCTGATATATGGTCCTGACAACTCCATCAACCTCTATAGTTCCTGCTGTAATCTCTGGTAATTCAGGACATATATCTCCTGGAATTAAAGCACGGCCAGATAACTGTATTAGCTTTTTATCTGCTGTAAGAACCGTTCTGCCTTTGCTTTGATAATTGCACTGACCTATCCAGCTAATCTTAGGAAGTTTATCTCCGTATTCGTTGATACCCTCCTGTTCTATCTTAACTTTAACAGGTGTTTTGCAATATCTGGCCAATACTAAACATGGATATTTCATCACAGCCTCCTACAACATAATCCTGACTGACAAAGCAGTGCATAATCTGATTTTTTCATTGCAACACCACCCTGTATATACACATTCCATGATGCTCCGAATGACATCGATGTTCCATTAATGGAGTATTGCTGTAGCACAGTCTGTATCATATCTTCATTCTCATACTCAAATTCTGCTAACCTACAAACTGATTCTCTTATCACTTCCTGCTGAAACTCTGTAAGAGCACCAATCCCCCTACCTACAATTCTATTGTAAGTAAGGGTATCAATGTGACGACTGGCATCTCTTAGCAGCTTTGCAATATTACCATCAGGAAGGCTTGTTCCTCCATAGACATTTTTATAATATTCCTCATCTGCATATGCCATATTATCACTCCTTGCCGGCAGCCTTAATCTTCTTTAAGATTCCCTCTGCTGTGGATGCAGCGCCAATATCTATTCCATTAGCCTCTGCATATGCCTTAAGCTCATCTACAGTCATTCCAGACAATTCATCTGGTTCCCGCTTTCCAGCCTTTAATGTATCAAGCTCTGCTTTTAATGATGCATATTTTGCGTATGGAACAGTCCTGCCCTTTCCATATGCAATAATTGTTCCATCAGCCTCAACGATATCAAATCCTTTATTCTGATAATATGTCTTATCAGCATCTGTTACGATATCGTACTCTCTGTTTCCCTTAACTGCTTTCATACGTGCCTCCTTATTCCGCTGTAATGTTCATTGAACAGCCCTCAATCTTCTTTTCAAGTAAGAAGATGTCGCCAAAGTTTCTATTCTGGTAAAGATAACCATCGGCTGTTCTTGAATCTGTTCCCGGTGTAATAAGCTTGATGTATGAATACTTATCCCTGCATACTACACAGGAAGGGTGAATGAGAATCCAGTTAATCTGCTTTCCTGTTGACGCTGGCTTAAAGCCTTCTGAGAAGTCATATGCTGACTTCATTCTTGCTGCTGGAACCATCTTAATCACCACATCATCAAGGCTATGTACCTTTCTGTTAATTGATGCAGCTCCACCCGATATCATAATGGCTCTCTCAATACCCTGTGCTGACTTAGCAATCTTGTTAATCGTTGGTGTTACATAAAGGATTCTTCCTTCCTCTGGTACTCCTGCCTCATCCATTCTCTGCATTTCCTCATCAAATGCCTCAAGGAAATTAGCAGCATCAATTACTGTTGTATCAATTCTTCCAGAAAATGCTGTAAGCTCTGCATGAAGCTTAGAGAATCTGTAGCAGTCCTTTTCAGGAATTGCCTGCTCTGTTTCAAATGTGCTCTGAATGTTGGCCACAGACAATGTTAAGTTTGTTTCATCGATATCCATAGGATCAATGAAGAACTCAATATCTCTATCGAATTCAAGTTTCTTTGGCTCCCAGTCATTTGAGAGTGTTCCAGAATTAAATCCTGGTGTTCTTGTGTGGTCCTTATATCCACTTACTGTCATTCTTGGTAGCTTAATAGTCTGAGCATTAATAAACTGAACTCCAAGATTGCTCTTTGTGAGTGCATCAGAGCAAAGCTCCTTTGCGTATTTCTGCTGTAGCAGATTAGTAAATGTTGTAGCGTAATCATATACTGCCATATTTCAATTTCTCCTTCCTTATACTCCAAATGCAGCCTTAAGCTGTTCTTCGGTTGCGTTTCCCTGATTGTTTCCCTGTCCACCAATTTTAAAACCGCCACTTTCCTGCTGAATCGGTTTAAGCTGTGGGACATCCTCTAATACCTTATTCAATGCATTCTTAAGACTTTCTGCATTAATCTTTCCGTCCTCTCCCATTGCACCACTGAAATTGGCAAGCTTAAGGACGTACGGTATTGTTTTGCTATCTAATCCAAGCTCTAAGGCTACGGTTGTAGCTTCTCTCTCAATAGTCATCTGCTGTATTATCTTGTTGGATTCATTAAGCTGTGTCTGTATAGCATTGACATCAGGCTGATTCTTTGCTTTTTCAGCTTTAAACTGTGCCATTGCCTGATCTGCTTCCTCTTTACTCAACCCCTGCTGCTTAAAGTAACCTTTTAATACAGTATCTTCTGTTACTGTCTGCTTCCCATTGACTATATTTGCAAGCTTATCATAATCAAATTGAAATGCCGGCTGATTCTGATTCTGCTGTGGAGGTTCATTTCTTCCATCTTCAGCGAAAAACTGCAAATTCAATGGTAATTTTCTTGTTATCATAATTTTCTCCTTTCAGTTGTAAGAGTGTCTCTCTGTAACAGTTTTAAGTGTGTCTCACTAATAACAGTTGTTATCCCGGTGTCTCCGTGTAGTTTTACCTCTTCGGAGGTGCCAAAAGGCATAAAAATAACACCCAGATTACTCCGCGTGCCTCTTTCTATTTAACCCATAGATGGGAGATATATCGGATCACCTTTCCTTTCTATCCTGCTGCCATTAATTTCTTCACTGTGTACTCCTTTCTGTTGCATCGGTGCAACTTTTAAATATTATAAAAGGACGTCCATTTCTGAACGCCCCAACATATTACTATGCTATCTTACTTTTTCTTTTTGATGTTGCTAACTCTATTGCTTTATCAACCATATACATGCATGCATCTGATGAACCTTTCTTTATCATTTCCTGTCTAAAATTATTTCTTTCTTCATCTGTCATATTCATCAGATCATTGACAATCCCAACAAGTTCCCAAAATTCATTATTCCACTCTTTTGACTTATCAGATTGTGGAATTGGCTTATTGCTAAAACCTCCATGTTTTTCTACTTCGGCATAATCTTCATACGTGAGAGGGGGATTCTCTATGACAACTCTTCTATTCATATTAAGCCACCTCCATATTCATCTGAGCATTGATATTTGTTATCTGTTCTGCTAAATATGTAGGAAGCTCATATCCATCTACCAACTCATGTGCATCGTAAATGTATCGACGCTTAAGAGCCTTATAGCTAATATAACGTCCATTATCATCCATCAAGCCATATTCTCTCTTAATTTGATTATAAATGTCCGAATACACCGCCGAACGTGTCTTGGAATCCTTGTATGCATTGCTCTTCTTTCCACCGAGCAATTCAACACCTTTACGTTTAACATGATTACTTAATTCATCTGATTCCGCACCGTACAGCGGAATATCATACTCCAGCTTGTCAACTCGCTGTTCCATTACATTTACTTTTTCATTTACTTCCAAGATTGCCTGACTCTGCAACTGTAACTGTTCTACAGCTGTCATTGCTCTTTGTGTTGTCTTTTTGAAATAGCTGTCAACCAGCTTATCATATACTTCCCACGCCTTATCTGTATTCAGGGATTTTGCATGAAGGAAAGCGCCTTTTTCTGTCCAGAGGTATAATTTATTAATTTTCGACGATTCATAAAATTTATGATTCGTCTTAAACGCTCTTAAATCTTCTCCTTCTAAACAAATAAAATGCTTATTCTCTTTATATCTTTCTTTGTTGTTATTGAAGTTATTTGAAATAACTCTTGCATCCGTTCCATACGCTTCAGCTATCTGCTGCGTGGTTAATACTCTGATATCCTTGTACTCTGTTACTGTTAATTCTTTGTTCATTGTTAACCTCTCCTTTTAAAATTTAATTGCAAGGAGTATCACTCAATGATATAATATTTCATAGAGGATATTCCTCAGTTCTGAAACACTCGCAAGCTTGGTAGGGGAGCGGGTGTTTCTTATTTGTATTCATTACGATTCTTTAATTTCTCCACAGCTTCTTCGCTGAATAGATAATTTCTATTCCCAGCTTCTCTCATTTCTGATTCACTAAGTTTCAATTTCTTTGCTAATTTAATTAAATATGTTGGTGTCAAATTTAATTCATCAGCAACTTCTCTCGTAATATATACTTTTCTGACATCTGTCACATTCTCACCTCCATGTACACATGGTATCATGTTTGATGTCGAACGTCAAGTATTATCTTTATTTTTTTTGCATCCTACCTATGCATACAAAA
>JAUNPT010000068.1 GCA_030536565.1 Eubacteriales bacterium | reverse complement strand
TCTGTGCATTATTCTTCTCTGCCACTGTTACTTCTCCTTACTATATTAGTCAATATATTAATCATTCTTTACTGATATAATCTTGTATTCAATTTCACCTGCTGGTGCCTCAATCTTTATTGTCTCACCAACCTTTTTTCCAATAAGGGCTGCTCCAAGAGGCGATTCATTGGAAATCTTATTGTGTAAGCTGTCAGCCTCTGATGAACCTACGATTGTATATTCAATATCTTCATCATATTCAACATCATGAAGCATAACAACGCTTTCCATCTTAACCTTATCTGTACTCTTATCATTGTCCTGAATAATTTCAGAGTTTGCAAGAATTGCCTCAAGCTCTGTAATCTGAGCTTCTATATCTCTCTGCTCGTCCTTTGCTGCATCATACTCGGCATTCTCTGATAGATCACCCTGCTCCCTTGCTTCCTTTAACTTCTGGGCAACTTCCTTTCTTCTGACAACCTTAAGGTTCTCTAATAAAGCAACTCTCTCCTCATATCCTTTTTTTGTAAGAAACTGTTTCTCTGCCATTATATTTGTTCCCTTTCTTTTATATACTTTTTATTTAAGCCTTAATACCCTGTCTCATAGCTGGTTAAATACATTATATCAATCCAAATTACAAAACCAGTCACAATATTATATACTATGGCATATTTTATGTCAAACCCATAATTCTTATCTGTTCTACCAGACCGCCAAGTTCTTCAATAGATGTGACCTGATTTACCCGCGCCCTCAAAGCTGCCGCATGCTTAATACCTGCTGTATACCATGCAAAATGCTTCCGCATCTCACGTATTCCTGTAAAGGCTCCCTTACTCTCACACAGCATATAAGCGTGGCGCATAATCATGTCACAGATTTCCTCTATAGATGGCCCATAAACAAGGCTTCCATTTTTACAATACTCGCTTACCTGTTTAAATATCCATGGATTTCCTCTCGCCCCCCGGCCAATCATAACTGCATCACAGCCTGTTTCCTTAAACATTCTGACTGCATCATCGCCTGTAAGAATATCTCCATTGCCAATCACAGGAATTGAAACCTTCTCCTTAACACGTCGGATAACGTCCCAGTCAGCATATCCTGAATAATACTGTTCCCTTGTACGCCCATGTACTGCGACTGCCGCTCCGCCCGACTCCTGTATTATATGGGCAATCTCTGGCGCATTGACAGATTCTTCATTAAAACCCGCCCTTA
The DNA here is from genome assembly GCA_030536565.1 of Eubacteriales bacterium. GTDB lineage: Bacteria > Bacillota > Clostridia > Lachnospirales > Lachnospiraceae > Lachnospira. Next base: position 10,273 of record JAUNPT010000068.1, on the reverse strand, counting down.
TCTTTACTGTAACCGGCTTATTACATCTTTTAGCCATTGACTCCACAATCTGCCCAACAAGAAGCGGATTACGCATAAGTGCTGAGCCCTCGCCATTATTAACTACCTTTGGCACAGGACAGCCCATATTAACATCTATTATGTCAAATGTTGTTTCCTCCGCCACCTTCCTTGCCATATCCCCCATAATCTCAGGGTCTGAACCAAACAGCTGAAGGGCTATGGGATTTTCTCTTTCAGTCACCTTCATAAGCCCATAGGTATTTTTGTTGCCATAAAGAATTGCCTTAGCACTGACCATTTCTGAATAAAGAAGACCGCATCCCTGCTCCTTGCACAAAAGTCTGAAAGGCAGGTCTGTAACCCCTGCCATAGGTGCTAAGACAACATTTTGTTTAACCTCTACATTTCCTATTCTCATAAATCAATCTTTCATTAAAATTACTAATATTATACTGGTGTCACCTGATGCCATGCTGCAGGCTTTAGGCTTCCTCTCCCATAAAAAACACCCTGTAAAACATTTCAAGAGCCTCTAAGAGCTCTTTCTTTTCATACTGAAGCTTCTTAATAAGCATTCCACACGCAATATCATCATAGAGGATATCCCCCTCATCAGCCTGTGTCTTAAAAAGCAGTTCTCCATCTTCATTAAACTCCATATCAAGAATACCGCCAACCTCTTCGGTAAATAATACGCACATTATTTTTAATTCATTCTTTATATCTTCTGGAAGTCTTGAAAATTCCTCATTAAGATAAAATTTCTTTTCATATGCATTAGATGCACACAATACAATATTCTCATCAAACATAACCATATAATCCTCTCACCGATACTTCTCCGGCACAGATTTCTACTCTGCTGCCATCATCTCTAGTCACAAGCAGTTCACCCTTCTGGTTAATTCCTGATGCTGTGCCTGTATATTCTTCATCTGCGGATATTATACTTACTTCCCTGCCAGCATTGATTAACATACTGTTATAATCATCAATAAGTCCGGACATATCTTTAGTCTCTAAAAATATTTCATAATATTTCTTAAATTCACTTGAAAATACAGCAACGATTTCACTTCTCTTAACATGTACTTTAGTTTCCATATAAAGAGAAGATGCCTTGTCTTTTATATCATCATCAAACTCTGCAGTATTGACATTAATTCCTATGCCTATCACAACATAATGTATAAAATCGGTTTCCGCACTCATCTCTGTAAGTATCCCGCATATTTTCTTCTTGTTTAAAACAATGTCATTTGGCCACTTAATCTTACAGCCACGACTTCCTGTCACCAAAAACACTGTCCTTGCAACAGCTAATGCTGTGACTAAGGTTAGCATTGATGCATTATTAGGATTGATTGAAGGCCTTAAAAGCAAAGACATCCATATTCCGCTTCCTGCCGGAGATTCCCAGCCTCTGCCTCTGCGCCCTCTCCCACCTGTCTGGCATTCTGTAATAAACAACGTACCGTCCGGTGCATTCTTGACTCCTGTCTCTGCATGCTTCTTAGCTTCATTGTTAGTCGAATCTGTTTCCTCAAAATAGACCAGCTTTGAAACTATCCCCCGCCGGTCTATAAGTAAGCTTTCTATTTCACTTTCCGTAATCACGTCCGGATATGCGGTAATACGATATCCCTTATTATTAACTGCCTCAATAGCATAACCATCTTCTTTAAGCTGATTAATACATTTCCATATGGCAGTTCTTGACACATTAAACCTATGGCACAGCCACTGCCCTGAAACATAATCTGATGAGTTTCTTAATTCGTGAAGTACCTTTGCTTTTAACATATTCTCGTCCTTCTATATTGCATGCCAGGTAAATACCGCAATAAGCAGCAGTACAACTGTCACTGCAGCTAATATAAATCCTGGTGCTTTCTTTCTATCCATAAATTTCTTTACGCTGTTAGAAGCATTTACAACCGCTCCCAATGTAAAAATAACCGGAAACAGTATACCGCTTCTGCTGCGTAGAAATAAAATCACTAAAAACATTACGCCAATGACTACTGTAAGGCCAATATTCAGATAATCAATAATCATTTTTGATTTACGGTATGCACCGCTGCTTGTATAATACATAGCTGCCTCCTGCCTAGTAAGCTCCCAATGTCGCCGCCATCACTGCCTTAATTGTATGCATACGGTTTTCTGCCTCATCAAAGACAACAGACTGAGCTGACTCAAACACCTCATCTGTAACCTCCATCTCGTCCAGACCAAACTTATCATGTATTTCCCTGCCAATCTTAGTCTTTAAATCATGGAAGGCAGGAAGGCAATGCATAAATATTGCATTTTCTGATGCATTTTCCATCACCTTCTTATTTATCTGGTAAGGAGTCAATGCACTAATCCGCTCCTCCCACACTTCATCAGGTTCACCCATAGATACCCAGACATCAGTATATAGAACCTCTGCACCCTTAGTAGCTGTCCATACGTCCTCTGATAATGTTACAGAACCACCGCTTATTTTTGCCCATTCCTCACACTGTGCCACTAATCCGGCATCTGGGAAATACTCCTTTGCAGTGCAGGCTGTAAAATGCAGACCAAGCTTAGCACATACAATCATAAGCGAATTACCCATGTTATATCTTGCGTCTCCCATATATACAAACTTAACCCCTTTAAGGCGTCCAAGCTTTTCACGAATTGTCAGCATATCAGCAAGCATCTGTGTTGGGTGATACTCATTGGTAAGCCCGTTCCACACAGGAACAGAAGAATACTTTGCTAAATCCTCAACAATAGTCTGCTCAAATCCACGATATTCAATCCCTTCATACATAGAACAAAGAACTCTTGCTGTATCTGCAATACTCTCCTTCTTTCCAATCTGTGAACCTGCCGGGTCAAGATATGTGACTCCCATACCCAGGTCATGAGCAGCAACTTCAAAGGAACAGCGTGTTCTTGTACTTGTCTTCTCAAATATTAATGCAACATTCTTTCCAAGCAATGGCTGTTCAATTATACCCTTTTTCTTTTTTTCTTTTAGCTTTGCTGCTAAATCAATGAGATATTCTATCTCCTCTGGTGTATAGTCCTTTAATGTTAAAAAATCTCTTCCTTTTAGGTTCATTTTATCTTACCTCCATCTGCCGATATATGCCTTATTTTATCTCAAATCGAATATTTATGCAATGCCCCATATTTTAAAAAAACTTTCCCAGCCTCACGAAGTGTTTAAAATAAGGGCAGCCACAAAAATGTGGTGCCCTTTTGAACAACTTAACCAAATTTTATTTAATAAAAGCAATGGCCACCGATAATCATATAGCTTGAATATGCGGATATATTGGCCTGTGAAACACTCCTAAAGCTAGTATAGCTGCATGCATTATTAATTCCAGAAAGTGCTTCAAGTGCTGCCTGCATACATTCATTAGTTCTTGGGCCTGCTGCAAGTCTTGCGGCAAATGTTGATGATGGCCCGCCAGCCCCATTGGAAACTCCTGAGAACTGGTATGGAGCATATACAACTCCTGTAATAGAGTTAGCATATCTTGAACTTCTAACTCTGTTAAGAACTACATTGGCAACGGCAAGTTTTCCTTCGTAGCTCTCCCATCCTGCCTCCCAGTCAATAACTGTGGCAAGAATCCATATTTCTTCATCGCTTACTGACATAGTAGGGTTATAAGTGAAATCTGAGCCAGATACAGTATTCGCTATTATCTGTGCCCTTCTTTCTTCCTCGGCCGCAGCTGCTGCAGCAGCAGCTTCCTGTGCCGCAATTCTTTCTTCCTCAGCAATTCTTGCTGCTTCCTCACAAGCCTCCTTTGCTTCAGCTTCTTCATTTGTATATCCTGTCATAAGTCCGAAACTTACAGAAACATTTTCCTTTAATATATAGCCCCTGCTTCCTTCCTCATTCTGGATAATGATATAATTACCATTTATTCCCGCCGCCAAAAATTCAGTTCCATTCTCTGCTGCAGCAATAACCTGATTTGAATCAACTGATGAATATACATCTGCAGAATCAGCAGTAACTGTTGCTGTTACCTCACCAACCTGCTTTGTGATTTCTTCTGCTTCTTCGCCAAAACATAGGGATTCTGTTCTTACATAGCCTTCCACATTTCCAGAACTTATTTTTGTCCATGTGTTTCCAACTTCAATGACATCTGCAATACTGTCTTCATAAAGCCTTCCTACAGTCTGTGCTGTTTCATCAGCTTTTTCGTAGACTGACAGATACGGAAAGACAATTGCAACTGCCTTGTTATAGAACATATCCTTTTCTTCATTTACAATGTTCACTGCGACAAGGTCTGACACTCTTGCTGTGTAAGACGCTGCCTTAAATTCGGTTTCAGTAATTGTACTTTGCTGTTGCTCATTGGTAGTTTTTGCATCTGCAACTACTGGAAGGACCGGGCATAAAAGCATTACCATAGCCGTTCCAATACAAAGCGCTGCTTTGCTACTTCTAAGTTTCATAAAGTTTTTCCCTTTCCGGTGATTTTTACACCTGACAAAATGTTACAGAATTGTTACATTTTGTTACGAAAGGATTGTAGCAAAGTTAAGCATTTTTGTCAAATCAGTTACGAATCCGCTTATTTACTGGATTTACAGCAAATCATGCAAAAATTAAAAAAAGCATAAACAATATCATTTACACTCTGATGATATTATATATGCCTTATTTTATGGGATTTCTCTATATATTGTTTATGAATTAAAACTATACAGCCAATATTTCATTAAAATTTTATAAACTTTCAGTTTTTCCTTTGTCTCATCGCTTCATATGTCAATACTGTGCAGGCTATCGCTGCATTTAAAGACTCTACCTGACCTTCCATCGGAATTTTTATCAGCGTATCAGCCGCCTCTGTAGCCTTACAGCTAAGGCCATTCCCCTCATTTCCTATAAGAAATGCTGTTGGTTTTTTATAATTTTCCTGCGTATATGTATTTCTGCCATCAAGGTGAGCTGCATAAATAGTAACTCCCTCCCGCTGACATTTTTTAATTGTCCCGGTAAAATCATCTGTATATATAAATGGAACCCTGTAAATAGAACCCATAGTAGAGCGAATAGTCTTTGGGTTATAAATATCCACTGTATTTGAGCTCATTATAACTCCGGAAACACCAGCACCCTCTCCCATTCTTACAATCGTTCCCAGATTTCCCGGATCCTGCAGATTTTCAATCATTAAAATTAATGGATTATCTGAAAAAATATCACTCCACTCTGCACTATGCATTTTAACTACAGCCAGAACCCCCTGTGGTGTCTGTGTATCCGACATCTGACAAAACACACTGTCAGAAACTATTTCCAGCCTGTCTGCCAAAATATCTCCAAAAAAATCCTTATGATTTTCATAGAAGCTCTGTGATGCATACATCTTAACAAGACGCTCTAAAGGTGCTTCTTTAACCATTCTTGCACCTTCCACCACAAATTCTTTAAATTCCTTTCTTGTTTTAGCCTTCTTTAAAAGCTGCATAACATGCTTTACTTGACTGCTGCTGGTACTGGTAATCATATATTTCTCCGTTCTGCCTTTTACATTGAAAGCCTCTTACTCATGTTAAACTCATATTCATCAATATCCTTTGTCATGGCAAGTGCCTCATCTATATCATAATCTACGAACTTTCCGTCCTTAAATGCAACTAATCTGTTACTTTTTCCCTCTGCCAGAAGGTCTACCGCATATGAGCCCATAATAGATGCATACATTCTGTCCTTACAGGTTGGTGAGCCTCCACGCTGCATATATCCTAAAATTGTAGCACGTGTCTCTATTCCTGTCGCTGCTTCGATTCTTCTTGCCATTCCTGTAGAATGTCCGATTCCCTCTGCATTTATTATAAGATGGTGCTTCTTGCCCTTCTTTCTTCCTTCTATAATATGGTTAATCAATGTCTGTTCATCATTGTTATATCTTTCTGGTAAAAGAATATCCTCCGCACCATTTGCGACACCGCACCATAACGCAATATATCCCGCATTTCGTCCCATTACTTCTATAATACTGCATCTTTCATGAGATGTTGATGTATCACGAATCTTATCAATTGCCTCCATTGCCGTATTAACCGCTGTATCAAATCCAATTGTATAATCTGTACATGCAATATCCAGGTCAATGGTTCCTGGAAGACCAATTGTGTTGACCCCTGCTTCTGCAAGCTTCTGTGCTCCTCTGAAAGAACCATCACCACCAATTACAACAATACCGTCAATACCGTGCTTTTTGCATACCTCGGCACCCTTTAACTGCCCCTCAGGTGTCATAAACTCAAGACATCTTGCTGTATATAATACTGTTCCGCCCCTCTGAATAATATCAGACACGCTTTTTTTATCCATATCAATAATTTCATCATTTATGAGTCCGTTATAGCCCTTCTGAATACCCTTAACCTTAAGTCCCTTGCCCAGAGCCGAGCGTACAACAGCTCTAATTGCCGCATTCATGCCCGGAGCGTCTCCACCACTTGTCAAAACACCAATTGTTTTAATTTCCTTTGCCATAACTTTATACCCCTTTCCAATTCTTTTGTTAATATATTAACACGCTTTTTTATAAATGTCACGTTGTTTCAACATTCTTTTCACCGAATACACTGCGAAGCTCCCCCAGCATTTCCGATGTAACCTTAACAGACTGGCTTGCAGGCAGCTGAAGCCTTTTATTTTCCTTAGTACAGTATATAATTACCGTATCTTTTCCATCAGATTCCTTTATTGTATTAAGAAGCAGCTCCTGTTTACTAACATACTCCTCCATATCAGCAAACCTTATCCACAATTTTCTGGGTACATTATTAAAATCAACTATTTTTTCACAAATCAGCTTTGCATTTTCATCGACATTTGCATTGACCCTTCCAGTAATAAACACCTTTTCCGCAGAATCTAAAATGCTCCTGTTGGAATTATAATCTCTTGGAAAAACAACAACTTCAACTGTTCCGACCAAATCCTCAACTGTAAGAAACGCCATCATCTGACCTGTCTTAGTAGTCTTTACCATCTTATTCATAATCATTCCGCCAATTGTTTCCTTAGCGCCATCTCTGACCTTCGGTTCTCCTGTCTCGTCATCTATTTCAAAATCTGTGGTCATTGCAGAAATATGTTTTTTCCACATTTGTGCATATTCATCAAGCGGATGTCCACTGACATAGATTCCCAGCACTTCCTTCTCAAGATTAAGCATTTCTTCCTTTGTATATTCCGCAACATCTGGAATTTTAATCTCAAATTCCTCCTTCTGGGAATCATCTACCAGATCAAACAGTGACATCTGCCCTGAAATGGCGTCCTTACTCTGCCTTGCAGCAGAATCCATTATCTGGGCATACACGATTGTCATTGCCCTTCTTTTTACGCCAAATGTGTCAAATGCTCCCGCTTTTATAAGATTCTCAACAGTTCTTTTATTTAACTGGTCAAACAGCCTTGTAATAAAATCCTGCATAGTCAAAAAACGCCCGCTGACACGCTCCTTTATAATTGCTTCAATGGTCGGCCTGCCCAGACTCTTAACAGCTGAAAGTCCGAATCTGATTGCACCGTTCTCTACAGAAAAACCCATCTGCGACTGGTTAACATCAGGCGGAAGAATTGAAATCCCCATCTGACGGCTGGCATAAATATACCCCGCAACCTTATCTGTATTATCAATTACTGAAGTCATAAGCGCCGCCATAAACTCTACCGGATAATATGTCTTTAAAAACGCTGTCTGGAAGGACACCACTGCATAACACGCAGCATGTGATTTGTTAAATGCATACTTTGCAAAATCTATCATATTATCATAGATTTTCCCAGCTGCCGCCTCGTCAATTCCATTATTTACACAGCCCCTGACACCTTCCTTTTGATTGCCATAGATAAAGTTCTTCCGCTCCTGTTCCATAACATAAGCTTTTTTCTTTGACATGGCACGCCGAACCAGGTCACTCCGTCCCCATGAATATCCAGCTAAATCTCTTACTATCTGCATAACCTGCTCCTGATACACAATACAGCCATAGGTCGGCTTAAGTATTGGTACAAGCTGCGGACAATCATATACAACATTTTCAGGATTATTCTTTCCCGCAATATACTGCGGAATAAAGTCCATAGGCCCCGGTCTGTACAAAGAAATTCCAGCTATTAAATCTTCTATGCTGCGTGGCTTTAATTCCTTCATAAACGACTTCATTCCTGCACTTTCCAGCTGGAATATGCCATCACACCGTCCCGTTGATATGGCATCATACACCTTAATGTCAGAATAGTCTATATTATCCATTGAGAAGCCCGGTGTATGCTTCTTTACCAGTTCTTCTGCATCTTTAATGACTGTAAGCGTTCTAAGGCCCAGAAAATCCATTTTGAGAAGACCTAGTTCTTCAAGTGTCGTCATTACAAACTGCGCTACGACAGCACCATCTGAACCTGTAGCAACAGGAACGTAATTTTCTACTGCCTTTTCACTTATCAGGACACCTGCCGCATGCATTGAAGCATGGCGTGGCAGTCCCTCGAGACGTCTGCTTTTATCTATTAAATCCTTTACCTGTGAATCACCCTCATACATAGCCCTAAGGTCAGGATTTCCCTTTACTGCCTTATCAATCGTAATCCCATTTTCTCTTGGAACCATCTTTGCAATAGAATCCACCATTGCATATGGAAGATCAAGCACCCGGCCGACATCTTTTATTACTGCCCTTGCCGCCATAGTACCAAATGTTACAATCTGCACAACACATTCCTTACCATATTTTTCGACTACATAATCAATTACCTCCTGCCTGTGTTCATAACAGAAGTCCACATCTATATCGGGCATTGATACCCTCTCTGGATTTAAGAATCTCTCAAAAATCAGGCTGTACTTTATAGGATCAATATCTGTAATTCCCAGACAATACGATACAATACTTCCAGCCGCAGAGCCACGTCCCGGCCCAACCGGAATATCATGCATCTTAGCATAATTAATATAATCCCATACTATAAGGAAGTAATCCACGTAACCCATTGAATATATAACTGAAAGCTCATAAGCCAGTCTCTGATGAATATTGTTGCTGTCCTCTGCTGTCTTAATTTCTGCCTTGGTTCTGTCACTTGGCATTTCTTCTCCTGCCTGACGTGCCATCTCCACAGGGTCTATGTCACCTGTCTGGTCTGGATATCTTTTCCTGATACCCTCATAGCAGAGATAATTCAGGTATGTCCATGATGTAAAGCCCTCTGGCACTGCGAACTTAGGCAGCTTTGTCACTCCAAATTCAATCTCTACATTACAGCGCTTAGCAATCTTAACTGTATTTTCCAATGCCTCTGGCGCATACGGAAAAAGAGCTTCCATCTCCTCTGGTGATTTAAGATAATACTGTCCCCCCTCATAACGCATTCTGTTCTCATCTGACACCTTTTTTCCTGTCTGAATACACAAAAGGATATCATGAGCGTCTGCGTCCTCAGCATAGGTATAATGCACATCATTTGTACACACCAGCTCAATTCCCGTCTCTTTAGACATTCTCATAAGCTGCTGGTTTACGTATCTTTGCTCAGGTATTCCATGATCCTGAAGCTCTAAGAAAAAATTACCCTTTCCAAATATTTTCTCATACTTATATGCTGCATCCATTCCGGCCTCATACATTCCTCTGGCCAGATATTTCTGCACCTCCCCTGCCAGACATGCACTAAGGGCAATTATCCCCTCATGATACTGCTCCAGCAGCTGATAATCCACCCTTGGCTTATAATAAAAGCCTTCTGTGAATCCATGTGATACTATTTTCATAAGATTTTGATAGCCCTGATCATTTTCGGCCAGCAAAACCAAATGGTAATATCTGTCCTCTGACTCTCCGGCCTCTTTATCAAATCTTGAGCCCGGCGCTACATAGACTTCACAGCCTAATATAGGCTTAACTCCTGCTTCTTTAGCCGCCTTATAGAAATCAATAACACCATACATTACACCATGATCAGTAATTGCAAGGCTGTTCATTCCAAGCTCCTTAGCTCTTGCAGTTATTTCCTTTATCTTACTTGAGCCGTCCAGCAGCGAAAACTCTGTATGCACATGCAAATGTGTGAATTTATCCATATATATTTCCTTCTTCTATAATAAATATTATTTTACCTTTTCTGCCCTATATCAATAATTTGCAGAATATTGTCATAAAGCTTTCTAGTTTCCTCATCATTTTTACAATTTAAAACATAATTTCCATCTTCCTCTGTATCCAGTATAATGCA
>JAUNPT010000067.1 GCA_030536565.1 Eubacteriales bacterium | reverse complement strand
AAAATATCAAGCTTTAAAATATCCTCATTTATTACAGTTACATTGTCATAGTAAGATAATGTGTCTTCCGTAAGAATAGGAATAAGCTTCTTATCAATCTCTACAGCCACAACTTCTCTCGCATTCTCACAGAGAATCTGAGTCATTGTCCCTATCCCCGGGCCAATCTCAAGCACGAAATCGTCCTCGGTGACACCTGCCTCACGCACAATCTTTTCCACAACATTTTCATCAATAAGAAAATTCTGTCCGAATTTTTTTTGGAAAGAAAAGCCATACCTGTTTAATACCGCAATCGTATTAGTTGGATTTCCCAGATGCATCACATTATCATAATTTTTTCTGCTCATATATTTCCCTCTTTCTTAACCAGCTAATTTCCAAATAACCTATGGGCATTCTCGTTAGTAATATCTATTACCTCCTGTGCCGGCATTCCCTTAAGCTGTCCTATTCTTTCTGCCACGTGCACAATATACCCGCTGTAATTGCGTTCTCCTCTGTGTGGCTCCGGCGCCATATAAGGACAGTCAGTTTCGAGAATAATCTTTTCTATTGGGATTTCCTCTACTGCCGACACCAGTTTTTTTGCATTTTTAAATGTTACTACCCCGCCAATTCCAAAATAAAATCCCATTTTCAGAAAATCACGTGCTGCTTCCTTCGTATATGAATAACAGTGTATAACTCCGCCTATATCCCTGGCATTCTCAAGCTTCATACACCTGAGCGTATCAGAACATGCCTCCCTTGAATGAATAATTACAGGTTTATTCACCTCACGAGCCAGTGCAAGCTGCCTTCTAAACCACATAATCTGTACTTCCTTTAATGGCTCTGGATAATGGTAATCAAGCCCTATTTCTCCAATCGCAAGCACTTTTTCATTAGTTTCAGCTGCATTCCTTAACCATTCCATATCACGCTCTGTCAGGTTTTCAACCTCCTGTGGGTGAATACCAACCGATGCATAGACCTTATCAAACTTCTTTGCAAGAGCGAGTGATTTATGACACCCCTCCATAGATGCACCAACATTTATTATCTGTTCTACTACACCGTCTTCACTGAGCATCTGCCCTATCAATCTGTCTCTGTCTTCATCAAACGCACAATCGTCATAATGTGCATGTGTCTCATATATTTTCATATAAATTTCCATTTCTAAGCATCTTACTGCTGCTTTAACACTATTATGTCTGATTCCATGTCCTTCTCTTTATTCAGGCTGGCAACCACTGCACGGTTTTTTCCACTATTTTTTGCCCGGTACAGCATCGAATCTGCCTGATGTATAAGATTCTCCAGCGTATCTGTCATATCTGGAACCTGCACTGCAACACCGATACTTGCAGTAACATATCCGTCTGTGGAAGGAATCCTCCGGGCCCTGATATATGACAGCAGAGCTTTTGCAGTAGTCTTTGCATTTTCAAGCGGACAGTTTGGCAGTAACAGTAAAAATTCCTCCCCTCCAAAACGAACAGCTGTAACGCCTATGTCCTGTGCATAGGAAAGCAGCATGCTTCCGAATGCCTTGAGGCAGTTATCCCCTGCAAGATGTCCAAATGTATCATTGTATCTCTTAAAATTATCTATATCCATCATAATAACTGTACAAGGCATCTGCTTATTCTGGCAAAGCCTGAAATTTCTTGACAGTATTCCTTCTGCTCCGCGCCTGTTAAGCAGGCCTGTCAATGGATCCGTCCTACTTAGATGCTTAAGGTTCTGCACAACCTCTCCGTTCTGTAAACGTAAATCCACGAATACGAACAGAAAAAAGCAATTAAGAAGGCAGGCAGTAATACAGCAAAAATAGTCATAAGATGCAGACTCCAGCGTTTTAAAGCATGTAACAAGCACCAGATAAATAATAGAAGCTGTTCCCAATACAAGCGAAATACTGCCGAATGAAAAATAAAACAAAATAGAAACTGACATGTAAACAATAGGATAAAATATTCCCGGACGGTCTGGGAAAGGAAAAACACTGATACATATAGTAAAGCTGAGTACCAGAATAACAAAAAACATACAGGCTCTCTGTATTGTTTTAAATTTAATATTTTCATTACTGAAACAGCGTGCTGCAAAAGCCATAAGCGCTATATCACCAGCAATAAATATAAGATAAAAATAAGTTAAGGTTGGATTTGTAAACAGGTAAAAGGTGAAAACTCCATACATCACCATGAACAGTAAAAAAAATTTCGTACAGAAACGAAGTGTCTTTTTGTTACTGTCAGCAATCATATCCTGGCAATTAGAAAAATATTCTTTACTCCGTACCGAAAACTTCTGTATTTTTGCAAAGAAATGTTTCATACATTTGTCCTCCATAAAATATCAACTAACAATAATTCTATCGGGCTAATGAAAGCCAGAATACAAATAACTCATATTCTGGCTTTATCACACTTTTTTAACTCAAAAACATCTACTAGCAGATTTCACTGCCTGCAATTATATCCTTCTCAGGTGAAATTACACATAAATTCCCTTTATCATCTGAAGCCGCAAGAATCATTCCCTGTGATTCAACACCACAAAGCCTGCATGGTTTCAGGTTCGTAATAACAGCTACCTTCTTGCCAACCATTTCCTCTGGCTTGTAATAAGCTGCAATCCCAGATACTATCTGTCTGACCTCAGCACCTATACGAATCTGTGAGACAAGAAGTTTCTTTGCCTTTTTGACTGGCTCACATTTTAAAACCTCACCAACCTGAATCTGAATCTTGTCAAAATCATCTATAGTAATCTCCGGCTTCTTTTCAACTGACGGATACTCTGCCTCCTGCGACGCTGTCTTCTGTGAAGACTGGATTTCTTCAACTCTGGCAAGGATTAATATCAAGTCTTGCAAATAGAATCTCTGGAGCATCTGTTACCTTAAGTCCTGATTCTCTTAAACCAAACTTGTCAAGTTCATCAAAGTCTCTTTCACCGGCCTTAGGATTTTCTGGATAAAGCTGAGCCAAAATCTTATCAGTTGTCTCTGGCATAAATGCTTTTAACAGATTAGCACCAACTGTAATTCCCTCTACTAAATTATATAATACCTCTGCCAGTCTGTCCTGTAAAGCCTCATCTTTTGCAAGTGCCCAAGGCATAGTCTCATCAATATATTTGTTGCATCTCTTAAATAATGAAAAAATTTCCGTCATTGCGTCTGCAACGTGAAGAGTTTTCATCTTTTCCACTGTCTTAGCCTTAGTTTCAGTCACAACGCTCTTTAAATCAGCATCAAAGTCAAGGCTGGCACCATTTTCATCAACACCAGCGGCCTCACTTCCAGCTCCAGTCTTAGTGACAACTCCGCCAAAATACTTGTTGCTCATAGCAATTGTCCTGTTAACAAGATTTCCAAGCGTATTGGCAAGGTCTGAATTCATACGCTCAACTAATAACTCCCATGTGATTACACCATCGTTTTCAAATGGCATCTCATGAAGCACAAAGTAACGCACTGCATCGACACCGAACAAATCCACAAGGTCATCAGCATAGATAACATTTCCTTTAGACTTGCTCATCTTGCCGTCTCCCTGGAGCAGCCAAGGATGTCCAAATACCTGCTTAGGCAGCGGCAGGTCAAGTGCCATCAGCATAATTGGCCAGTAAATCGTGTGGAATCTTAAAATATCTTTTCCTATCAAATGAAGACTGGCCGGCCAGAACTTGTCAAACTGCTCTGTGCTATTGCCATCTGCATCATATCCAATTCCTGTAATATAGTTGGTAAGGGCATCAATCCATACATATACAACATGTTTAGGGTCAAAATCCACTGGAATACCCCATGAAAATGTTGTTCTTGAGACACATAAATCCTGAAGGCCTGCCTTTAAGAAGTTATTCATCATCTCATTCTTTCTTGATTCCGGCTGAATGAACTCAGGATGCTCCTCAATATGCTTAATCAGCCTGTCCGCATACTTGCTCATTTTAAAGAAGTATGCCTCCTCCTTAGCCGGAGAAACTTCTCTTCCGCAGTCAGGACACTTACCGTCTACTAACTGAGAGGCTGTAAAGAAAGACTCACAAGGTGTACAGTACATTCCCTCATAATGTCCCTTGTAAATATCACCTTTATCATAAAGCTTCTTAAAGATTTTCTGAACCTGCTTTTCATGTGGTTCATCTGTTGTTCTGATGAACTTATCATATGAGGTATTCATTAAATCCCATATTCTCTTAATTTCTGTAGACGTATTATCAACAAATTCCTTAGGAGTAATTCCTGCTTCCTCTGCCTTTAATTCAATCTTCTGCCCATGCTCATCTGTCCCTGTCTGGAAAAATACATCATAACCTTCCTGTCTTCTGAATCTGGCAATACTGTCTGCAAGCACAATTTCATATGTGTTGCCAATATGCGGTTTACCAGATGTATATGCGATTGCTGTTGTTATATAAAATGGTCCCTTATTCTGTGGCATAACATTACCTCCTTAACAATTAAAGCTATAGCCTTTATCACGTAAACTTTATCATAGAAAAAATGCAGGCATATGTCAAGACCAAGTCAGGCTGCAAGCAAAATTTAAACAGATTTTGCTTGCAAAATTTAAACAGTAAACCTATGATAAATTCTGCGCTTTATTTTTAAATGTACTGAATAGGCTCTGTTTGTGATATACTTATATTATGTATTACTAAATGTATTAGATGGAGGATACTCATTTGAAAACCAAAAAACTAATAAGCATTTACAGGAAGCTTGCCTGCCTGCTTCTTGTCCTAAGCATTACATTTTCACTGAATGGCTGCTCACTGCCCTTTAATTTAGCAAAGAACAACTCAACGCTCTCACAGTCTGCTGGGACAGAAAATGAAGCTTTTTCCGACTTTATTTACCAGCTTTTCTGTGACGCAGTCAGCTCAGATACACTTACGCTGCATTCTTTTATTCAAACTCCTTCAAACTATAAAATTACAGACTATGATGTTACCCTTGGCGGATATGACCTTGAAAATCTTGATGGCACAACCGACCTGACTGAGTGCCTTACAACTCTTAACAGCTTTTCTAAGGACACTCTTTCTGAAAAACAGAGGATTACATATGAGCAGCTCAAAATTTTTCTTGAAACCCAGTTAGAATACAGTGACCTTTACCTGTTAGGTTCACAGCTCTCTACAACAATTGGGATTCAGGTTCAGCTGCCAATCATATTTGCAGAGTATAAATTTAATGAAAAAAAAGACATCGACGAATATCTCCTGCTTTTGCAGGATACAGACGAATATTACTCAAACCTTATAGAATTTGAAAAGCTTCGCGCCGCCAAAGGCTATTTCATGTCCGATGAGCTGGCCGATGAAATCATTACCCAATGCCAGACCTTTATTGATACAGCATCTGCCGGATATCTGATTACTACCTTTAATGAGAAAATAGATGCTTTTTCAGGACTAAGTGACGAAGAAAAGATTACATATAAACATACAAACACAGATGCCGTAAATAACCATATGATTAAAGCTTACACTATTTTAAGAGACGGTCTGGCCTCACTTCGGGGCTCATGTAAATATACAGGAGGTCTGTGCAATTTTCCAGACGGAACAAAATATTTTGAGTTCCTTTTAAAAGAGAACTTAGGCTGGAGCAAATCAATTGATCAGTTCGATGCGCTGCTGGACTCCTACCTTACCTACTACATGACAGGTATGCAGATGCTTATGCTGAAGGATAACAGCCTTTTAGACAAGTTTGATACATTTACATTTTCACTGACTGAGCCCGGCGCTATTATTGAAGACCTAAAAGGGCGTATCTTTGAAAATTATCCTGACATTCCAGAGGTTAATTACAGCATCAAATATATAGATAAATCCCTTGAAGACTATGCAAGCCCTGCCATGTATTTTACTCCGCAGATTGATAACCTTTCTGAAAACTCTATATACATCAATTCAGGTGCTACTTCTGGTAATGAGCTCTACCCAACACTTGCTCACGAAGGTTATCCGGGACATCTCTACCAGACCCAGTATTTTGCTTCAAAAAATCCTGAGCCATTGCGCTATATTATGGCCTCCCGTGGATATGTCGAGGGCTGGGCAACATACGTGGAGGTGTCCTCCTATGAATATGCACAGACAGACAACCCGCTTCTTAACAGCCTTATGGCATATAATTATGCCACTATCCTATGCCTGTATGGAAAGGTTGATATAGGCGTAAACTACAAGGGCTGGACTGCTGACGATGTATATAATTATATAAGCGCCTATGGCTTCAATGACAAATCCACAGCACAGGACATGTACAAATCCATGGTATCCGAACCGGGAAACTACAGTAAATACGTCCTTGGCTTCCTTGGCTTTAATGAATTAAAAAAAGAAGCCCAAAACAAACTTGGTTCCAATTTTAATTTAAAAAATTTCCACAAGTATGTTTTAGACTATGGTTCCGTTCCATTTGATATGCTGTTTAACGGGCTGGAGGCATGGGCCTTTGCCAATTGATATGCTTAGTAATATCTGTAGCCGCCATTACCGCAGCATAAGCCGCCGCCACACAGGTTACAGATTAAATTAAGGAGAATAAGCCTTAAACAGAAGCTTCCAGCACCGGCTGCCGGCCTTCCATAGGCCTGGCCGCGCTGGGCATACCAGTCACCGCCGCTTGCCATTCTGCGGTAAAGCATCTGGTACTGTCCATTATCAGGGTCTAACTCAACTGCACGTCTGGCATATTCTAATGCCATTGCCTGATTGCCCTTACCGGCATGAGCCTGTGCACTGTAAAAATACCAGCGTCCATCTCTGTCATCTATCCCATTAAGCACATTAATAGCTTCATCAAAGCTGCCGCTTCTAATATAGTTAGCTGCCGCCCTCAAATGCACTGTCGTTTCATCATTTCCATTCATATTGCCTGACTGCTGGTTCTGCTGTCCTCCGTAATTTCCATATCCGCCAAAACCAAACGGGCCAAAGCCAAAAAAGCTTCCAAAGTCTCCAAAATCCCCATAACCACCCTGCTGCTGACGCTGGTTATCTCCATCATAGCCATAGCCTCTGTCTGTGCCGTTGGTAGAACCTGTATAACCCCCGCCATAAGCAGAGCTGCCACTATAACCTCCAGAATATCCAGACTCCTTTTCCTTCATAATCTGATTATATGCCTGCTGTACAGTCTTAAACATTTCCTCAGCCTGAGCCTTATTCGGATTGTTAATATTAGCATCAGGATGATACTTTCTGCTCATAGTCCTGTATGCTTTTTTAATTTCCTCATCAGAAGCATCTCTTGATACTCCCAAAACCTTATATGGATCCGTCACTTTGTATTCTCCTGTTTTTTTGTTTATTGGCTCTTTTTGCACATACCAGCTCAAATCTGGTCCACACGCCTGAATATATAATATTCCTTAAAATCTGTGCGTCCTGAATAATCGGGAGCCTTTCAAATGCCCTTGCACATTTAGACATAACAGAGTTTAATATACTCCTGCACAAGTCATCAAACCCTTCCTGCTTATAATAGCTCTTAAACACATTAAAGCGTCCATTCTTTAAATCTTCATCTAAATCCTCATATGCATCTAAAAGATAAATAAACTTTCCCAGCCAGAATCCCAGCTCCTGCAGGTCATGGCTCCATATGTCTTCCTTCATGTCAGTCATTACAGCCATAATATTTCCAAAATAAGCTGAAACCTCATCAATATTAGTCTCATCTGATTTTTCTGCTCTGGCAAGATCCTTTAAGGCTTTCTCAATAACTGCCGCCTTCTTAGTATATTTCATTCTTATTTTTTCAATATCCTTTTTCAGGCTTCCGGCAATTAATCGTCTTGTAACCTTTTTCTCATCCTCCCAGTCGTCCATACATTTATAATAGGTCATTAAAATATTCATATCCGCAACATAGCTGCTGACCTCATTCCTTCTATATTCATGACTGACTATCGGATGCGCCACGCATCTGCCCTTATAAAAGCTGGTTTTTGGTTCATACAAGCCACTTAGAAGTAAAATTAAAAATGTCATATCATAGCTTATCGACATCTGCCCGCAAAAACCATATTCTCTCTTTAACACATCGCATAACCCACAATAATAGGAGCGGTATAAATCATACTCTTTAAACTTTAATTCTGGTTTGTTAACAACAACATAGCCATACATAGATTTTCCCTTTCTTAGGATTACGCTTTTCGTTATCATATAACATGAACAGTTTCACGTCAATTATACCCCTAAAGATATAATAAAATATTTAGATTTACTTAATATATTTTCAAATGTATTTCACATAATTTACAGCGGGCTTTATTCTAAATATATGGACATAAACCATCAAAATCCACCTTCCATGTTCCGTCTTTTGGATAACCCGGCAAGCTTATGCTCCCATCATACCCGGCAGTCATCATGGCTGCCGCTAACAGCAGGCTTCCATTGCCCGGCAGGTAAAGCGGCAAATCTTTCCTTGAGATTTGTCTGTTATTTCCACTCTCCACATAGCAGTTTTTATTAGTTTCAAATAACAGCTGATTAATTGCTGTCTCCGGCATATTAAGCCTTGTTGCTGTCATTGCTATAACTGCAAAATCCCAGCCCCAAAGAGTCAGATAATCCCATTTATCAATAACCTGTACCAGCGTATTTCTCATAATCCCAACATCAATCCCCATATCCGGCAGCATTCCGTAATTCTGCAGCATCGACGGGTGGTCAATTGCCTTTTCCTGAAATGTTTCCGGACAGTCAGCATGAGCAATATACACATCTTTTGCTACAGGCGGCTTCACCATATTCTCATAAACCTCTCTCCACCTATTGATTTCCACATTATCCCTGACATCAATTAAATCAGAAGCCTTAAGATATTCTGCCCAGCCTATGGCTGTCTTTAATCCATACTTCCAGTATGCAGTCTCAAATGATGGGTCAAGCACCTCCTCTGGCAGATGTCTTTCCTGTACCGGTATAACCGGAGGCACTATATGATATATCCCACTTTCATCTCTGACAGTGTAATCTGCCATAAAGCGTGCAGTTTCTTTTATAAGTATCCAGTTCTCGCACATAAATTTCTGGATTTTATGATTGGCAGTCTCCTTATTTTCATTATGTCTTTCACTATTTACCATGCTTTTTCTGATAAGCTCCAGCATCATAATAATATGTGGCTGCTGCCAGACAAGTAAAACCGCAATTTTTGAAGGGCTGTCACAGGCGTCACAGCCAACCATTTTAGGCCATCTTGCCCCCTTATAACCGTTTCTTTTGGCATTATCCTGTGCCTGCTTTATATGCTTGTGATACCACGGAATACTCCTCATAAGCAGCTTCGAATGATTCCAAAGAGGCGCCCATGAAAGGTGCCAGAAATACATTTCCAGATGTGCCTTGCCAAACCAGCTGTTGCATGTAAGCCCTGTTTCCTGTGGAGGCTCTGAGCCCGCACAGTTTACTGCCAAAAGATACAACGACAACACAATCCTTCGCTCAAGCTCATCTGCCCTTTTATCTGCAGAGCCGGCAAGCTCAATCGCACCGCCCTCTTCCCAGTATCCATTCCAATAGCTCTTTGCACGCCTGAGTATATTATTAAACAAATCCGGCATTGATACTGCTTTTGCCCTGTCAATATCCTTTGCAAATGTAAAAGCGGCCTGAACAAGTTCTGAATCCGTCTTAATTCTTATTCTGTGTTTTTCAATCTGTACAGCTTCTGCCAAATCCACATGGATTTTTACATAATAACTTTGTCCGTCCATTGTACAGCTCACAATGCTGTCCTTCAGTTTCGTCACATGCTTTTCTTCATTTTCCCAGTCAGAACCTGTTATATCACCTGAACCATATGGAAAATCCATATCTATTGTAAGCCCGTCCTGCAGCAGCTCCGACTGTATGCTTACTGCGACAGTATCACTTTCACTATCACAAAATGTCTTAACCACGCAGCTCTTTCCATAGAGCTTATATCTGCTTTCAATATAACCGTCATAAAGCTTAAGCTCCTGCCTTATATCCTCTATATCCTCCGAATCAATCTCTCTGCCTCTGAATCTTAAACCAATTCTTGCCAGATTGAATTTGTGTGGATTCATACGAAGCCAGTCAAACACTTTCTCATTTCCCGGCTGCTTAGTTCTTGCATAGGTTACGGTTCTGCCATTATAATCGTATTCATTCATAACTACGTCATCAAGTGTATAAAACCCCCTTGGACAGTCCGCTGGTATTGTATGCCACCCCCACTGGGCCATTGTACATAACGGAGTTTCCTTCTTATATTCATCATAAAATGTCTGCAGCCCCGTCACATCAACGCTGTATGCCAGCTCTCCATTACCTACCGTAAGTGGTGATTCAGGCTTTATACCCTCCAGCACCGGATTATGTCTGGCTGTCCATTGCTTCCTATTAACCATATATATCCTCCGTAATTTTATTTTTTATATATAGCAAAAGAAAGCCCTACGATTGATTTCTCACATCGTAAGGCTTTAATTAATGCGCCGCCAGGGGTTCGAACCCTGGACACCCTGATTAAGAGTCAGGTGCTCTACCAACTGAGCTAGCGGCACATATATATGAAGCCTGCCACAAAGACAAGCGCATGGATTATTATATATTATAATCAAAATAATTGCAAGTGTTTTTTATTATAATCAAAACAAAAGTTCAGAGTAAAAAAAAAGCCATAATACCTAGCTTTGCATCTAAGCACTACGACCTTCGTAAGTGCGCCGCCAGGGGTTCGAACCCTGGACACCCTGATTAAGAGTCAGGTGCTCTACCAACTGAGCTAGCGGCACATATTAAATTAATGTCTTTTCAAACACAAGTGATATTGTATAGGACTGTTAATAAAAAAGCAAGTGTTTTTTTGTTTTTATTTAAGAACATTAAGCATATTTTTATTATATTTTATTTTTTCTATTATTTTCTATTGCCACTGGATTTCAAACCATCTATAATTTAATAAAACTATTTGTTTTTGAGCAAGAATAAATAGTTCCATAAGCACTCGCTAATTAACCATTGCATCTTCGCAATATATTGCTCAGAAATGAGGATTAATATGGACAATAATAAACAAAGCAGCAATGACAAACCCTGCGAACCTACTAATAAAAACCGATTTCAGCCGAACAGCCGCTATTTCACTATTGTCATATACGGCCTTATGTTTGTTCTCGGCGCTATCCTGATTTTTAAATTCGTAGGAAACTTCAGCAGTACCGTAAGCGTTTTGGGATATCTGATAAATTTAATTTCCGCATTTATCGTCGGTGCATTTATCGCATTTATATTATATCCGCTGGTACGCCTCTTATATAGGAAAGTTTTTACAGGCTGGTTCAAGATGAAATCCGGCAAGGCTGCCAAATGGCTTTCCATTCTGTTTTCATATATTTTTGCAATTAGTGTAATCGCCATACTTATGGTGTTTATCGTTCCACAAATTTATGAAAGCATAACAGAAATTACTGAACAGCTCCCTAACTGGTATAACAGCTCGCTTAACTTTATCCAGCAGTTTGAAGAAAAACATGCTGACTGGACTTTTATAGATTATGATTACGTAAATGAAAAAATAAAATCAGCTCTGCCTATGATTGTATCCTACCTTACAAGCATGTTAAGCAGTCTTGTACCCGTAATTGTAAA
>JAUNPT010000066.1 GCA_030536565.1 Eubacteriales bacterium | reverse complement strand
GAAATTGCTGAATCTACAGTGGGCGAAGCAGCAAGCATTACAATAGGACAGCTGGAGGAATTTAATTCGTCAATTGATTTTTTAGTAAATGGAAAAAGAATTTCCTGTCCGAGGTTTGCGTATGTTAATGGTGAGCTAAAGTCCGAATTTTATGATATATGTGATGGTGATAAAATCAGAATGGAAAATTTCTACACTGTAGAGCAGCTGTTTGAATTTATGGATTTGGATATTAATGGTTTAGAGGTATATGTTAATAATGAGCCGGCCGATAAAAGGACGAAGGTCTATGAGAATTTTCAGGTTAACACAAGAAGCTTAAGTATGGAAAATACCCTTGAGAATGATAATGCTGCAGAAGAACTTGAAGCTGCAGAGCCGGAAAATGAAGATGCGGACATTGAAGCTGCAGAAAAAAAAGGAACACATACCGGAACAGAAATGTCAGATGTTTTTACGGATATTGTGATTGCAGTAAATAAAACACCTGTGCGGCTGACTGGAAAAAAGAATTACATTCTGGTAGATTTATTTCAGTTCTATGAATTTGATTTGTCAAGACCAAAGGGAAATGTTGTCCTTAAGCTGAATGGTGAAAAAGGCAATTATACAGCACCTTTAAAAAATGGCGATATTGTTGATTTGTACTGGGAATAAAGCTTTTATACATATGAAACAGCATTTATAGGAGAAAAGATTTTGAGAATGATGACGATAGCCAGCGGAAGCAGCGGGAACTGCATATACGTTGGCTCAGAGGAAACACATATTTTAATTGATGCTGGAATCAGCAGAAAAAAGATTGAAGAAGGTCTGCATAATGCAAATCTTACATTAAAGGATATTTCGGCAGTTTTTGTTACACACGAACATTCAGACCATATTAAAGGGCTGGGAGTTATGTCAAGAAAGCATAATATTCCAGTATATTCTACAAAAGGAACTATAGATGGAATACTTTCAACGGCTGCATTGGGCGAGCTTAATTCTGATTTGTTCTGTCCAATGGAAAGGGAAAGTGATATTTTAATTGGTGATTTGTGCGTTCACAGTTTTAAGGTTTCACATGATGCAAATGACCCGGTTGCGTATACAGTTTCATGTGGTGAAAAAAAGGCGGGAATAGTTACTGACCTTGGATATTATGATGATTACATTGTTGATAATTTAAAAGGCGCTGATATGATGCTGGTAGAGGCAAATCATGATGTCAATCTTTTACAGGTTGGCAGTTATCCTTATTATCTTAAGCAGAGAATCTTAGGCACAAGAGGACATCTGTCAAATGAATCCTCTGGACAGTTGATAAACTCACTGCTTCATGATAATATAAAAAAGATTTTGCTGGGGCACCTGAGCAAAGAGAATAATTATGATAAATTAGCTTATGAAACCGTCAGACTTGAAATTGATATGGGTGATAACAAGTTCATGTCGAAGGATTTTGACATTGATGTGGCAAAACGCAGTGAACCATCAGAAATTATTGAGCTTTAAATGAAAGGAAATTAAAAAATGAAAAAGTGTGTTATTACTGTAGTTGGAAAAGATACTGTAGGAATTATTGCAAAGGTTTGTTCTTACCTTGCAGAGACAAAGATTAATATTCTTGATATTTCTCAGACAATTGTTTCTGGTTATTTTAACATGATGATGATTGTTGATACTAATGAATCTGTTAAGAATTTTGATGAGATTAGTGGTGACTTAGATAAGCTTGGAAAAGAAATAGGCGTTTCAATTAAGTGTCAGAGAGAAGAAATTTTTGACATGATGCATCGTATCTGATTACATGGATTTTATATTTAGTTTTAAACGGGTATGTCCGTTTTACAAGTATTATATCCTGCACATGCAGTTGAAAAATGTTTTGACCTGCCATGCAGGGCAAGAATGGAGACAATAATGATTAATATATTTGAAGTAAATGAAACCAATAAGATGGTTGAACAGGAGAACCTTGATGTCCGTACAATCACAATGGGTATTAACCTTTTAGATTGCGCTGGGCCTGATCTTACAGAGGTGAATGAAAAAATCTATAACAAGATTACAACTTTGGCAAAAGACCTTGTTTCTACTGGAGAGGAAATAGCTAAAGAATTTGGTGTGCCGATTGTTAATAAAAGAATTTCAATAACACCAATCTCTCTTGTTGGCAGTTCGTGCTGCAAAACGCCAAATGATTATGTGACTATTGCAAAAACACTTGACAGGGCAGCTCATACAGTAGGCGTAAACTTTATTGGCGGATATTCAGCAGTCGTTTCTAAGGGAATGACAAAAAGTGATGAGCTGTTGATTCGCTCTATTCCTCAGGCGCTTGCATGTACGGAGTTAATATGCAGCTCTGTAAATGTCGGTTCAACAAAGACAGGCATCAATATGGACGCTGTGAGGCTTATGGGTGAAATTGTTAAAGAAACTGCAGAGCTTACGAAGGATAAGGACTCATTGGGCTGCGCTAAGCTAGTTGTTTTATGCAATGCACCAGATGATAATCCTTTTATGGCAGGTGCATTCCATGGTGTAACAGAGGATGATGCTATTATTAATGTTGGCGTCAGCGGCCCGGGCGTTGTAAAATATGCTCTCGAGAAAGTAAGAGGAGAGAGCTTTGAAATATTATGCGAAACAATTAAGAAGACTGCATTTAAAATTACGAGAGTTGGGCAGCTGGTTGCACAGGAGGCTTCTAAAAGACTGGGAATACCTTTTGGTATCATTGACCTTTCACTTGCACCAACACCTGCAATTGGTGATTCTGTTGCAGATATTCTGGAGGAAATTGGTCTTGCCAGAGCAGGAGCGCCTGGTACGACAGCAGCACTTGCACTGTTAAATGATCAGGTAAAAAAGGGCGGCGTTATGGCATCTTCTTATGTTGGCGGCTTAAGCGGCGCATTTATTCCTGTAAGTGAGGATCAGGGTATGATAGATGCTGTGCTTGAGGGTTCATTATGCATTGAGAAGCTTGAAGCCATGACTTGTGTATGTTCAGTAGGCCTTGATATGATTGCGATTCCGGGAGATACTAAAGCTGCTACTATTTCAGGTATTATTGCTGACGAAGCTGCAATCGGTATGATTAACCAGAAGACAACAGCTGTCAGGGTTATTCCTGTCGTTGGCAAGAAGGTTGGAGAAACCGTTGAATTTGGCGGCCTTTTAGGTTATGCGCCAATTATGCCAGTCAACCAGTTTGACTGCTCAGCATTCGTAAACCGAAAAGGAAGGATTCCAGCACCAATTCACAGCTTTAAGAATTAAGCTTTTGTATTATTTATTATTTTTTGACATATACGCCGCATCTATATTCGTCCTTCAGCCTGTATCCGCATTTTTCATAAAGGACTTCATTATAGATGTGGCTGCAGTGAATGTCATCATAAAGAAGCTCAGAGTAATCGCTGACTTTAGTTATTACCGGCACGAGGCATTCCTTTCGGATAGAGGAAAGGTATCTGGCACCTGTTGAATCAAAGCCAAGAATACGGATATATGGAGGCTGGCTTTTCGAATAGGCTTCGTATTTTTCATTGGTAAGTCCGAGGATAATATGCATGACTGCACGGGTTATTCTTGAATAAGTATACTGGCGGCTTTTGACCTTCGCACAGAATGCACTTAGAGGCTGACAGCCTTCAAATGCATTGTACATGCGGTTTGCAAGGTCGGCAGAAATATCAATATAGCTGACCAGTATGTCTGTTACTTTGTTTTTGTTATAGTGGCAGTTGTAAAATATATTATTCATTGTCATGTTAAATAAAAGGGTATAATCGTCCAGCTGCAGGGGCATGTATCCACTTGCAGCAGCTTTGGCTAAGTTATTATACATAGCTGGCGGAATGAGATTAGAAATGGCTGTAAGCTTTTTGCCACAATTAAATGATGGCACATGTCCTGAGGGTTCTAAAAGAATTGAACGGATTGCAGACGCACTTGGAAGCCCTGTTATTTCTGACTGGTTATAGCCAGTTCCCTTTCTTGTTATAGTGTATGGCTTTATTGAACTGTTTAATTTCCTGACAGCTTTAAGATATTCAATTCCAAGAATATTATTAGGGCAGGAAAGGATATCTGTTAAATCAAGACTGTATTTATCCAAAAATAAATCGGAATACATAGCTTCCAGAGCCTTCTGTCTTGCTGCAGGATATGAGATGCCGCAAGACACATAGCCGGAAATTAAATCCTTGAAGGCTGGAGTTTCATTTGCAAGAATATCTGCAATAGTTTTAAGTATATCTAAATTACCGCATTCACTGCCAAATACAACATAGTCTGTCTGTAATGCAGCAAGAGTGGCTATGGCGCCTTGGGCAAAACCTTCTGCACTTGAAAGTGCATACATAACCGGAAGCTCTACAATAAGATTGATGCCAGAATCTATGGCAGCCCTGCATCGTAAATGCTTATCCACAAGAGCGGGTTCACCGCGCTGTACATAGCTGCCGCTCATAACGGCAATGACACAGTCTGCACCTGTTTTGTATTTTGACTGGTTAAGGTGGTAAATATGTCCCTTGTGCAGCGGGTTATATTCTGTAATCAATCCAGCAGCTTTCATAATAATCTCCATTTTCTTAACAATATTTCAGGATACAGATAAATCCATCTATATATAATCATAGCATATTTCTATAATTATATACAATTGAAGTCTGTACAAAAACTTAAATAGTATTCTGTATACAGATTGCTTGCTATTTTGAACAATAGAGAACTTGTTTTAATGAAAAATTTGGTATATAATTTTTTTATGATTTCAGCATGAGACTGAAAAATATTTACAAATACAAGGAGGAGTCAGTAATCATGGCATTTATTGACGTAATTAAAGAAAGAGCTAAGGCTGATAAGAAGACTATTGTTTTACCAGAATCAATGGATAAGAGAACCTTTGCCGCAGCAGAGCAGATTTTAAAGGAAGGTATCGCTAATCTTATTATTATTGGTACACCAGAAGAAATTGCTGAAAACAGCAAGGGATATGATATAACAGGTGCAGCAATTGTGGATCCTTTCAATGACCCTAATAAGCAGAAATATATTGACAAGTTTGTAGAATTAAGAGCAAAGAAGGGTGTTACACCAGAGCAGGCAAAAGAACAGATGGAAAAGGATTACATGTACTATGCATGTTTGATGTGTAAGTGCGGTGATGCTGATGGTGCGGTTTCAGGTGCATGCCATTCAACAGGAAACACAATCAGACCAGCATTGCAGTTATTAAAGACAAAGCCAGGTATCAGCAGTGTATCAGGTTTCTTCCTTATGGAGGTTCCTAACTGTGAATTAGGTGAGGACGGATTATTCGTATTTGCAGACTGCGCTGTTAATCCAGACCTTGATTCAGATAAGCTTGCAGAGGTTGCTGCACTTTCAGCAGAAAGCTTCAAGAACTTTGTAGGAAAGGAAGCTAAGGTCGCTATGCTTTCATTCTCAACATTTGGAAGTGCTAAACACGACAGAGTAACATTAGTTGCTGATGCTGTTAAGACAGCTAAGGAAAAATATCCAGAAATCACAGTTGATGGCGAGCTTCAGCTGGATGCTGCACTTGTACCAGAAGTAGCTGCATTAAAGGCACCGGAAAGCAAGGTTGCAGGACATGCTAACACATTAGTATTCCCTTCACTTGAAGCTGGTAATATTGGTTATAAGCTTGTTCAGAGACTTGCAAAGGCTGGTGCTTATGGTCCGGTTCTTCAGGGACTTTCAATGCCTGTAAATGACCTTTCAAGAGGTTGTTTTGCAGAAGATATCGTTGGAGTAGTAGCTATGACAGCTGTTCAGGCACAGAATGCGTAAGCAAAGCCATGCATAAAATTATATATGATGAGTGTATGCAAGCTTGCTTGCAAGACACGAAGAATATATGATTTTGTATAGGGCGCAGCCCGACATGAGCAACGTAAGTGAAACGAAGTTGCGAATGCATGGCTGGGTTCATATTATATATTGAAATTAAGGAGAGTTTTAATGAATATTTTAGTATTAAACTGTGGTAGTTCTTCATTGAAGTACCAGTTAATCAACATGGATGATGAGAGTGTTATCGCAAAGGGTCTTGTAGAAAGAATCGGTATTGATGGTTCTATTCTTACACATAAGCCAGCTGGCAAGGATAAATTTGTTGTTGAGCAGCCTATGAAGGATCACAACATTGCAGTTAAGCTTGTTCTTGATGCACTTGTAGATGCTGAGCATGGTGTAATTTCTAGCACAGACGAAATCGCTGCTGTTGGACACAGAGTACTTCATGCTGGTGAAAAGTACAAGGAATCATGTCTTGTTAATGAAGATGTTAAGAAGGTTGTAAGAGAGTGCTTTGATTTAGGCCCTCTGCATAATCCAGCTAACTTAATCGGTATAGAGGCTGTTGAGGCTGCTATGCCAGGCAAGCCAAATGTTGCTGTATGGGATACCGCATTTGGCGGAACAATGGAGCCAAAGGCTTACCTTTATGCTATTCCACGTGAATACTATGAAAAGTACCATGTAAGAAGATATGGTTTCCATGGAACAAGCCACAGCTTTGTATCAAAGGAAACAATCAAGTTTGCTAACCTTGATAATGATAATGCTAAGGTTATCGTATGCCACCTTGGTAACGGTGCATCAATCTCAGCATCAATTGGTGGCAAGTGCGTAGATACATCTATGGGCCTTACACCGCTTGAAGGTTTGATTATGGGTACACGTTCAGGTGACCTTGACCCAGCAATCTTAGAGTATCTGTGCAACCATGAGAATCTTACAATCACTGAGATGCTTAACATCTTAAACAAGAAGTCTGGTGTTCTTGGTATGTCTGGAGGAATCTCAAGCGATTTCAGAGATTTAAATGATGCTATGAACAATGGCAACGAGCTTGCAAAGCAGACACTGGAAGCATATGCATACAGAGTTGCTAAGTACATTGGTTCATACGTAGCTGCAATGAATGGTGTAGATGCAATTACATTTACAGCAGGTGTTGGTGAAAATGCTACATGGTTAAGACCAATGGTCTGCCAGTACTTAGGCTACCTTGGCGTTGAGCTTGATATGGAAGCCAGCAATTCAGCTATGGGTGTTGAGAAGGTTATTTCTACACCTGATTCAAAGGTTAAGATTTGTGTAATTCCGACTAACGAGGAGCTCGCTATTGCAAGAGAAACATTAGCATTAACAAAGTAATTCCTGATGGTGAATTTTGTTAAAATGTTGTTGACAAACATTGACTGCATGCGTATAATAGGAAAAGTGTGAAAAACTTAATTAGTTTTTTATGCCCAAATAGTATGAATTGGAGACAATAATGCTAATTGATTTAAGAGAGCTTTTATCCGGAACAAAGGAAGAAATGAAGATTTCGGCAGAGTATGAACATGATGTTTTTAAAACAGGTGTTGACAGTTATGAAATCATCAAGAAAGAGCCATTTGATTTAACACTGAGACGAGTTTCAAAGAATCAGGTAGCTGTGGAGGGTAGCGGTAGTGTTACTTTAATTATTCCTTGTAACAGGTGTCTTGAGCCAGTAGATACTGTAGTTGATTTTGACATTGATAAGGTGTTTAATGTGAATCAGGAAGCTGGAACGGAAGAAGATCAGGAAGAACAAGACTATATTGATGGATACAACCTAGATGTGGACGAACTTGTTTTCGCCGAGGTTCTGATGAATATTCCAGGTAAAACATTATGCAGCGAAGACTGTAAAGGTCTTTGCTTAATATGTGGTAATAACCTGAATATTAAGGACTGTGGTTGTGACAGAGAGTCCCTGGATCCAAGAATGTCTGTTTTCAAAGATATTTTAAACAATTTTAAGGAGGTGTAACCATGTCAATTTGTCCAAAGAATAAATCTTCAAAAGCAAGAAGAGATAAGAGAAGAGCTAACTGGAAGATGAGTGCTCCTAACCTTGTTAAGTGCAGTAAGTGCGGTGCTTTAATGATGCCTCACAGAGTTTGCAAGGCTTGTGGCTCATATAACAAAAAAGAAATCGTAGCTGCTAACTAATTTAGTTTTGGCTGCGGGCAGACAATAAAAAAATAGCAACTTCAAGAGGCATGCGTGCATGCGAGATTGAAGTTGCTATTTTTTATTATATGTAATTGAATAAAAGAGAAGAATAGATAATGTAGCAGAATTTGATAATAAAAGTACTTGATGTACAGAAAATTGTACTTTATAGTAAAGGTATAGAGAACTGTGATTGTTACCAGAAATGACAATAGAAATGTCGTTATGTTGTCAGAGGAAGCCTATAATAACCTTATGGAAAATGTTTATGTAATGGGAAATAAAGCAAAATAAAATTGATGAGGATAATGTTTATATTTTGGCTTGCAGATACCATTATAACGACAATTAAAACAAACTGAAAAGCTGAAATTCAACACCAAATTCATGCAGAACTTACTATTGCTTTTGATACCAATATATAGTATATTTTATCCTAGATGTGCGCTGTATTTGTGCATCAGAATTGAGGGTAAATCATGGCAGAATTAGTTAAAATTGCACTGGATGCAATGGGCGGCGACAATGCACCTGCCGAAATTGTAAAAGGTGCGGTGGAAGGTGTTAAGAAAGAACAGGAAAGCTTTATATATCTGGTTGGAAGAGAACAACAGATAAAGGCAGAGCTTGCCAAGTATACATATCCGGAAGACAGAATTAAAATAGTTGATGCAGCTGATGTTATTCAGACTGGCGAGCCTCCGGTTATGGCTATAAGAAGAAAAAAAGATTCTTCAATGGTTAAGGCACTTATGCTTGTAAAGAATAAAGAAGCAGATGCATTTATTTCAGCAGGCAGCTCGGGAGCTATTCTGGTTGGAGGACAGACAATCGTTGGCAGAATCAAGGGTGTTGAAAGACCACCTATGGCACCTCTTATTCCAACAGCAAAAGGACCGGCTATCTTAGTAGACAGCGGCGCAAATGTAGATGCCAGAGCATCTTTTTTAGTACAGTGGGCTAAGATGGGAGCATTGTACATGGAACATGTCGTAGGAATTAAAAATCCGAGGGTAGCAATTGTTAATGTTGGTGTTGAGGAAGAAAAGGGAAATAATCTTGTGAAAGAGACATATCCACTTTTAAAGGCCTGCAGTGATATTAATTTCATAGGAAGCATTGAGGCAAGAGATATTCCTAATGGTGATGCAGATGTTATTGTATGTGATGCATTTGTTGGAAATGTTATTTTGAAGCTTTATGAAGGGCTTGCAAAGACACTTATTGGTAAAATAAAAGGTTCATTAACGAAATCATTACAGACGAAAATAGGAGCGCTGCTTATAAAGAAATCCTTAAAAGGACTTGATGCAACTGAATATGGAGGAGCACCTTTAATCGGACTTAATGGACTTGTTGTAAAGACACATGGCAATGCTAAGCATAAAGAAATAAGAAATGCAATAAGCCAGTGCGTGGCTTATAAAAAAGGTGATATTAATGAGAAGATTATGCAGGCAATCTCTAATGAGAATTTTGAATAATCATTTTCTTTAATATATAATATTATTATTTTGAAAGGAATTAGACATGGAATTTGAAAAGTTACAGAACATTATCGCAGAAGTATTAAATATTGATACAGATAAGATTACACCTGAAACAACATTTGTTGATGATTTAGGTGCTGATTCTTTAGATGTTTTTCAGATTATTATGGGGATTGAAGAAGAATTTGATATCCAGATTCCAGATGATGCGGCAGAAAAGATTGTTACAGTCGAGGATGCTGCTAATCAGATTAAGAATGCAATCAATAAATAATACGTAATTTGATACTTGTTTTATGTGAGACTGTCAAATCCTTTGGCAGTCTCAATTTAACGATAATCTGACAACGAAAGGAGAAAGTGTTGAAACATAGAATTGATTTGGATAATTTTCAGAAAAGCATAGGCTATGAATTTAATGATATTTCTATCCTTAAAAATGCACTGACACACAGTTCTTATGCCAACGAAAAGATGACCGGAAAGTTTAAGGATAATGAAAGGCTGGAGTTTTTAGGAGATGCTGTGCTTGAAGTTACATCTAGTGATAACATATATAGAAATAATCCTAAAATGAATGAAGGAAAAATGACAAGGCTAAGAGCAAGCATTGTGTGTGAGCCTACTCTTGCGATGTGTGCTAAGGATATTAATCTTGATAAATACATAATGCTTGGTAAGGGTGAAGAAATGACAGGCGGACGAAGCAGAGATTCAATAATTTCAGATGCATTTGAAGCGGTTATTGGTGCAATATATCTGGATGGTGGTTTTGCTAATGCAAAAGAATTTGTTAATCGGTTTGTTTTGAATGATATAGAAAACAAGCAGCTCTTTTTTGATAGCAAGACTATCCTACAGGAAATTGTGCAGGCAAAGGGAATGGAGGCCAGGTATGAGCTTATAGAAGAAACAGGCCCTGAGCATGATAAAACATTTCATGTCCATGTATTTATTGAGGGTAAATTTGACGTTAAAGGTCAGGGACACACTAAAAAAGCAGCAGAGCAGAAGGCTGCTTATAATGCGCTGCTATATTTGAAGGAGCAGGGCATAAGTATAAATCCGAAGGGAAATTAACACATGTATTTAAAAAGTATTGAAGTTCAGGGGTTTAAATCATTTGCTAATAAAATTTTATTTGATTTTCATAAAGGAATTACAGGAATTGTAGGCCCTAATGGTTCAGGAAAAAGTAATGTTGCAGATGCAGTGCGCTGGGTATTAGGTGAACAGAGTGCAAAACAGCTTCGAGGTGCCAGAATGGAAGATGTCATATTCGCAGGTACACAGGCAAGAAAGCCGGTTGGTTTTGCTTATGTTGCAATTACCTTAGATAACTCAGACCATGCACTTCCAGTCGATTATGATGAGGTGACGGTTTCCAGACGGGTTTACCGTTCTGGTGAGAGTGAATACCAGATTAATGGCAACAGCTGCAGATTAAAGGACATTACAGAACTGTTTTATGATACAGGTATTGGCAAAGAAGGGTATTCAATTATAGGGCAGGGACAGATTGATAAGATTCTTAGCGGAAAACCAGAAGAAAGGCGGGAGCTTTTTGATGAAGCTGCGGGTATTGTAAAGTTTAAGAGAAGAAAAGCAGCTGCAATAAAAAAGCTTGAGAATGAGAGAAATAACCTTGTAAGAGTCAATGATATACTATCTGAGCTTGAAAAGCAGGTCGGCCCATTGGAAAAGCAGTCAGACAAAGCAAAGGAATATCTTAATTTAAAATCACAGTTAAAAACTTATGATGTAAATGCATTTTTGCTTGAAACAGACAGAATACGTAAAGAGAATGCAGAATTAGAAACAAAATTAGATATTGCCAATAATGATTTAAGACAGGCTGATTCTGAATATGAAAGCACCAAGGCCGAATATACTGCAGCTGAAGAAGAATTAGCTAAAATCAATTCTGCAATTGAGGAAGCTAATGGCCTTCTTTCTGAAAATGAGATTGAAAAGCAGCGCCTTGAAGGTGAAATCAATGTTTTGTCAGAACAGATTAAAACGGTGGAATCTAATAATACTCATTATACGGGCAGAATAGAGAGGATTAATGCAGATATTTCCGAGAGGGAGAAAAAGATTGCGCAGCTTCATATAGAAAAAGAGGAGCTTTCTACGTCTTTAGAAGAATTTAAAAGCAAGCAGGAGGCGTCAGATTCAGTTCATGAAAAAATACTGGCTGATATTCAGTATATTACGGAAGAAATTGAAAGACACCAGAATGCAATATTTGATAATCTTAATCAGAAATCATCAATTAAGGCTGAAAATCAGAAATATACAACGATGATTGAACAGCTCGAAATACGAAAAGCTGAATTAAACAGACGTATTATAGCAGGTAAGAGTGAGGAGCATGCTCAGTCAAACGTGGT
>JAUNPT010000065.1 GCA_030536565.1 Eubacteriales bacterium | reverse complement strand
ACTGTTATCAACAATCAGGCTGTACTAGTTATGATATAAATCAAATGTAGGTGTTAAATCAAAACCATCGACACTTAGGCTGCTCAACTTATTATTGACATTGCCATAATTTTCTTCTGGCAGCTGACAGACTGCTTCAGGCATATTATCATATACAGGAATTGTAAATACCAATGATGTATTATCCTTAATCGTATTAGAATATGCTGCACTTGCCGTAACTGACTCAGACCTTGGTGCAAATATGTGTGTCATATACTGGTGCCAGAACTCCCTGATATCAAACTTCTGATAATACAAGGTGTTCTGTCCTTTATTTATGTATGAGCTTCCAAGGAATATTGCACCGCCTGCAATCGCTCTCTGTCTTGTATTCCAAGGTCTAAGAGTTGAATCATCATATCTTGAAGCATATATCAATCCATTCACTGTAGCTGAGTTAGCTCCGTTTGTTGCTGAAATATTATAATAATTATACAGTCCTTCATAGCCGCCTATATTTCCAGAAATAATATCACTTGGACTTTCACTGCCCAGCTCCTGTATAATTCTTGTAGCAAGATGATATGGGCTTACTCCTGACTGACGTCCAGCTGACATTAATGTGTCTGCATATGAACCAACCAATTCGTCATAATAGCCGCCATATCCACTCATAAACGTACCGGCTATTATATTGTTTACTCCGCTTACGCTCTGTAATCCGCCATTATATGAAAGGCTTTCAAACATGAATATGTTAGTGGGATTAATGAAATTCCTCGGATCAAGCATATACTGTATGGTCTCGTTTGAGGCCTGTGCCCAGTACCCATCAAACAGATGATACTGTCCTGTACTCCAGTCATAACAGCCTTCTGATGTCGATTTCCATGAATCCGGTGAATCCTTATGCACCAGACTCCTTCCTATAACATTCTCATTCTCTACAAGAACATTCCAGTCAACACCTGTATGGTCTGCAACAAAGGTCCACTTAGGATACTGTGCATGAAGCTGTCTTAAATCTTCCTTATAGGATTCCGGAAAGCCCTGATTATTAATATATTCCTCAAAGTCCATATCCTCTGTATAACCACCGTCGCCGTCTCCTCCGGAATCATTTAAAGTTACAAATTCTGTTGCAATATATCCTCTGCAATATTCTCCATCAAGATAAAACCCAACATCATACCATGCATAATTATCACTTACCGGCTCAATTCCATATATGTCAAGCTGAAAGCCATAGCTTTTACAGGCAATTACTGAACTGCCTGAGGTCGTTGGCGCTGTTCTAATATTAACATCATTTGCCGAGATATAACCTGTATATAAAACAGACTCATCTGCTGCTGCAGCTACAGGTTCTGAAATAACTGCATATGAAAGCGAACCGCCAAGGCCTGCGGCCAGCGCTGCTGCACAGATAAATATTCTTTTTCGTATACTTGTGAATCTAATCATCTAATCACCTTATTCTTAATTCAATCACTGTTAAACGATACTTTCTAAATGCCTAAAAACCGCATATTTTCTAAATTAATCTTAACATAATAAAAAAATAATTACAACCAGACTAATTATTCTTTCCAAACTCCGAAAGCCTGAGGCCTTCATTTCTTTCAAGCACCATATTAACACTCCAGCTGTTGGCAAATATAAGAAGCGGATTATCCTTTAAGTCCTTAATCTTCTTCATATCAGATGTCCCGACTATGCGCTTAACATCTATCTCCTCTGGATTTTCAATCCAGCGTATATGCTCGTATGGCAATGGTTCAAGCTTAATATCTACGTTGTATTCATTCTTAAGACGGTATTCCAGCACTTCAAACTGAAGGACACCGACAACGCCGACAATAATTTCCTCCATGCCTGTATTAAACTCCTGGAAAATCTGAATTGCACCTTCCTGTGCAATCTGGCTGATTCCCTTAATAAACTGCTTACGCTTCATAGTGTCCATCTGACGCACCCTTGCAAAATGCTCAGGCGCAAATGTTGGAATACCATCAAACTTAAATTTCTTGTTAGATGAACAGATTGTGTCACCAATAGAAAAGATTCCCGGGTCGAATACACCTATTATATCTCCTGCATAAGCCTCTTCTACAATATGTCGCTCCTGCGCCATCATCTGCTGCGGCTGTGCAAGTCTTATTTTTTTCCCTCCCTGAACATGATTAGCTTCCATGCCTGCCTTAAATTTTCCAGAACAGATTCTCATAAATGCAATTCTGTCACGGTGTGCCTTATTCATATTTGCCTGAATCTTGAATACAAAAGCTGAAAAATCCTCTTTAAACGGGTCAATAATTCCCTCCGAGGAGTTTCTTGGAAGCGGAGATGTTGTCATATTTAAGAAATGCTGCAAAAATGTTTCAACACCAAAGTTTGTAAGTGCAGAACCAAAGAATACCGGAGTAAGATTACCTGCCTGTACCTCCTTAAGATTAAATTCTGCTCCTGCGCCCTCCAAAAGCTCAATATCGTCCTGAAGCTTATCAAAAAATCCCTGCCCGATTTCCTCAAGCAGCTTCGAATCAGACACCGCAAGCTTCTTAGTCTCGACCTCCTTCTGTCCATTCATGGCTGCCTTAAACAGAGAGACTTTCTCCTCATTTCTTTCGTACACACCCTTAAACTCCTTGCCGCAGCCAATTGGCCAGTTCATAGGACATGTACTTATTCCCAGAACACTCTCTATCTCATCAAGCAGTTCAAATGGATCATTTGCCTCGCGGTCCATTTTATTAATAAATGTAAATATCGGAATATGTCTCATAACACATACCTTAAACAGCTTAATTGTCTGTTTTTCAACACCCTTAGACGCATCAATAACCATAACTGCTGAATCTGCCGCCATAAGTGTC
The DNA here is from genome assembly GCA_030536565.1 of Eubacteriales bacterium. Taxonomy (GTDB): domain Bacteria; phylum Bacillota; class Clostridia; order Lachnospirales; family Lachnospiraceae; genus Lachnospira. Next base: position 9,290 of record JAUNPT010000065.1, on the reverse strand, counting down.
CGATAAGTATCCTCAGAGAAATCCTCATGCCCCGGTGTATCAAGAATATTAATGCAGTAACCGTCATAATTGAACTGCAAAACTGAAGAAGTAACTGAAATACCTCTTTCCTTTTCAATCTCCATCCAGTCTGACACTGCATGCTTGGCAGTTTTTTTACCCTTTACAGAGCCCGCCAGATTAATAGCTCCTCCATATAACAAAAACTTCTCCGTCAGAGTTGTTTTACCGGCATCCGGGTGAGAAATAATTGCAAAGGTTCTTCTTTTTTTAATTTCACTTGTAATATCAGCCACTTTAAATCTCCTTTTATAACATAGAACAAGCCCATGATGCCATGCACCACAGGCTTATCAAAATTCTTATTAACAATACTTAGCCGTTGTCACGGTTTAAACCGAATTTGTATGATACCTCTGACTTATCATCAATTCTACGGAACACATTAACAACCTTATCCATAACAGGTGAAAAATCTTCCTCTGCAGCAACTTCAACTGCAACAACCTGTCCCTCATCTGTAATCTTAACGGACTTAACTAAATCAATTGCTGCAATTTCCTTCTCTGTATTCGCAACAGCCTCAGGTGTTGTTAACATCTTTGATTTACTCTTATACTTAACGGCATATTTTCTTGTCATCTGATTTTCCTCCGAAATATATTAAATTAAACTCATATAGAGCTTATTATATATTAATTTTTTTTATTATTCAACTCCTTTTTTCACTGCTTCACTTACCTCTGCTGTAATATCTCTCCCACCGCTGTTATACCACTCAGCTGCGAATGCATCAAAGTAATCTATCGGTTCTTCACCACATACAATCTTTAAATACGCCTGTGTTTCCTTTTCCTTTAGCTTCCACCACTCACTTTTCATTGTCTTTGTTGTTCCAAAATACAATGATTTAACCATTCTGATATTGCCTGAATTTAAAAGTGAACAGGCTTTGATTCTTGACATATACGCCGCCCACTGTCCGGCTGCGGCATTCTTTCTGCCCGCAGCTGACTCAGTCGCACTGTCACTTCCCAATGCATAGGTTTTTCCGCTATTATTAAGGTATGCCACACACGCCTCATAATAAGACCTTTCCATAAGATTAAGGCTGGACGGCGGCATTACACCAGACAAAGCATCGCTCAGCTGCTGATAACACGTGGTAAGTGCATTATTATAATCAACATTTATAGATAAAGGTCTTGCTGTAGGTTCAACATTCAACTGGTAATACTTAATAAACTCCTCATTATCCCTGCACTCATACCTTATTTTATCAAATAGGACGCTGATAACTTTGGCTGCAATTTCCGGATACTCATAGCCCTTTCTTACAACGATGTATTTATAAGTAGGATTCTGGCTGTGGTATGACGTAATACCCGTATCATCTGTCGCAAGAAGATATGGCTCCCAGACAGCCTCAGGATTTTTATCAACTGCATTGATAAGAGGATTATTCGGTGCCCACCATGGGCCAAAGAATGAACCACACAATCCATTTTCCACCAATTCAATTATATTTGCATTTGTCCTTAATAAAAACTTATTATCAAGGATTTTTTCCCTGTAAAGACTATTGATATAGGAGAGTGCCTCCTTTGCCTCATCTGTCACAGAGCCATAGACCACATTGCCATTCTCATCATAAATCCACTGCTTGGGATAAGCACCAAAGCCTGCAAATATTGTATCCAGCAGATATTCACTGCTGTAACCGCACTCCCCTGCAAGAGATGTATCACACACAAGACCGACTGTATTTCCTGCACCGTTGCCAGCCGGGTCTTTTTCTACAAATTCCTTAATGACTGCCATCGCATCTGCGACTGTTTTAGGCTCCGACAGTCCCAGCTTATCCATCCAGTCTTTTCTTAGCCATATCATATTCGGCCCATCTGTTATATTTGTCTCTGGCAGCGCCATTATCCTGCCATCAAATGTTACAAGCTCCATAAGGCTCTCGCCATAACTGGCATACATAGATTTTACCCTGTCACTGATGCATTGGTTATAGCTTTCTGTAAGGTCTTCAACCATTCCGGTTTCAACAAGCTTAGTCAGGGTATCATAATCCTGCACAATCATAATGTCCGGTATGCTGTTCATAGTTATTGCCATGGAGACATTGGTGTCATACTCTGAGTCTGTAACTTCAAATGCATCAACATTCTGAACATTTATTGTATCCTTAATGAATCTTGTATATGCATTATCCTCATAGGTATCTTTTTTAGGCATGTTAGAATTATTGTTACTTGTCATTTTGCCCAGCGTATAATAAACAGTTTCAGGATAAGCGCCATAGGGTGTGGTTTTCGCCGCTTCTGCACTCTCCTGTGTGAGGCTTCTATCTTTTATATCATCATCAATAGCCGGGCTGTCACACCCGGCTAAAATCGTCATTGTCACTGTTATTAAAGCAAGCATTACTGCCAGCCATTTTTGTTTCCATCTTTTTATATGCATATTCATTATCCCTTCACAGCACCGCTCATGCTGTCATTATAACATCTTTGCATGATAATGAAAAGGACTGCAATAGGAATTGAAATACATACCGCACCAGCAGCAAAGCATGTATACCAGTTATCAACATACTCTTTTTCAAGCATCTGCCACAATCCAATTGCAACCGTATAATAATTGGCATTTGCACGACAGATAACTCTTGCAAATATAAAATCTACCCATGGTGCAATAAATGAAGTCAATACCGTATACACAATGATAGGTTTACTGAGTGGAATTGTTATTCTTGTAAACACCTGCCATCTTGTCGCACCATCAATTCTTGCCGCCTCATCAATACTTTTTGGGACTGTATCAAAAAATCCTTTTGCAATATAAAACTGTATTCCTGCCGAACCCGAATAGACCAGCACCAGCGCTACTCTAATCATTGCTCCTTCAGAAAGTCCTATTGCCTTTAATATATAATACACAGCAACCATTGCCATAAATGCAGGGAAAAGTCCAAGAATCATTGCAATATTCATCATAGGCTTTCTAAGGCGGAATCTTAATCTTGACATACAATAGGCAACCGACAGTACAAAGAATGTTGAAATAATACATGAAAATACTGCAACCACAAGTGTATTTGTAAACATTCTTGGGAAATTCAAAATATTCGTATCTGTAAACAATTTTACGTAATTATCCAGCGTGTACTGCTTTGGAAAAAACGAGCTGGTATATGCTCCCTTCTGTGCCCGAAAGCTTGTAAGTATAATCCAGAACAGAGGGCTGACCCATATAATTCCCAATATAGATAAAACGAAATGTGCAACCACATTTCTTGCAATTTTTTTCTTTTTCATTGGAATCCCTCCTCGTCTTTATAAGATTTTGTCCTTCTATATACCAGCAGTGAGCCGACTGCCAGTAAGATAAATGTCATAATACCAATAACTGCACCTAAATTATAATATTGATAATCGACAGTCAGTTTGTACAGCCATGTAACCAGAAGGTCAGTCTTTCCTGCCGTATCTCCTGCCATTACAGGGTCTCCTTTTGTCAACAGATACACAATATTGAAGTTGTTTATATTGGCTGTGAATGTTGTGATAAGATAAGGTGTTGTTACAAACAGCATATATGGAAGCGTAATTTTAAAAAACTTTACGAATCCATTGGCTCCGTCCACATCTGCTGCCTCATATATCTCCTGTGGAATATTCTGCAGTATGCCTGTTACCTGCATCATCGTGTACGGAATACCAACCCACAGGTTAACAACAACAACTGTTATCCTCGCCCATGTCGCATTAGTAAAAAATGGTAGTGCCTTTTCAATCCAGCCCGCATTTTTAAGCATAACATTTATGATTCCGTCCTGCGTAAGCATGCTTCTTATTACAAGGAGGGAAACAAACTGCGGAACAGCTATAGAAAGAATGAAAACAAATCTCCAAAGGCCCTTAAGCTTTGTTCCCTTTCTGTTGATAAGAATTGCCAGCAGCATACCTAACACATAATTAAGTCCTGTTGCAAGAACCGCCCATACAATCGTCCACAAAAGCACTGACCAGAAATTCTTTCCCAGACTTCCGCCCGCATTAAAAAGCTGTTTAAAATTCTCAAGCCCTACCCAGTCAAAAAGCACAAGATGGCTGTCTATCTTGCTGTAATTAGTGAACGCCATTGCAATCATAAATACCAGCGGCACTATTGTAAATGTAAGAATCCCTGCTACAGGCAGCGTCATAAGAAGCTTATGGAGATTCTCATCAAAGAGGCTCTTTATATCCTCAGCAAAAGAATTAATATGCCGGCCGGCTTCTTTTTTTAACTGCTGTTCATACGCACTTTTTACATTACTTCTCCAGAAAATCACAAATGCGGCACACACAAACAGCGTTGCTATTCCATATAAGAGAATTATAAGTGAATTATCGCCCTTAACATATTCATAAACACCAAGCGCGTCATTCCACACCTCTCCCTGCTGCCTGTCACCAAGGCCTGGAAGCATTGCAAGACAATGTATTCCGTTTGTTATCATAAAATATATAAAAGCTGCTTCAGCCAAAAGATAAATTATCCCTTTGGTTATCTGTCCGCAGACTATATTTCCAATTCCCATAACCAGACAGCTTAGTCTGGTAAACATATTTCCATGTGTTAATGCTTTAACCATATGACACACTTCCTTTCTGAAACAAAAACCGATACAGTCCTGTGTGGTGCAAGAAAACCCCTGTCCGCCAAGCCGTATCGGTTTCAGTCTTAGTTTATTACTTTGCGATTGATGAATTTATAAGCTGATAAAATTCCTGTGTTTTTTCTGCTGCATTGGCATCTGTAATCTCACCATTAACGATTGACTTGGCAAAATTCTGCGCTGGTGTCCAATAATCATTCATTCCTGTTACTGTAGGCTGGATAATAGATGTTTTATCAAATGTATTATTCTGAGCTGTAACAAGAGCGTCCTTCTTAACTGCATCTGTTGCTAATAATTCTGTGTTACAAGGAATAACACTTCTTAAATTATAATGCTCCTGCTGTGCTTCCTTCCCGCCAAGATATTTTGCAAGCGCAACTGCAATCTGCTGATATTCACAGTTAGGATTAACTGCAATTGCCTTAGAGCCTGCAAATGATTTAAGCTGCTTATCAACACCGTTAATTTTTACTGTTGGAAGTGAAACTGCGCCAAAGTTACTGCCTAAGATTTCTTTAACGCTCTTATAATCCCATGAGCCTGAGAAGAAAGCCCCGACTGAACCGTCTCTTAAGCCAGCGATACCAACTCCCTGGGCATCGTTTACAAAATTAGGGTTATTTACAAGACTGACCATCGCTTTTGTTGCCTGTGTACCCTTATCACCTGAAATATCAATCCCTGCTGAATTGTCTGTTCCATTTGCGCCGAAATATTTACAGCCATTTGCAATGAAGAATGATGACATATACCAGCCTTCTGTAATGTTAAATGCCACTTTACCCTTTGCAAGCATTGCATCAAGGCTCTTTACGTCGCTCTCTGTAAATTTGCTCTTATCATAATACATAAACCATGTATTTGTCGTAAATGGAACGCCATATACCGCTCCGCCAACTGTCACAGAATCAACAATTGCACTTGAGTTTGTATTCTTAACGTAGTCTGCTGTCTCACCGCCAAGCTTGGCAATTGCATTTGCATCAATCAATGCCTGAAGCTGGTCATTAGCAAAGAAATATACATCACCCGAATTAGCTGGGTCTTGAGGAACTGTCTTGCCTGCGTCCTGTTCTGAACATACTCCGTATTCAAATGTGATATCCCACTCAGGGTGCTCTGCATTGAACTTTTCACACATTGTCTGAAGCCACTTGCCATTTTCTTCTGCCTGATCTTCTGCACTGCCCCATACAGTAATTGTTGTTTTAATATTTTCGTCTGCCTTCTTATCTTCAGACTTGCCTAAGCCGCACCCAACAAAAAGTGATGCAGCCATCGCTGCAGTCATTGCTGCTGCAATAAACTTCTTTAACCTCATAAAATCCTCCAATCCAGAAGCCGGTAAAAGTGAACTATAGTTTATGTATTTACCGTCTCCTTATGCCGTCCCATGCGGCTGTTCTTTTGATAATTTAATTATATTGGATTAGAGTTTTTTATAAAATATAAGAAATCTGTGATATATATAATTTTTATATAAACATACTAAATCAGGCTGTATACATTCTTGCCGGGAAACGGATAGTCACTCTTGTTCCCAGACCAACTGTGCTTTCAACCTTCAGATTATACTGTTCGCCATAATAGAGCTTGATTCTTTCATTAACATTACGCGCACCATACCCCTTGGAATCTACAGAAAGCATCTCTTTTACCGCGTTCTTGTCCATACCAACACCGTTGTCTTCGATAACAAGGCACACTATTTTCTCATGCTCCACAGCAAGGCTTTCATTTAAGGCGTTTTCCTTTTCAAAATACCCGCTGACTGTTATTTTTCCCCGGCCATCTGTTTTTAGATCTATTCCATGGTCAATGGCATTCTCAATCAAAGGCTGCAAAATGAGATTCAGCGTCTCGTATGGATACAGCTCTTTATCTACATCAACCTGAACATCAAATGTATTGTCATGCATGACCTTCTGTATTTCCAGATAGGAATTCATATTCATAAGCTCCATTTCAATAGTCAGGGTGTTTTTTCCTTTATTTAAGGACGTTCTGTAATAATTAGACAACGCCAGGGTAATCCCGCTTATATCCTCCTGCCCATACTCAATTGCCTTCCAGTTTATAAGGGAAAGGGAATTATATAGAAAATGTGGATTTATCTGGGCACGAAGCGCTCTCATCTCATATTCCTTCTGATTTATTTTCCCCTCATATACCTGATTAATAAGATTATTTATCTGGTCGAGCATTTTGCCAAAGCCCTGAATAAGCTCACCGATTTCATCTCTGGCATCACTTGTAACCATAAGGTTAAAATCACCGTTTTCGACCTGACGCATATTAGCCTCAAGCTTCTTTATTCTTCCCGTGATAAATCTTGAGGTGAAAAAAATCGAGCTTACAGACCCAAGCACTGCCACCACAGCTGCAACAGCAATCATAAGTCCTACCGGCTTTGAAAAGCTTATTACAACGCTCTTTGGTTCATATATATATGTTGTCCAGCCTGTAACCGGAGATGTTTTTCTCATTACAGAAAAACCATTTCTGTCACTTAAGAAATCCCCCTTCCAGCCCCCGTCTTTAGCAGGATTCTGAACTTTTTCCTGCAAAAATGCATTATCTGTATTTTCCCTGTCAAAACAGTTATAATCATATACTCTTTGCCCCGATTCATCTAATATAATAATTCCATAATTTTTCATAGCGGTATCTTCAAACGCAGAAAACACCTTTTTGTAATCCACATTGATATACATAATTCCAAGAATTTTTTCATCAGAAATAATCGGCATTCTTCTGGCGGAAATAAGAGAGTTATCTTCTCCATTGGCAAACCATTGAATCTTTGTGTTACTGCTTGCCGCCTTATACCAAAGCTCGTCTTCAATCTCCGAAACTGGTGCTATCGTTGTATCGTGCTTGATATCCCCATCAGTGTATATCGTAACCCGGTTAACGTCATCATGAAAATATTTCAATGATGAAACCATAGGATCAAAGGTCTGAACCAGCTGGTTATATAATTCATATTCACTTTTATAATCATAGCTTACAATACGCGAAATAGTCTCATTAAAGGAAATATAATTTGACAGGTTGTTGTATATTTCCAGCTGCCCATCAACACTTGTTACTGACTGCTGCAGGAAATTCTGCAGATTCTCTCTGTCACGCTGTAAAAGAATCTTATTCATCTGGAAATAAGAAAAGGAAAATAAAATCACAATTGGCAGGATACCCGTAATTAAATATATAATTGCGAGCTTATATCTTAATTTTATATTATTAATAGTGTTAAGAAGCCATTTATTCATCACTGCCTCCCCTCTCTCTGAACTTCTGGGGGCTTATTCCAAAATATTCCCTAAAGCTCTGACAGAAATACGACACATTCGGATAACCCGTCTCAATACTGATATTCACAATCTTCTTATTGGTATTCTCAAGCATATCCTTTGCCTGCTCCATACGGTACTGCTTAATAAACTTGCTTAAATTCTGTCCTGTTTCCTTTTTAAAAATTGCACTCAGATAGCTTGGTGTAAGGTACACCATATCTGCCAGAAAGTCCACACCGATTTCTTCTCCATAATGGTCAAATATATACTGCTTGACAGTCTCTATCTCACGGTGTGCCATCTGAGGGTTTTGATTAAACCTCTTTTCCAGCTCATCAATATGCCCGGCTATAATTCCTACAATTGTATCAATGTCATCACAGGTATACAGCTTTTCTATTTCCTTATTAAATTGTTCCTCACTTGCATTTGGAATATTATTATAAAATTCCTTTAAAAGATTGGAAAAGATAAATTTAACATATATATGTGAAAAATAAGACTGACTGTGATATTTATTGCTAAGTCTCTTAAAATGTTCCCTCAGGCCGGATATATCTTTCATTTTCATATCCTGCTTAATCTGTTTCATGAGAGTATCGTCATCAATCTGAACAAGCTCCGGCGTCTCCTTACTTTTCTTACTTGAGAAAACATACACATCAGAATGATAGAAGCGGTTCTCCATAAGCTCATCCAGATAATCCATTGTATCTGGAATCTGCTCATGACTTTCTACATAATCAGAAACAGCCACATAACACTTATGTCCATATTTTTTCAAAATCACTTCATGAAGCTTTACTGCAAATTCTATACTGTCATCTAATCTGAAAAGCTTATCTTTGCCCTTAAGAAAAATAATTCCCTGCTGCTGGTTTAAATTAAGGTAAATGCAGTCATCAAATGCCTGACTTTCTGCCTTTGTCCTTAATATATCCAAGAGGACTTCCTTATCAAAATCAACAACCTCCTTACCAAAAAAATCATGGGTAAATTCCACGAGAAGAATTGCATGATACTCATCACAAAAGCTTAAATCACTGATACCCTCCGGCTTTCGTCCATTCACCATGGCATACAGTGCATACTCATTGATAAATCCATTGATTTTCTTTTCATTAGCCATGTCTTCACGTTTTTTATCCAGCTCATCTATAACTCTTTTCATCGCAGTCAGAAACTCTTTTGGGTCAACCGGCTTTAATATGTAATCAACTACCCCCAGTTTTACTGCCAGCTTGGCATACTCGAACTCATTATATCCAGAAAATATAATATTCTTTGTTTTAAAGCCTGCCTCAACAACACAGCGAATC
>JAUNPT010000222.1 GCA_030536565.1 Eubacteriales bacterium | reverse complement strand
TTTGTAAGGAAGGAAGCATTAATGCTGAAAAAATCCACGTCCTTCATCTCATAAAAGCTTCCATATGCCACAGACAAAATATATCCTACCCTTATATTTTCATTACATTCCTTAACTCTGCAAAGCGCTGCATAGTCAAATGATGTCACAACGCACCAGTTCTCTGCCCCATTTTCCCTGATAATTTCAGCCACCTTACGGGCAACTGCATAACCGTCAGAATTAGCCTTAATTTCTATGTTGATTTTAATCTTACCCTCACATAAATCAAATACCTCCTGTAATGCAGGTACCTTCTCTCCCTCAAACTCCGCAGAGAACCATGAGCCTGCATCCAGCTTTTTGACTTCCTCAAGCGTCATGGAGGAAATACTTTTATCTACTCCTGTTGTCCTTAAGGCTGTGTCGTCATGCATAACAACAAGCTGTCCGTCTGATGTAAGCTGTACGTCAAGCTCTATAGTATCCGCCATATTCTCCATTGCCCTGCTAAATGCTGCCAGAGTATTTTCCGGTGCTTCCATCGACGCCCCCCTGTGAGCCGTAATCTGTGTTTCATGAAAAACAGCAATTTTTTCAAATGGATTATTATTAAAAGATTTCACTACATTTACTGACAACAATAACACAGATGCAAAAATCAGCACAAAATATGCAAGCCTGTGAAACTTTTTATTTTTTTCTTTTATATATATAATCGGCAAATCAACTTCATTACAGTCCATAAATCTGTAATAATTCCTTGTGATTACAAGAAATGCCGCTGGAACCGAAACACATACCAGAATTACCTTAACCGCATATCTTACGCTTCTTAAAACAGACAAATACACTGCGCTTCCTATATACGCCATATCTAACAGTTTTACACCCAGCACTAAAACAACTGATATTAAACCATATATCACAACAATCAGTGCCAGTACCATTAAATTATAAACAACAACTGCTCCAACTGTACGAACCGGATGCCTGCATACAAGCTTTGCACTTTTTCTGTACGCCTGTTTAAAGCTTTTATCCTCCAAAAAGAACACCTGAAAGCTGTAAATTCCTAAAAATGCAAACACATAAACCACCGCCAGCCCGGTCATAATACCAGCCAGTATATGCCAGCCTCCATTTAAAACATGGATTTTAAATAAATTACGTGTTGTCTGCGTAAATACAAGGTTACACAATACAGCAGCATTTACAGCTGCAATAACAAAAATGTAATAAAAATTCATCAATATATTAGCTGGCCTTAGACAGTCCTTAAGCTTATAAAAGGCAATTAATACATTTGAATAAAATGTTACATCTGCATGCCTTCTTTCATATTCATATGATGACAGTATAAAAGAAAGCTCATATATGCAATAAAATGTCACAGCAAGCGCAATGACTATAACAGCACCTATCATATAAGGATTTATTATCCTTAATATATATTCATTGGTAAGATAACTGATTCCTGCCAGCCTCATTCCTGTATTTGCAAGGAAAAAAAACAAGGGATAAATTACCGCCGCTGCCAGCAGCTTATATGAAACTTCAAATAAAAAAGCATGCTTCCAAAACATTTGCCACCTCGGTCTTGTTTTCTGTCATCATATCACATTAATCCTGTAAAGCAAAAGAGGAATACCCGCATCAGTGCAAAGTATTCCCCATTTACTGCATTATACAGACATATTTTCATTTGTTTTAGCCAAATCCTGATTAACATTATCCACGTCTATCTGTCC
>JAUNPT010000064.1 GCA_030536565.1 Eubacteriales bacterium | reverse complement strand
ACAAAGATAGAAAAGGTCAGGGCTGCTATCAGAACAGAAATAACGACAGAAATGGTCAGGGCGGCTATCAGAACAGAAATAATGATAATAACGCCGGTTACAGAGGAAATGCAAACAACAATAATCACAGAGGCGGTAATGGACAGAATGCAGGTTCATTTGGCGGACAGAGAAGAAATAATGACAGACGTGATACAGCGCCTAAGGAAGATTTTATTGTTTCTAAACCAGATGCAAGAAAACCTGATTCAAGAAAAGATAATCATAAAAATGAACGTCGCAGGGATAACGATGCCAGGGAAAATACAAGGTTTACAAAGAATCAGTCAATGAAAAAACCAGCTCCAAAGCCGGTTGAGAAGGAAGAAGATACAATTAAACAGCTCGTGCTTCCAGATATGCTTACTATTAAAGAGCTTGCAGATAAGATGAAGGTACAGCCATCTGCAATTGTTAAGAAATTATTTTTACAGGGTAAGGTTGTTACAATCAATCAGGAAATTGAATATGATACAGCTGAAGAAATTGCATTGGAATTTAACTGTATATGTGAGCATGAGGTTAAAGTTGATGTTATAGCAGAGCTTCTTAAGGAAGATGAAGAAGCAGAGGAGACAATGGTTTCAAGACCACCAGTTGTATGTGTTATGGGACACGTTGACCATGGTAAGACATCACTTCTTGATGCAATCAGAGAGACACATGTTACTGCAAAGGAATCAGGCGGTATTACACAAAAGATTGGTGCTTATCAGGTTGATGTCAATGGCAATTTAATTACATTCCTGGATACTCCTGGACATGAGGCGTTTACTGCAATGCGTATGCGTGGTGCACAGGCAACTGATATTGCAATTCTTGTAGTTGCTGCAGATGATGGTGTTATGCCGCAGACAATAGAGGCTATTAATCATGCTAAGGCAGCTGATGTTGAAATTATTGTCGCTGTTAATAAAATTGATAAGCCAAATGCTAATGTTGAAAAGGTTAAGCAGGAGCTTACAGAGTACGGATTAATTTCTGAAGACTGGGGCGGTTCGACAATATTTGTCCCTGTTTCAGCGCATACTAAGGAAGGTATTGACGAACTTCTTGAAATGGTACTGTTAACAGCTGAGGTGCATGAATTAAAGGCAAATCCTGACAGAACTGCAAGAGGTATTGTAATAGAGGCCGAGCTTGATAAAGGACGTGGCCCTGTTGCATCAATCCTTGTTCAGAAGGGTACACTTCATGTAGGCGATAACGTAGCTGCCGGAGCATGCTATGGTAAAATCAGAGCTATGATTGACGACCAGGGAAGAAGGGTTAAGATGGCTGGCCCATCAACACCTGTTGAAATCCTTGGTTTAAATGATGTGCCTAATGCAGGTGAAATTATTGTAGCTATGGATACAGATAAAGAAGCAAGAAGCTTTGCTGAAACATTTATCAGTGAAGGAAGAAAGAAGCTTCTTGACGATACAAAGCACAAAGTATCCTTAGATGCACTGTTTGAGCAGATTAAGGCTGGTAATGTCAAGGAATTAGGAATCATTATTAAGGCTGACGTACAGGGCTCAGTAGAAGCAGTAAAGCAGAGTCTTGTTAAGCTGTCAAATGAAGAAGTTGCTGTTAAGATTATTCATGGCGGTGTTGGTAATATTAATGAATCAGATGTTGTTCTTGCTTCAGCGTCAAATGCAATTATTATTGGATTTAATGTAAAACCTGATAATCAGGCAAGACTGCTTGCAGACAGGGAAAAGGTAGACCTTAGAATGTACAGTGTAATCTACAATGCAATTGAAGATGTAGAAGCAGCGTTAAAGGGTATGCTTGAGCCAATTTATGAGGAACAGGTTATTGGCCATGCTGAAATCAGGCAGATATTTAAGGCATCAGGTGTTGGTAATATTGCTGGTACTCTTGTTACAGAAGGTAAGATTACAAGAAATGCAACTGTACGCATCACAAGAGACGGAGAAAAGATATTTGAAGGCAGTATTGCTTCATTAAAGCACTTTAAAGATGAGGTTAAAGAATGTAAGGCTGGTACAGAATGCGGTCTTGTATTTGAAGGCTTTAATAATATTCAGGAGGGCGATTTAATTGAGGCGCATATTATGGTAGAGATACCTAGATAGCGTTGGTAATTATAGGGCCTGTAAATAAAAGTTATTAGGAACTGTTGCAGATTGAAATGTTAGATACCGGCAGTGGCTGGAGGAATATAACGTCGGCAGCAGTTTCTTTCTTTGGAAAGGAAGTTATATGCGTAAGAACAGTGTAAAAAACACCAGAATTAATGGTGAAGTATTAAAAGAATTAAGCAATATTATCCGCAGTGAAATCAAGGACCCGAGAATCAATCCGATGACATCTGTTGTTGCTGTTGAGGTGGCACCAGATTTAAAAACATGTAAGGCTTATATAAGTGTTTTAGGCGATGAGGCTTCACAGCAGGATACGATGAAGGGCTTAAGAAGTGCAGAGGGGTATATAAGAAGACAGCTGGCAAAGACAGTTAATTTACGTAACACACCTGAGATAAAATTTATACTTGACCAGTCAATAGAATATGGAATTAACATGTCCAAGCTTATTGATGACGTTACGCAGGCAGACGCAGCAGGGCATCTTGAGGAGTGATGTAAAAATCTATATATAAAAGATTTGTTACATGTAAATTTGTGTTTATGCCAGAAGTTTATGAGCGTATGCAGAAATGGAGATTTATATGAATATACTTGATGAGTTAAAGGACGCAGCATCAGTAGGTATTACAGGGCATGTAAGACCTGACGGAGACTGCATGGGCTCCACGCTGGGGTTGTATAATTATTTAAAGGATAATCGCCCGGATTTGAAGACAGATGTATTTCTTGAAGAACCGGGAAAAGAATTTTCATATTTAACAGGAATTGAAAATATAAAAAATGTTCCAGAAAACACACAGTATGATGTGTTTGTGGTTCTTGACTGCAGTTCAAAGGATAGAATTGAGCCATTTGTGCAGTGCTTTGACAATGCAAAGAAAACTATATGCATTGACCATCATGTAAGCAACAGCGATTTTGCAGATGTAAATCTGGTGCGTCCAGACGCAAGCTCAACATGTGAAGTGCTTTATGATACATTTGATGAGGATAAGGTGCAAAAAGACGTTGCAGAGTGTATATATACAGGAATTATCCATGATACAGGAGTGTTTAAATATAGCTCTACATCTGCAAAGACAATGACTATCGCAGGAAAGATGATGGAGAAGGGCATTGCATATTCTGATATTATTGATAACAGCTTCTACAAAAAAACTTATGTTCAGAACCAGATACTTGGAAGAGCTCTTTTGGAGAGCGTTCTGTTTTACGATGGAAAATGCATTTTCTCAAATGTCACAAAAGATGAGATGGATTTCTATGGTGTCACAGGAAAAGAACTGGGCGGTATTATAGAACAGTTAAGACTGACTGATGGTGTGGAAGTGGCAATATTCCTTTATGAGACTGGAGAAAACGAGCATAAGGTAAGTATGCGTTCTAAGAAGACAATTGATGTAAGCAGGATTGCTGTAGAGTTTGGAGGCGGCGGACATGTGAGGGCCGCAGGCTTTACAGGAAAAGGGTCAGTTTACAGTATTATTAACAAGATAGGTGAAATGATTGAACAGCAGTATTGTAATGAGTGAGACCAGTAATTTTGGCTGCTGCAAAGAAAGGCAAGTGTATGAATGGAATTATAAATGTATATAAAGAACAGGGCTTTACATCGCATGATGTAGTTGCCAAGCTCAGAGGCATTTTACAAATGAAAAAAATAGGACATACAGGTACACTTGACCCTGATGCAGTTGGTGTCCTTCCTGTATGTCTTGGTAAGGGGACCAGACTGGTTGATATGATTACTGACTGCGGTAAAACTTATGAAGCAGTTATGCTTCTTGGGAAAATCACAGATACACAGGATATTTCGGGAACGGTGCTTGAAAGCAGACCAGTAAATGTTATGGAAGTGGACGTAATGGATGCATGTAATTCGTTTATAGGGGAATATGACCAGATTCCACCGATGTATTCGGCAATTAAGCAAAACGGCCATAAACTCTATGAGCTTGCAAGAAAAGGCATTGAGGTGGAGCGTAAGCCAAGAAAGGTTACAATTAAGTCTATTCATATCAATGATATAAATTTAGATGAGGAGAATAAAACGGTAACATTTACAGTGGAATGTTCCAAGGGAACCTATATAAGGACATTGTGTCAGGATATCGGGGAAAGGCTTGGCTGCGGTGCATGTATGCAGAAGCTTACAAGAACCAGGGTCGGACAGTTTGGAATTGACGACAGTCTTACCTTAAATCAGATATCCGCACTGTGCCTGAAGGGTGAATTTGAGGAGCATTTAATTGCGGTTGATGAGATGTTTCCAGCTTATAGAAAGCTTATCGTGTTAGACGAATTTGCAAAACTATTGTATAATGGTAACAAATTTGGAATCAATGCTGTTAAACAGCCAGAAGAATTACAGCTTTTAGATATGGAAATGTATAGAATTTATGATGAGAAGAATAATTTTATTGGCATATATCGTTATGATTCGGGATTATTTAGTCTGGTAAAAATGTTTTATGATTCTAAAGAAGCGTAAAATATGATTTGAATAAATGTTACACCTGCAATAAAATCAGAAAGGTGGTGTGGGCGGTTTATGAAATATATTCATGGTGTTAGTGAATTTGAACTTGAAAAACCCTCAGCAGTTACACTTGGAAAATTTGATGGCGTTCACAGAGGACATCAGAAGCTGGTAGAAATTGTGAAGCAAAAGGCTCAGCAGCTAGGTCTGCTTTCTGTTCTGTTTACATTTGATGGTATACCTCTTAGCATCTGTCCTCAGAAGCATCAGCATTTTATAACAACAAATGCTGAGAGAAAAAATATATGTGAAAGACTTAATCTTGATGTGGAAATAGAATACCCGTTTACCACAGAGTTTATGAATATGGAGCCTGAGAGATTTATTAAGGATATTATTGTAAAGCAGATGAAGGCTAAGGCTGTTGTGGTTGGAACTGATTATCATTTCGGTAAAAACAGGGAGGGCAACGCCCAGATGCTTATAGATAAGGGCCCTGTTTATGGATTTGAAACGATTGTTGTGGAAAAGGAACGATATCAGGAACGGGAAATCAGCAGTACATATGTAAGGGAAGAATTAAGTCTGGGACATATGGAGACAGTAAATGTGCTTCTTGACAGGCCATATTCCATTACAGGGATTGTGGCAAAGGGACAGCAGCTTGGTAGGACAATGGATATTCCCACTATAAATGTGTATCCAAGAGAAAGTAAGCTGCTTCCACCAAATGGTGTCTATGCTTCAGTTACAGTAATCGATGGAAATGCGTATTATGGCGTAACTAATCTTGGTACAAGACCGACTGTAAGTGATAGTCAGGAGGTAAGCGTCGAGACGAATGTCTTTGATTTTGACATGGAGGTTTATGGCGAGAAGGTGGAAATACAGTTACTGCATTTCCTGCGCCCGGAGATGAAGTTTGAAAATATAGATGGTTTAAAGAAGCAAATGGAGCTGGATACACAGTTTGCAAAGGATATGTTTTTTATTAAGTAAGATGAAAAATAATCTTGCATATGATGTGCATGTATGTTATATTATTTGAGTATGTTAGCCGTTATTCAGATTCAGGACACTCCGACCTGAGACTTAATAACAGGCGATTATAATTTTAGGAGGAATATCAAGATGATATCAAAAGAAAAGAAGTCACAGATTATTGCTGAATATGGTAGAAAGCCTGGCGATACAGGTTCACCAGAAGTACAGATTGCAATTCTTACAGAAAGAATTGCTGAGCTTACAGAGCATTTAAAGGAAAACCAGAAGGATCATCATTCAAGAAGAGGTCTTTTAAAGATGGTTGGTAAGAGAAGAGCTTTACTTGCATACCTTAAGAACGATAACATTGAAAGTTACAGAAATCTTATCGCTCGTTTAGGAATCAGAAAGTAGTTTTTATGGGCGGAGTGAATCACTCCGCCTTGTTTTTCGTGTATGCTACAAGCCGACAAGCAAAGAATTATGAAAGCGAAAGATATGCTTGCATATTCTTTCGTTTTCATAATTCTTGGTTAGTGGCGACAGCCACGACTGACAGAGCGAAGCTCTGGAAGTGCGAGTCACAATTAAAGAGTGTATAGAGACAGAAGTATATTCGAGACCACTGAAATACATATCGTATGAATTTTGTACAGGTGTGTGTTTCAGTTGTTTCGGACCTTCTGTTTATATAAATAAACAGCCTTTTAAGGCAGAATGGAGATTATATGTTTAAACAGTATTCAATGGATTTAGCTGGAAGAAAGCTGACGCTTGATATTGGCAGAGTGTGTGCACAGGCCAATGGTGCAGTTTTATTACACTACGGAGACACAACGGTTCTTTCTACAGCAACAGCTTCAAAGGAGCCAAGAGAGGGAATTGATTTCTTTCCACTTAGTGTAGAATATGAGGAGAAGATGTATGCAGTCGGAAAGATTCCAGGCGGTTTCAATAAGAGAGAAGGAAAGGCATCAGAGAATGCAATCCTTACCTCAAGAGTTATCGACCGTCCTATGAGACCATTGTTTCCAAAGGACTATAGAAATGATGTTACATTAAATAACATGGTAATGTCTGTTGATACAGAATGCCGTCCAGAGCTTCTTGCAATGCTTGGTTCAGCTATTGCAACAACAATTTCGGATATTCCTTTTGATGGCCCTTGTGCAACAACACAGGTGGGACTTGTTGATGGTGAGTTTATCGTAAACCCATCACAGAAGGTTTGGGACGAAGGTGATCTTCAGCTTACAGTAGCATCTACAAGCCAGAAGGTTATTATGATTGAGGCAGGTGCTAATATTGTACCTGAGGATAAGATGATTGAAGCTATTTATATGGCGCATGATGTAAATCAGACAATTATTGAATTTGTTAATAAGATTGCTGCAGAGGTTGGAAAAGAGAAGCATTCATATGAGAGCTGTGCAATTCCAGAGGAGATGTTTGCAGCAATGAAGACGATTGTTACGCCGGAGGAGATGGAAGCAGCAGTTTTCACTGATGACAAGCAGACAAGAGAGAAAAATATTGATGAATTAACTGCTAAGATGAAGGAAGCCTTTGCTGATAATGAAGAATGGCTTGCAGTTCTTGGTGAAGCAGTTTACCAGTACCAGAAAAAGACAGTACGTAAGATGATTTTAAAAGACCATAAGAGACCTGATGGACGTGCAATTGATCAGATTAGACCGCTCTCAGCTGAGGTTGACATTATTCCTAGAGTTCATGGTTCAGCTATGTTTACAAGAGGACAGACACAGATTTGCGATATCGTCACACTTGCTCCTTTATCAGAAGCACAGAAGATTGATGGTCTTGATGAGAATGTAACTACAAAGAGATATCTTCACCATTATAATTTTCCTTCATATTCTGTTGGTGAGACAAAACCATCAAGAGGACCAGGACGACGTGAAATTGGACATGGCGCATTAGCAGAGAAGGCTCTTATGCCAGTTCTTCCATCAGAGCAGGAATTCCCATATGCAATTCGTGCTGTATCAGAAACATTTGAATCTAATGGTTCAACATCAATGGCATCAACATGTGCATCATGTATGTCACTTATGGCTGCAGGTGTTCCGCTTAAGGCTATGGTAGCGGGGATATCATGTGGTCTTGTAACAGGCGATACAGATGATGATTATATCGTGCTTACAGATATTCAGGGACTTGAGGATTTCTTCGGAGATATGGACTTTAAGGTTACAGGTACAACAGAGGGTATCACAGCTATTCAGATGGATATCAAGATTCATGGCTTGACAAGACCTATCGTTGAGGAAGCAATAAGAAGAACAAGACAGGCAAGGCTTTTTATTATGGATACATGTATGAAGCCGGCAATTGATAAGCCAAGAGCTTCTGTTGGTGAATATGCACCAAAGATTATCCAGACTCAGATCGATCCAGCTAAGATTGGCGAGGTTGTAGGACAGCGCGGTAAGGTTATCAATTCAATTATTGATGAGTGCGGTGTTAAGATTGATATTACAGATGATGGCTTTGTATCAGTATGTGGAATTGAGCAGGCCGGCATGGACAAGGCTATGAAATATATCAGAACAATAGTTGATGAGTTTGAAGAAGGCCGGATTTACGAAGGAAAAGTAATCAGCATAAAAGAATTTGGTGCATTTATTGAGTTTGCGCCAGGTAAGGAAGGTATGGTTCATATTTCTAAGGTTGCTAATGAGAGAATCAACCATGTGGAAGACGTACTGACACTTGGCGATGTTGTAAAGTGTAAGTGTATGGGTAAGGATAAGATGGGAAGAATCAGCTTCTCAATTAAGGACGCATTATAAAATCCGCTATGCAGATTTTATATTTCAAGAATCCAAAACTTGTGACCCTACGTCACAAGTTTTGGATTCTCGTGAAGAAGGAAATATTTTTAGGAGGTTTATCATGGTAGATCAGAATTGTGCATACTGCGTAGAAGGTGAGCTTGTTGCTAAGTTTGGCATTAAGATTTGTGAATTGGATACATCAAAGGTATATCTTTTTAAGGAGCAGAGCCATCTGGGAAGATGTATTGTAGCTCATAAGAAGCATGTAGGTGATATGAATGAGCTTACAGCAGAAGAAAGAGCAGCATATTTTGAAGATGTAGCTAGAGTAGCGAGAGCTATTATGTCTGCTTTCCACCCAGATAAGGTTAACTATGGTGCTTATGGCGATACAGGCCACCATCTTCATTTTCATCTCTGCCCTAAGTATAAAGATGAATATGAATGGGGCGGTGTTTTTCTTATGAATCCAGACCAGAAGTATCTGACAGAAACAGAATATGCAGATGTAATTAAAAAAATCAAAGAAAATTTATAAATAATATTTTAAAAGACTTTCGCAAAAAAGATGTCAATCTGAATGCGAAAGTCTTTTTTGCCTTTTCAAATTGTTTTTAATGTGATACAATGTATAAAATAAATGTGCGTAATTGGAATAAAAAAATTAAAGATTTCCAGGACATATATAATAATTACACAGAATGGATGGACTATGTTTATGGACAATAATAAAGACACACACTTGGAATGCCCGATGATGACAGAGGAGGGCAGCGAGGAATTGTACATGTATTCGCTTAAAAAAATGGCATATGATAAGGCTGACAGTGAAAAGATAAAGTTGACTAATCTTTTCGGACTGAAAGCGTTTTTTTTTAGAGGAAATGAATTGTTAAGACACAATCCGGCTCAAAAGTTTGCAGTAATAGAGATGAATATCTACAGATTTAAAACGGTTAACGAGTTTTGCGGCAGGGCAGAAGGGGATAAGCTTTTAAAGTTTATTGCAGACTGTTTCAGATCATATGAGAGTGAGACTTGCATTGCAGCACATTTCCGGGCTGATATTTTTGCAATGTGCATGCCTTATAAAGATGCTGATGAAATCATAAGTGTTATTGACTCAATTTATAAAAAACTGGTTGAATATAAGCTGCCATGCAGAATATTGCCGGCATTTGGCGTGTGCATGTCGGAGCCGGGAATGGACATAAGCCTTATGTGCGATTATGCAGCTATGGCAATAGATAATATAAAGGGTAAGGTGTTTTCATACTATTCTTTTTATGAGAATAATATGCGTGATAAGATGCTTTATGAGAAAAAAATAGAGAATGAAGTTGGAGATGCCATAAAGAATGGTTACATAAAAGTTTATGTTCAGCCCAAAGTAGATATGAGAACAAGAAAGATAATAGGAGGAGAAGCTCTGGTCAGATGGATTCATCCTGTGGAGGGCATGATTTATCCTGACGTTTTTATTCCGGTATTTGAGAAGAGCGGTTATATTGTTGATGTTGACTGCTTTGTATGGGAGCAGGTTTTTAAGCATCTGCAGAAATGGCTTGATGACGGAAAGCAGATTGTGCCTGTTTCATTAAATGTTTCCAGACTGCATGTGCATCAGGAGAATTTTACTGATTTCATTATGGAATTGGCACAAAAGTACAGAATCAATCCCGAGATGGTTCCTCTGGAGGTTACAGAAAGTGCTCTTGTAGAGGATACAGAAGTGCTTTATCAGAATATCAGTTATCTTCAGAAACAGAATTTTAAGTTCTCAATGGATGATTTTGGCTCAGGTTATTCATCATTAAATATGTTAAAGGACGAGCATGTTGATGAGATTAAAATTGATAAAGCATTCATAGATGATATTGATTCAGAAAAAAGCCGTATTGTTGTAAGAAATGTAATCAATATGATAGAGGAATTAGGAATCAAGTTAATAGCGGAAGGTGTAGAGACGCAAAAGCAGGCGGATTTTCTGATTAAAAATGGCTGCTTTAATGCACAGGGGTATTATTATTACAAGCCAATGCCAATTGAAGAATTTGGTGAGCTTTTATTATAATTTTTATTAGAATGTGAAACTTTTCAGCATATTCTGTCGTCTAATATTTAAAAGATGTTAGGGAGACAGAATATGCTTTTTTCAAGTATTTCATTTATATTTATTTTTTTACCACTATTTTTGCTGATATATTATATTTTTCCAGAAAGGTGCAGAAATTATATACTTTTTGCAGGCAGTCTTTTGTTTTACGGTCTGGGAGAAATAAAATATGTCTGGCTTTTATTGTTTACATTAGTTCTAAATGACTGCTTTGTAAGAGTGATGACGTCAGCTAAAGAACTTGTAAAAAATGCAATTGTTTTATTTCTGCTGGTCTATGATTTTGGAATATTAATAGGTTTTAAATATTTGTCAGATGGAATTCCATTAGGAATAAGCTTTTATACATTTCAGCTGGCAGCCTACGTTTTAGATGTTTATTGGGGGAAATGTAAGCCTTCCCGTAATCTTGTGGAAACAGGAACCTATTTATGTATGTATCCGCAGCTTATCGCAGGCCCTATTCTTTTATATAAGGATGTAATCAGCCAGATTCGATACCGTACTTATAAGCTGGAAAAAATAGAGGATGGAATGAAGCTGTTCGTTTTAGGACTGGCATACAAGCTGCTTATTGCTGATATGCTGGGAATGTTATGGCATCAGGTTTTGGTTGTAGGCTTTGAAAGTATATCCACACCGATGGCGTGGCTTGGGGCAGCTGCATTTTCAATGGAAATATACTTTGATTTTAATGGATATTCCCTTATGGCTGTTGGCCTTGGAAAAATGCTGGGCTTTAAGTTTATGGATAATTTTAATGTGCCGTATATGTCAAGGTCAGTGTCTGAGTTTTTTAGAAGATGGCATATTTCGCTGGGACAGTGGTTTCGTGAGTATGTTTATATTCCACTGGGAGGAAACCGTAAGGGGCGGATATTAACTATTAGAAATCTTTTTATTGTGTGGGTGCTTACAGGAATGTGGCATGGCAGGACAATTAATTTCTTAGTATGGGCTATGGGGATATTCCTGCTTATTGTTATTGAACGGATGGGCTTTAAGGCTGTGCTTCAAAAACATTCCGTAGTCTCCAGAATATATATGATTTTATTTATTCCAGTAAGCTGGATGATATTTGCTATTTCTGACATAGGTGAGCTTTTAGTTTATTTTAAGAAAATGTTTCCGATAGGGCAGAACTTTGAATTTATAGCAGGCAACGGGAGAGATACAATAATGGCACTGCAGCAGTATGGAATAATACTTTTTGCTGCAATCTTCTTAAGTACAGGTATACTTAGAAATTTATATCAGGAAAACAAGAGAAAATGGTGGATGCTTTTAATACTTATTGTTTTGTTCTGGCTTAGTGTTATACATATGATTAAAAACGTGGAAAATCCATTTTTATACTTTAGGTTTTAAGGGGGATGAAAATGCAGGCAAAAAAGAAAAAATATCCTTTTATAATAATGATAATTGTTAGTGTGTTAGTATTCTGGTCAGGGAAACTGACACTCTATGCGAGGCAGCTTATGGTGAAGCAGGAGCAGGTGACTGACAGTGGCATAGCTTATGTTGAACAAGAAACTACCTGTGAGGGACTTGAGGAAACGACTGTATATGACGATTTAGAATATGAGAGTACATCAATTGAAGAAACAACCAGTGGCAAAAGAGAATTTTATAGTGCTGGAATGGAATATCTTGATGGTGCTTTGTTTATAGGTGACTCCAGAACATCAACATTGTATGAGTATGCTGGCTGGGATAAAACAGCATTTTTTGTAGAATATGGTCTTACTATATGGAATGTAATGGATGCACCTATTGCCACTATTGACAGCAGTGGCAACAAAATTACTTTAAGAGAAGCACTTAAAAAAAGGCAATATGAGAAAATATATATAATGCTTGGAAT
>JAUNPT010000063.1 GCA_030536565.1 Eubacteriales bacterium | reverse complement strand
CCTCATATTTGTCATTTTCTGAATCAAACTCAACTCCGCCAGCTGAAATCGTAAAAAATAATTCATAGCCATTAGCTTCAAAATAGGCGTCAACCCCACGCCTTATTTTTTTATAAAGCCTTTTCATGTGTTTTTCCCTGTCACTTAAAGGCTCTGGGACAGCCACAGCAAATTCATCTCCATTCATTCTGTATACATATCTTGCATCTTTTACTATACTTAAAATTATTGAAGCTAAATTTTCAAGTACCTTATTTCCCATTTCAGTTCCATGTTTTTCGTTTATTTCTTTAAAATTATCAATGCCAATTAAAAGAATCCCGCCAAAACGGTTTTTGCCATAATTTCCTTTTTTGTAATCCGCCTCCAGAACACTCTCAAAATACAGTCCAGTTATATTATCAATGCGTTTAATCTTTCCTATTTCAGTAATCGTTCCTATGAGGTATTCACCATTACTGCCGGCAACTGCTTCACCGCTGCATCTAATCCACGCGTAGCTTCCAGCCCTTGTCTTCCATCTATATTCCAGAGAATGCTTGCTTTTCTTTTTATTCTTGATTTGATTTAAATCTTCTACAACCATTAGATAATCGTCTGGATGTACTACCTCTTTAAGCCTGTTTGAAGCATCAGTGAAATCATATTCACTCAAATTAAAATATTCACAGGCCCGTTGACTTATAAGGTAATGGTCATTTAACAAATCATATATGAAGATATAAGCTTCTGTTGTTCTTTCAAATACTCCTTTTATAAATGAAAGGTCATCGTATTTAAAATTTTTGTTATCCATCTTATTTACGTACCTGTCCATTTCCATAGATAATATATTTATATGTAGTTAAGGCTTTAAGTCCCATAGGTCCTCTTGCATGAATCTTCTGTGTACTGATTCCTATTTCAGCGCCAAAACCAAATTCAAAGCCATCAGTAAATCTTGTAGAAGCATTTACATAGACGGCAGCAGCATCTACTTCATTAAGGAACTTCTGGGCATTGTCATAATCCTTTGTAATTATAGCTTCTGAATGTCCTGTGTTATAGGTGTTAATGTGCTCTATGGCTTCACCAATAGAAGCTGCAGTCTTAACAGATATAATATAATCCAAATACTCCTCTCCCCAGTCCTGCTGTGTTGCTTTAATGATTCGTGAATCAATATTTACTGCTGTTTCATCTCCTCTTACTTCAACCTGTTTTTCCTTTAGTCTGTCGACAATTACAGGAATTGCCTTCTCAGCAATTTTTTTATGTACTACTAAGGATTCACATGCATTACATACGCCTATTCTCTGTGTCTTTGCATTATATATTATCTGTGCTGCCATCTTGATATCTGCAGATTCATCTACATATATATGGCAGTTTCCTGTACCTGTTTCAATAACTGGTACTGTACTGTTCTTAACAACATTTTGAATAAGTCCGGCACCTCCTCTTGGAATAATCACATCAATATACCTGTTAAGTGTCATTAATTCTGTCACATGAGCACGGTCTGTATCTGTTACCAGCTGTATCACATCTTCATTTATACCATTAGCCTTAAGACATTCTGTAATTACCCGAGTTATGGCAATATTAGACTGAATAGAATCACTTCCGCCACGAAGTATTACGGCATTACCTGACTTAAATGTCAGTCCGAAGGCATCTACCGTAACATTAGGACGTGACTCATATATAATTGCCACAACGCCAAGAGGAACACATTTCTTACCAATCATAAGCCCATTAGGACGCAGCTTCATTGACGTAACCTCACCAACTGGATCCTCTAAAGCTGCCAGCTGAAGCAGTCCCTCTGCCATAGCCGAAATTCTTGCATCTGTAATAGTAAGTCTGTCAATCATGGCTGGCTTCATTCCATTTTTCATGGCTTCATCTACATCATATCGGTTTGCCTGTTTAATAACCTCCTTATTATCAAGAAGTGCCTGTGCAATTGCACCCAAAGCTGTATTTTTTTCTTCTGCACCCATTTTTGCCAGATATTGTGATGCCTTTTTTGCTTTTTTTCCCATCTGTTCAATTGAAATCATTTTCCCCATCCTTTCACTGCTTACCTTACAAGTACTTCATTATCAGTTACAATAATCTCTGGTCTTAAATCATGCTCCTCAAAAGGAATATTATCCATAAGCTGAAAATCAAATGCCACTGCGACCATATCGAATTTATGCGGTCTGCTTAAAAACCTGTCGTAAAAGCCTCCGCCATATCCAATCCTGTGAAAATTTCTGTCAAAGGCCAGTCCTGGCATAATAAATAAACCTTCTCTAATATCTGTTTTTGCATCCAGCCCTGCCTGCGGCTCCATTACACCGTAATATCCTTCCCTTAATTCAGATAAATCATGGATTTCAACAAACTCCATGAAGTTTTTTTCTCCTTTAAAAACCTTTGGAACAAACACTTTTTTTTTATTATTCAGACTTTCCACTATAAGCCCTGAGGTGACTACCTCTTCATTAAAATTAACATAAGTAAAAACCTTATCACTGCTCTTATACTGGTCAAGCTGCATAATTGTTCCCATTATTTTCCTGCTTTTCAATGCAATATCTTCCTGCGTCAAAAGAGATTTTTTTTCTTTAATTAATTCTCTTATTGACTTTTTATCTTCATTAAACATATCATTCCCCGGATTTTTCTTCTTCTTTTAGCTGCTCCTTCAATTTCATCTTATCATCATGACGCTTTTTTACATCAATCATACTTCCGTCTGGATTTTGAATCTTGATAGTGTCTAATGTCCCTCTTAAATTATCCCGGAAGGCCTTAACATAAGCAGACCTGAGTTCCTTCTGTTCTAATGTCTCCTCAGGTGTAAGCCCTGCTTCCTTTGATTTTTTATATAACTCATTTATACGGTCAATTGTTTTCTGTGTAATCATAGCTCTCCTTTTTTATGTTGTCAGAATAATTAAATCATTACCGTTGCACAGGCATCCATTATACTTTTCCTTTGTCTTTAAAATAGAATGCAGCATATCCGGATACTTATATACTTCTATATATGTTACTGTCCTGCTTATAAATGGTAATTTAGAGGTCTTATGCTGGACAACGATTATATCATTTTTAACATATGAAACATTTATATCCGCAGACAGCTTCATTTCAACCTTCTGAGTATTCATGTTGATAATCTGGCTGCTGTGCTCCTCATTTCTTATCTGATATGGAATATCATTTATTACATGGGCAAAGCTTAAATCTGAAATCCGTTCGACATTACTGTTTATACGTATCTTTTTTATTTTATTTACAAAATTGTAAAACACAATTGTTTCGAGCTTGTCATTTAAATCAAACTTTGAATATATAATCCAGTTATCGTCTTTTTTCACATACGGAAATGTAACATTATCTGTTCCAGAATCAAGCTCCTCAATAAACACCTTGTCCATATCAAGTATCAAATCGGAAATAAACTGTTTCACGTTTATAATCCCAATAATTTCCCTCGGTGCGTCCTCTTTTCTTATTCCGCCATAAAACTTTTCACCCACCATTGAATTGCCAAGCTTTATAAGACAGTTGTTTCCACCAAGCGCCACCATCTTATCAATACCTGACTCTGCAATAACTGAATCTGTAATTTTAAATGTCCTGCCAGCCATAATGTCCTGAAGCACTATTTCATTTACACCTATGCCTCTCCATGCAGGAAGCTGTCTTCCCTCCTGTGACTGATAAAATGTCTTTTCAATAATAACATGGTCAATATCAAGAGCGAATATCTTGATTTCAAGAGACACCCCTATCTCTCTTAAATCAGCACCCATTGTATATATATGTTCACATCTGCCATCATCAAGAATATAACGGTAAAGCTTTATATCCACCTTATCCTCATTAGTCCTTTCTGCAGATGTAAAAAACAGATAGTCGTGCCCGCTGCATGCATATGTAATTTTAGTAAGAATATACTTCTTAATTTCCGGTGCAATTTCAAAACGCTCATTTGTGCTCGTATTAAGCACTGACAAATGCTTTCCCACATACTGGTTAAGCTGATAGTCTGCATCTGTTATCTGAAGCAGTATATCTTTATCAAACGCCACGAACTCACTGTTTTCTGCTTTCTTTATAAGCTTAATGTCCATGAAACCTCCCTGATTTTCGTCCCAATATCTAATCTACCATATCCATCAGATTAAAATCTGATTTTTCATGGCTTAAAAATAATGTTCCCACATTTTCCCCATTTAAAATACTTACTATATTATCCAGATTTCTTCCATTGGTAATAATCATATCCGTTCCCGATGGTGACGCAATCTGAGCTGCCACAAGCTTTGCAGCCATACCTCCAGTTCCTACACTGCTTCCAGACGTTGCCTTCCCCATATTTACAAGTCTGTCATCAATATTTTCTACGAAATCAATAAACTCTGCATCCGGATTACTGTTTGGGTCATCTGTATACATGCCATCTATATCTGACAATAATATCAGTAAATCTGCCCCAATAATAGAAGACACAATGGCTGACAGCCTGTCATTATCTCCAAATGTCTGCACCTGCTCAATTTCATATGTAGATACAGAGTCATTTTCGTTAACTATTGGAACCGCCCCCAGCTCCATAAGTTCATGAAATGTATTTCCAACATTGATACGGCTGACAGGATTCAGTACTGTATTTTTTGTCATAAGCACCTGTGCCGCTGTCGTACTGTATTCTGCAAAGAGCTTCTGATACACCATCATAAGCTTCGCCTGTCCAATTGCTGCACAGGCCTGTTTTACTGACAGTGAATCCGGCCTTTCTGAAAGTCCTATTGCTGAACGCCCCACTGCAATAGCTCCTGAAGATACAAGAACTACCTCCTTTCCGGAATTTTTAATATCGACTATGATTCTTACAAGCTTTTCAATTTTTGAAAGGTTAAGTTTTCCTGTATGTTCATGCATCAAAGAGGAAGAACCTATTTTTATTACTATCCTTTTCTTATCCGTTATCGTACTTCTATAGTTTTCCATATAAACTCCATTTAAATAATTTTCATAATATTGTACACTATTTTGTCTTAAAAGTCCATATTCAGGGCTATCTTCTCAGCCACCTTAATTCCATCTACCGCCGCTGATGTAATCCCGCCTGCATATCCTGCACCTTCCCCGCATGGATACAGCCCTTCACAGTTAACTGATTCCAGCCTGTCATTCCTTAAAATACGCAAGGGACTTGAGGTTCTGCTCTCAACACCTGAAAGTACTGCCTCCTCCATATCAAACCCTTTCATAAATCTGGCGCAGCCATGTATTCCTTCTATCAGTGAAAGATTTATCTCATCAGGCAGAACATTCCTTAAATTAGCTGTTTTATAACTACCTTTAATTGCTGGTGTAACAGCACCAAAGCCTGTAGTTTCTCTATTTTCTTCATAATCTGCAAAAAGCTGGACTGGTATGCTTCCATTTCCCGCTTCATACGCAGCCTTTTCCAATTTTCTCTGAAATGCAATTCCATCTAAAACACCAGCTCCAAAATCCTTAGGCGTAACTGTTACAATCATTGCACTGTTGGCATTCTTTCCGTTTCTTCCCGAATAACTCATTCCGTTACAGGCTGTCATTCCATTTTCTGAGGACGCATTTACAACATATCCGCCCGGACACATACAAAAAGAATATACTCCTCTCTGCCCCGTCTGGTAAGTCACCTTGTAATCTGCCGCCGGCATTTTAAATGTACTGTCTCCATAGCTGTTAAAATCCACATAGCTTTGAGGGTGTTCAATTCTAAGTCCTACTGCAAAAGCCTTCGCTTCCATTGCAATTTTTTTATCTGACAGCATGAAAAATGTATCTCTGGCACTGTGTCCCACTGCAATACATACATTTCTGCATTTGCGTACATATTTTTTGTTGGTATCTAAATCCGTAACCTCTATTCCCTTTAATCTGCTGCTGTCTATAATGATATTGTCCAGCCTGTGCCTGAAATGCACCTCTCCTCCAAGCTGAATGATATGCTGACGTATGTTTTTCACAACATAAGACAAAACATCTGTACCTATATGTGGTTTATTTACATAAAGAATTGACGGGTCTGCCCCAAATTCTACAAACACTTTAAGAACCTCTTTAATTCTTCCGGTTGTATCCTTAATCATAGTGTTTAATTTACCATCAGAAAATGTACCGGCTCCGCCCTCGCCAAACTGTACATTGCAGTTCAAATCAAGCCCTCTGCCTGACCAGAAATCTTCTACTATAAGCTTTCTCTTTTCAACATTATCACCCCGCTCATAAACCACCGGACGAAGCCCTGCCTTAGCAAGCTTTAATGCAGCAAACAGTCCCGCTGGCCCAAACCCAATTATTACCGGACGGTTCATATCGTTTTCAAGCAGTAATTCCAGCTTTTTCCCAGCTTTTTCAAACACCTTTGGAAAACTATACTCCACATGTTCCAGCCATATAACATCTTTATTTTTCAACTGCTGTATTTTTCTTTTTAAATCCACTTTTTTCTTATTACATACAATCTCAGTTACATCAACACTATATATATACAATAAATCCGGTTTATGTCTGGAATCCAATGAACGCTTTGCAACAAGAAATGATACATTATCTTCTCTTTTTAGCTTTAACACCTTCCTGACTGCAGTTTCCAGTGCTTTTTTATCATGATTAGGTCTTAGTTTTATCTGATTGATTCTAAGCATGTGTTTCCTCTCTTAAACTTTTTTATTCTTAAGGTATTCCTCTACACCATGCGCCGCCACAGCAGCACTGCTCCATGCCCACTGCAGATTATAACCTCCGCATTTTCCATCAACGTCAAGCAGCTCTCCTGCAAAAAACACTCCCGGCTTTATTTTAGACATCATGCTGCATGTATCTATTTCATCTAAAGGAACACCGCCCTGACATACCTGTGCATTATCAAAATCCTTATAGCCATCAATATTAACCCGGTAATTCTTAAACATCTCAACACATTTAAAAAGCTCTCTGCTTCCAAGGTCTTTAGCCTTACCAGAAGCACTTATTTTACATCTGCCTGCCACTGCACTGACAAGCTTTTTATTTATAATCCCCTCAAAAAACTGTTCCACATTTTTATCCGGGAAGCATGCGATTCCTTTTTCACAGATTTCTTTTGCGTATTCATATGTATAATCAGGAAGCATGTCTATGGTTACTGAAACACTTCTTCCCATATCAAGTGCTTTTACTGCATATCTGCTTATCTGAAACACAGGAATGCCCGAAATGCCATACTCCGTATATTGTATTTCTCCTATATCCGAGCTCACTGCTTCTCCATCAACATATAAAACAATTCTTCCTGTGCTTCTAACTCCCGCCATAAGCCTGCACTCTTTATCCTTTGATACAAGCTGCACCAATGCCGGCAAAGGTTTTATAATATGATGTCCAAGACTTTCTGCCATTATATATCCGCTTCCATCTGAGCCTGTTTTCGGGCCTGCCTTAGAACCTGTTGCAAGAAGCACTGTATCTGCATAATATGTATACGAATCGGATATTATTTCAAATACATTATCACAATACACTATTTTTTTTGTTTCAAATTCTGTAGACAAACGTACCTTTTGTTTTTCTATTTCCATTCTAAGTCCGTTTTGCAGGGATAATGCTGTATCAGAATGGGGGTATACATACCCGTTTCTTTCTCTATGATAAACTCCCACGCTTTCAAAGAATTCTATAGCAGCCCTGTTGTCAAACCTGTTAACAACTTCCATAACCTGTTTTTCATTGCCGCTTTGAAAGCATGTATAATCAAGCTTCATATTTGTGAAATTACACTTGCCATTTCCCGTCTGAAGTATCTTGGTACCAACCTTTTTGGTATGCTCAATAACTATAACTTTAAGCCCTTTCCGTGCCAGCCATACTGCTCCAAAAAGTCCTGCTGCTCCGCCGCCAATGACTGCACAGTCGTATACTTTCTTTTCCTGTTTCACTTTTACTCCCATTCCTGCCGCATTTATTTTCTTAAAATTCTATGATATTATATCTGATTTTCATTAAGACTTCAACAAAGTTTCCTTAACTGCTGTAGGTCTGCAAAAATTCATATAGTTCCGGCTCTGAATTAATATAAATGCCATTCTTTAACTTGAACTGCATTTCCTCTGTCATTAAATTCTTTTCGACTGCCCCATAATCATAAAATACATTTTCTCCTTCACGTATTTCATATATGCATATCCTGCCATCTTCCTCAATGATATAGTATTTCTTTGGAACCGACTGAACCTTTGCATCAGCCGGTGATGTTGTATTTTGCACAGCTGCTGTATCCGTAACTGACTGTGTAACATTTTCAATATCAGTTCCTTTATCAGTCCCTGCAGATATCATAATACATAAAGCAGCCAGAGCTGCAACGATAACACAGCCCATTGCATAATATATAACATTAGTTAATAATTTTATTTTTTCAGGCTTTAAATCCATAATAAATACCCCTTAAGCTATCATTTTCTTCACCTCTATTATTGACAGCCTAAGGGGTATTATACAATTTTAATATATAAATCTTTCCGGCAGCAGTTCATTAAGCATATATATTTTTGCCTCCGCATCTTTTATTCCAAGAATAACAAGGCCATCTTCAGCCATAAATTCACTCATCACCTGCCTGCATATTCCACAGGGAGGCGTTGGTTTTCCATTTCCGGAGACTATTGCAACTGCCTTAATTACAGTTTCGCCTTCAGAAACCGCTTTAAAAATTGCTGTTCTTTCTGCACAGTTTGTCGCTCCGAAGGAAGCATTTTCTATATTACAGCCACTATAAATATTACCTTTTTCAGTCAGTACTGCAGCCCCTACGCAAAAATGTGAATAAGGGGCATAAGCCCTTTTCATGGCACTGCTGGCACGCATTACAAGTTCTTTTATATATTGTTCATTATTCTGCACTTATTGTAACCTCCTGTGTTGTCTCCACCTGACATATGTAGGTTTTTCCCTGATTTAACACAACCTCGGTACCATCTGCATAATAATACTTCGTTGCTCCTTCTGATTCCGACGCCTTTGCCCATGTTACAGGAACCGCTTTTCCATTGGTAATAAATATTCCGGTATTGGTTCCGTGTATTTTATAATTAGGCGTCCCATTCTCATAATACTGAGGCGTAACATATTTGACGAGTATATTTTTGTATGCCAGCTGTGTCTTAGTCTGCTCATCTATCTGTTCAGCTCCAAACTGGTATCTTAAATAGGTTTTAGACGCTTCATCATATGTAAACCATGGATTATTATATCTATATCCCGGATAAAATGTTTTGCATTCCTCACCCTCCGGCAAAGTTATTTCCTTTCCGTCCTCTGTATTAAATGTAAACACAGGTGTATAACCTGCCGGATATTCTCTATCATAATTCCTGTATGCTGCGCTCCCCATAATTCCCTCCCATGAGGTATATGCATTATGTGGTGCTATCCGGTCTGTGGTTCTGTAAAAGTCACAGTAAACCATACCATCTAATGAATGAAACACCGGGTTTGCAAGATATCCTGCTGCATACTCTGATGCTCCAAAATGCACGTAAACCGCTTCAAATTCTTTTGCAAACAACAAATAGTATGTCCGGCAGCTCCTCACAGGCCCTATTTTAGTTAACTCTGTCTGATTGTCAAACACACAGCACAACCTTGTAATCCCGCCTTCAACTAAAGATTCAAAAACAACGTCCGCATAACTTATGGAGGACTGAGGCATAGCATCCTTTATATTACTGTACATTACAGCAACCGGTCTTAGTCCGGTCTGTTCCTTTGGCACCCACATACCTGTAAGCAGACTTCTTGCCTGACCTGCATGTATATCCTGTGTCGTAGTTTCCGTGGCAGTCGTGGCAGTCTTTATTTCCTTCGTATCAATAGATACCTCTGCATGGTTATCCTTTTTTCTTATAAATGCATAAACAGCTGCACCTATTAATATAACGATTATAATAACCACAGCTGTTATCTTTAACGCTTTATTTTTTGTATTCCTCTTTCCTGCCATAAATCAGCCCCCTATCAAACATTATTTATCTATTAATCCCCAAATGCTGCAAAACCTCATTCTGCTTCTTTTCCATCACCTGTGCCCAAGTATCCTCTATATGATCATAGCCGAAAAGATGCATCATGCTGTGTGCAACAAGGAATGCCAGCTCCCTTTTGGGTGAATGTCCGTATTTTTCCGCCTGTTCAAGCACTTTTTCTACTGAAATAACTATATCCCCAAGCATAAGCTCGCCAGATTCAGGATTAAAATAATCTTCAGTATTAACATTCATATCCTCCTCTAAGCTTTCAAAATCAGCTGGCGTATTATATTCAATCATTGGAAATGACAAAACGTCTGTAGCACTGTCAACCTTCCTGTGTTCTTTATTAATTTCATGTATTGTTTCGTTATCTGTAAGAATTACGTTAACCTCTGCCTCATAAGGGCACTTCTCATAATCTACAGCTTCATTTACAACTTCCTTAATTATTAACTCATAATCTAATCCCAGCGGTTTTTTTGTTTCATATTCTATATTAATTGTCATTTCGTCTTCTCCTTACTGTATTATTCACTGACCTTTTATCTTTACTTTTACTGCTTTGTTTTTCTTCATACTGTTCATATGCCTTAACGATTTTCTGAACCAGAGGATGCCTTACAACGTCCTTGTTGGTCAGCTTTACAAAGCCGATATCCTCAACCTTAGAAAGCACCTTCATGGCAACATCAAGTCCTGAAACAACATCTCTCGGAAGGTCTTTTTGCGTCAGATCTCCTGTAACTATGACCTTAGAGCCAAAACCGATTCTTGTTAAAAACATTTTCATCTGGGCAGGTGTCGTATTCTGTGCCTCATCTAAGATTATAAAAGCATTATCCAGCGTACGTCCCCTCATATAAGCCAGCGGTGCAACCTCAATTAAACCTTTTTCCATATTAGCATTAAAGCTTTCCGCACCCATAATCTGGAACAAGGCATCATACAGCGGTCTTAAATAAGGGTCCACCTTGCTCTGTAAATCTCCCGGCAGGAAACCAAGTTTTTCCCCTGCCTCTATTGCTGGTCTAGTAAGAATGATTCTTCCTACCTCGTTAGATTTGAACGCCTGTATAGCCATTGCCATTGCAAGATATGTTTTTCCTGTTCCAGCCGGGCCAATACCAAACACAATCATCTTATCCCGTATTTCATCAACATACTTTTTCTGTCCCAGTGTCTTAGGCTTAATAGGTTTTCCTGCAATAGTTCTGCACACAAGGTCAGAATCTATTTCAAGAATGGCATCTTCCTTCTCCTCAAAGGAAAGTGAAAGTGCGTAATCAACGCTCTGCTCTGTAATCTGATTACCTCTATTAACAAGCTCAGAAAGATTATTAAGCACTCCGCAAGCCTTGTTTACACTATCTTGTGCCCCTATAACCTTAATTTCTGAGTTTCTTGCAATAATTGTAACTTTTAATGTTTTCTCTATTTTCTTCACATACTGGTCAAACTGACCAAAAACCTCTGCACTTACCTGTGCAGGCATATTAATTACTGACTCAACAACACTCATCTACTGTCTGTTATTACTCCCTTCTGTCACATCAGCTTCAATTATGCCTTCCATAATACCGCTGCTACTGTTTAAATTAATATTAACACGATTGCTGCATATTTGCACATTATTTTCCTCTAATTTATGCAAATATGTAATCAGCCTTTCCTTCAGCTGCATTTCCAGCTCTGAATCGCTCATTTCAACCGACTGGATATTATATTCATAGTAAGTACTTTTACCATGCCATATAGGAAGACAAAAATCATTTGAAAGCTTCATATTATCATTTTCTGTAACACAGTCATATTCACTGTATTTTACTTTTCCAAGACCAAGCTTTACATACTTATCTGAAACTCCAACTATTCTATAACATTTAGTACGTCCCGTATATATTTTCTGCTCCTGAACTCTCTTTACTGCATCTGAATACATAATCCGGGTTCTTATCACAACCTTTGCGTCTGCATATACAGCTTCCTCAGACACAATCTCTCCAGCATCATTTTTAAACTCCACCTTTCCGCTTACCAGCTCATCTCCTGCACTTACTGTATCTCCAACCTTAACCAACGGGGTACCTTTACGTGTGATAATAGATACAACCGTTCCTTCATAATCTGAATAGATACTGCTGCGTTCTCGCTTTTCATCTGCTGCTGTTACAGAAACCCCATCATTTTCCTTTATATGGATAATCAGTCTTGTACCTCTGATTTCAGCAGACACCCATGTAATATTGTCGAACTGGTTTCTTAATCTGCTCTCTATTCCATCACAGTCTATATCCTCTATTCTCATTCCCATTCTATAAGACTGCCCCTTTAAAAATTTTGCTAGCAGCTGGTCACTATATTCCATATTTCCTGTAAAAGATATATTCCATACATACAGGCTCATAAGCTTTAAAAGAACCAATGA
>JAUNPT010000062.1 GCA_030536565.1 Eubacteriales bacterium | reverse complement strand
CGGATAAGACAACAAAAGAAACAGAGTATACAATGGTATGGAAAAATAATAAATAAAAGTGGTAAATAAAAGTTCAGATTTTACTTGACATAAATACTGACTGTGCATATACTGTATATATAGACATATACAGTATATGCACAGTTTTTTATGACGTATATAAGGAAAGGGGATTTATATGTTACAGGTTGAGCATTTATGCAAAGGCTTTGGGAGATTTAGGCTGGAGGATATATCTTTTAAGCTGCCAGCAGGATATATAATGGGAATTATTGGTGAAAATGGTTCGGGAAAATCAACTCTGCTCCGCTGTCTTCTTAATATATATAAAAAGGATAGCGGGAAGGTCATGATTTGTAAAGAGAACAACTGCTGTGTGGGTTTTGGGGAAAATGAATATGATTTAGATAAAGACGAGGCAGGGTTTAAGTCTGAAATTGCGGTGGTTTTTGAACATTCTATGTATGAGGAGGCTATGTCTGGCATGGATAATGCAAGAATCGTCGAAAGTGTCAATGCTGCTTTTGAAATGGAGCTTTTTTTAAAGGAATGTGAATACTGGAACATAAATCCTAAGAAAAAATTAAAGACTTTGTCTAAGGGAATGAATATGAAATTTCAAATGGCAATGGCAATAGCAGCCAGTCCTAAGCTTCTTATTCTAGATGAGCCCTCAGCCAATCTTGATGGTGAATCAAGAAAAATGTTCAAAAAAAGACTTATGGATTTTGTAAATGATGGAACAAGAAGTGTTTTGGTGTCCAGTCATCTCACGACAGACATGGAGGAAATAGCGGATTATATTTTATATATTCATAAGGGCAGGGTGCTTATGAATGATGATAAGGAAAGTTTACTTGACAGATATCTGATTGTTTCGGGTGAAGATTATAAGATTCAGCTTCTTCCTAAGAAAATTATTGTTGGTCTGGAAAAAAACAGGTTATCAACGACTGCTTTAATAGAAAAAAGCAATATTTATAAACCGGATACTGCACTTGAGGTAAGAAGACCAAGGCTGGAGGAGCTGATGTATTATATTAACCATGAAAATGAGAATAGAATTTCCTGTACAGGTGATTGGAAAAAGAAAGGGTGTGGTTATAATGTCGTATAAGGTGTTTTTTAAAATATGGACGAAATACAATCTGGCAATCAGGAATAATATAAGATACGATAGCGTGAGATTTATACCACTTATATGTATGGTGCCGACAATATTAAATATATCAGAAAAAAATCCATGCAGGTCAGTTTTAATTACAGTTGCATTTGTGCTATTTATTATGATGATGTTAGTAAGAATAAGGCCGCCAAAAGTTATGTATATTCAGCCGGTTTCAAAAAAGGAGAGATGTATCTTTGTAAACAGGGCTTACTGGAGCAAAATTGCTTTTGCTGAGGCTGTTTATATAATAGCGTCATTAGCATTTCTGGCAGCAGGAAAAATAACGGAAATCCAGCTTGCAGGAGAAGCAGCAGGGAGCTTTGCAATGCTTCAGGCAGCCAGCAATATGAGTATGGTTCATGTGGACAATATACCTCCCAAAAACAGAGATGAAGTTAACAGTTCATTTTATGGTTTTGGAGAACAGATAGCAGGTGCATTAATAGTTGTATTGGGAATGTCTTTATTGATGTTTGTAGATTATATTGAAAAGTGGGAAATTATATACAGTATTTTTGCAATAGCTGTCTGTGTAGTGTATTTTTTATGGTTTTACAGAAAATGTTATGGCAGGCTGACTGCTGCGGCTGCTGATTTTGAAAGTCAGGATAGAATCAGAAGAAAAGTACTTATGCAGTATTGATTAAAAATATGTTGGCAGAATGTAAAGGGAGAAGGAGAAGCATGAAGATAACAATTTCAGCAAATTCTGCATTAGCTATATATGAGCAGATTGTCAGCCAGATTAAAGATGCGGTAATAAAAAAGGAATTGGCTGCCGGGGAAGCTATGCCTTCTATAAGAGGCTTGGCAAAGGATTTATCGGTAAGCGTTATTACTACAAAAAGGGCTTATGAGGAGCTGGAAAAGGAAGGGATTATCCAGTCAGTGGCAGGAAAAGGTTTTTATGTCTGTGATATGAACAGAGAGATTTTAAAAGAGAAACATACTATGCAGCTGGAAGCACATTTTGAGCAGCTGGTGAGTGATGCGAAAAATGCAGGACTTACATTGGAGCAGATTATAGATTTGGTCAGTGTTTTGTATAACAATCAGTAGTTTGTCTGGCTGGATAAATTATGAGAAATATTATAGTGAAAATGATGGGGTTATAGGTGGAAAAATTATGGATGAAGTGATTCTTCGATGTGAAAATATTGGTTTGAAGCGAAAGGATTTTGAACTAAAGGGTGTGAGCCTTGAAATCAGGGCCGGGTATATTACTGTAATAACAGGCAGTAATGGTGCAGGTAAGAGTACGCTGCTGTCAATTTTAAGCGGAAATGAAGCAGGATATACAGGGAAGCTGTGGCTGTCGGGCTGTGATTTAAGGGAAGCTGTAAGGAGAGCTTCTAAGAGAAGTATAATTGAAAAAATTGGGCATATTTCGGAAGAACCTGTGTTTTTTATGGAATGTGATTCTATAGAAAATGAAATGTTTTTAAGTCCGCATTTTATGAATTGGGACAGAGAGCTTTATAGAAATAAGCTAAAGGAATTTGATATATCAACAGCAACTCCTATAAAACATCTGTCCAGAGGGAATTTTATAAAATTCCAGCTTGCATGGGCGATGGCACACAATGCAGATATTTATCTTTTTGACGAGCCTACAGCAGGGCTTGATCCGGTTTATAGGAAGAAATTCTACAGACAGCTTCAGGAGCTTGTTGAGGGTGGAGCAGCAGTTGTGGTGGCAACGAATCTATATGAGGACGTGGAGCAGATTGCAGATTACCATATCATAATAGAAGCTGGAAAAATAATAAGTGAAGGAAAAGTGGAGGAAAGATGAAAATTGCAAAATATTTAATGAACAGGGAATGGAAAGCAGAGGTCGACAGACAGATAATGCTGGAAAAGAAAATAACCCGTCATATAAGTGAATATTATGTCGGAATATTTATTGGATTGTGCAGTGTATTTGCTGCCCTTGCAGCAATAGTGCCGGGAGATGTAATGTATTATAAAAAAGAAGGTCTGTTTTTAGTTCTGTTTGTATTTACTGAAGGGGCTTCCATAGCACTATATGTTAATAGCTTTCTGCAGGTGATGGAGAATGGACGCAGGGTTAACATTTTTACAAAATATAAAAATGTGCCGGTAAATATAAATCTGCTTATTACGGCAAAGCTGGTGCTTCTGACAAAAAGAAGTTTTATATGTGCTGCTATTTATCAGGGGATTAATTTTTTTGTGAGGCTTGCATGGTTTAGCCTGACAGGAAGCAGGCATTGGTCAGTACTTAATCTGTGGCCAATGGCAGCAGTATCAATAATCTATATTGCAGAGTATCTTAGAATAACTGTATATGCAGGAAGATGCTGTAAATAGATTGAATAAATTAACCAGATTTGTACATACTTTCTATAGGCTTAAGGTGAAAGTTTTATGGAAGGAATGTAATTGAAGATGAGTAATGCTGTAAACGATTTAGAGAGTACGACATTTGTCAAAAATGTTGATGATAATATCCGTTTTATGGAACAATACCTGCGTGTTGACGCTAATTTTGATATTTTGGAAAGAAAGATTAAGATTGGCGGCAAAATTGCAGGCTTTTTCTTTATTGATGGATTTGTGCAGGAAGATGCAATAGAGAAAATGGTTGCCTATTTTTATACATTAAAGGAAGATGATTTGAAGGATATAGATACATTTTTGTTAAGAGGAATACCATATACAGAGGTTGAAACAATTAAGACAGTAGGTGATGCAGTTACAAAATTTCTGTCAGGGGTTTCTATTCTGTTTATTGATGGCTTTACGGAGGCAGTAGCTATTGACTGCAGGACATATCCTATGCGTTCGGTTTCGGAGCCATGGAAAGACAGGGTGCTTAGAGGCTCCAGAGATGGATTCGTAGAAACACTGGTTGCAAATGCTGCTTTGATGAGGAGGAGGATAAGGGATCCGAAGTTTTCAGTAGAAATGTTTGGTGTTGGAACGCGCTCAAGGTCGGATGTTGCAGTGTGTTACATTGAAGACAAGGCAGATGAAAAGCTTGTAAAAAAAATTAAACAGCGTATACAGTCTATTGACGTGGAATCACTTACTATGAATATGGAGAGTCTGGCTGAGTGTCTGCTTCCGGTAAAGTGGATAAATCCGTTTCCTAAATTTAAGTATTCAGAGAGACCAGATACCGCAGCAGCGGCAGTCCTTGATGGCAATGTTGTAATTATGGTGGATAATTCTCCGGCAGTTATGATTGTTCCTACATCAATATTTGATGTAATGGAGGAGCCGGATGATTTTAATTTTTCTCCTATGGTCGGAACATATCTTAGATGGTCACGCTTTTTGTTTACTATAGTGACATTTTTACTGACTCCTACATGGCTGCTTTTAATAACACATCCACAGTGGGTTCCGGCATGGCTTAAGTTCATAACGGTGGCAGATGAAATAACAGTTCCTATACTTTTGCAGCTGCTTTTGCTGGAGCTGGCAACAGACGGACTTAAGCTGGCGGCAGTAAATACGCCTACAATGCTTTCTACGCCTCTTAGTATTGTAGCCGGTATTGTGGTGGGTGAATATGCTGTAAATTCCGGCTGGTTTAATCCGGAAGCTCTTTTGTATATGGCAGTGGTGTCTGTGGGGACTTACTCTCAGGCAAGCTTTGAGATGGGGTATGCAATTAAATTTATGAGGGTCCTTACACTTGTGCTGACGCAGATTTTCGGACTTGCAGGATACATTATAGGAATAGCATCAGCGCTGCTTGCGGTTATATTTAACAGGACGATTACCGGAAAAAGCTATATTTATCCATTAATTCCGTTTTCAGGCGCAATGCTGAAAAGAAAGCTGGTCAGAGTAAGACTGCCGCACAAATATAATTAAATAGATGCAGTTTTTACAGCCGGGATTGCAAAACCTGAGTGTGGCTTTGCAATCCCGGCTGTATTTTCTAAAAGGGCAGCAGATTAAGATGCTCTAATAGTACCTTAAGTCCTATCAGAATAAGGATTATTCCACCAGCAAGCTCAGCTTTCGATTTATAGCGTGTTCCGAAAATATTTCCAATCTTGATTCCAATTGCAGACAGGGTAAATGTGACAACACCAATAAATGCCGCTGCAGTTATAATATTGACCTGAAGAAATGCAAAGGAGACGCCGACCGCAAGGGCATCAATGCTTGTTGCAACAGCAAGGAGCAGCATTGCTTTAAAGCTGAATGAATCATTGAGCTTTTCCTCGTCACTGTCAAAGGATTCCCGAACCATATTTCCTCCAATTAAAAGCAGCAGAATAAATACAACCCAGTGGTCATAAGAGGAAATAATGTCCGCAAAATAGCTTCCGGCAAAGAAGCCTGCGACAGGCATCAAGGCCTGGAATCCGCCAAAATACAGACCTGCAAGAAGTGCGTGCTTAACCTCTAGTTTCTTTAAGGACAAGCCCTTACATATAGAAACAGCGAAGGCGTCCATTGATAAGCCTATGGCAAGCAAAAATAATTCGATAATACTCATATTTGTTTTCTCCTATTGTGTTATGCAGGAGCAGGACTGTATAAGAAACCAGCATAATTAGTTTATAATAGTTATATGTCTATGGCATAAAACATAAAAAGAGACTTATTTGCAAAAATGCAAACAAGTCTCATCATTTAATTCAAAGCCAGGAAATTACTTCCATTATGTTGACTAAGCTACGAAGACATAAGAAAAATGTCCCGCCGACTACTCCCTTATTTTGGTTAATGATATCATAATTATAAAAAATAATCAATGATAAAAATCAGTATTGTCCAAGGGCCTCCTCAATCCGCAGAAGCCTGTTATATTTGCAGGTGCGCTCTCCCCTGGCAGGAGCACCGGATTTAATTAGACCAGTGTTTAAAGCTACAGACAGGTCTGCTATGGTTGTGTCCTCGGTCTCTCCGGAACGGTGTGATATAATCGCTTTGTATCCATTGGAGCGGGCAAGTAAAACTGCATCTATAGTTTCGGTCAGGGTTCCTATCTGATTAGGCTTTATAAGGATTGCGTTTCCGCAGCTTTCAGAAATACCTTTTTGAAGCCTTACAGTATTGGTGACAAATAAATCATCACCTACAAGAATCGTGTCAGAGCCAATCTGGCCGGTGATGTTTTTCCAGCCCTCCCAGTCATTTTCGCCAAGGGGATCTTCGATAGAGAATATTGGATACTGGTCAGAAAGCTTTTTCCAATAACTGATAAGATTTTCAGTGGAATATTTTATGCCTGCCTTTGGGAGAATATAAATACCATTATTGTACCATTCACTGGCAGCAGCGTCCATGGCCAGCTTAAAATCAGTATCTGTGTTAAAGCCTGCTAGACGTATAGCGTCAAGAATCAGTTCAATGGCAGTTTCATTGTGTGGAAGGTCTGGTGCAAATCCACCTTCGTCACCAACCGTAGTAGATAA
Organism: Eubacteriales bacterium; assembly: GCA_030536565.1. GTDB lineage: Bacteria > Bacillota > Clostridia > Lachnospirales > Lachnospiraceae > Lachnospira. The sequence goes on along the minus strand of JAUNPT010000062.1, from coordinate 5,996 downwards.
ACTGCGGGATTTTAACAGGGATTTAAGCGCATGGTAGACTTCACTGCACCAGCGGAGGCTTTTGGCAAATGTGTCAGCACCGACAGGTACTATCATAAATTCCTGTATATCTATATTAGATGATGCATGGGCACCGCCATTTAAGATATTCATCATTGGGATTGGCATATCTGGCTGCGTAAAACCGCCAAGGTACTGGAATAGTTCAATGCCAAGTGCGTTGGAGGCTGCATGGGCACAGGCAATTGATGCCGCAAGGACAGCGTTGGCGCCAAGATTTTGTTTGTTTATAGTCCCGTCTGCATCGGCAAGGATTCTATCAATCTTTCTCTGTTCAAGTACATTTATGTTGGATAAAAGCCTGTTGATTTCACAGTTTAGCATTCCAACAGCGCGAAGTACTCCCTTGCCATTATAGCGGGCAGGGTCTTTGTCCCGAAGTTCATGGGCTTCGAAGGCCCCGGTAGAGGCGCCGCTTGGAACAATACCTCTGCCGACAGTTCCATCATATAGTATTACATCACATTCAACGGTTGGGAAGCCTCTTGAATCTATGACCTCACGCCCACGTATTTCCTTAATACAAAACTCCATAACTCCTCCTTTTTTGCAAAGCAAAACCAATTTTATTTGTTTTTTAGTATTTTTTACTTTTTTATTACTAATTATTCATATGATTTGTGGTAAACTATAAATAATTAAATTTTTAAGGAAAGTGAAATCGATATGGGCAAAGTAATAGGAATAGATCTTGGGACAACTAATAGTTGTGTTGCTGTTATGGAGGGAAATAACCCGATAGTTATTACTAATAGCGAAGGATACAGGACAACTCCGTCTGTTGTTGCTTTTGCAAAAGACGGAAGCAGACTGGTTGGAGATATTGCCAGAAGGCAGGCGGCAGTTAATTCGGATAAAACTATTTTTTCTATTAAAAGATATATGGGCTCCGATTATAGAAAAAGAATAGATGGAAAAAATTATTCACCGCAGGAGATATCTGCAATGATTCTTACTAAGCTGAAAAAGGATGCTGAAGGCTTTTTGGGAGAGGACGTGACCGATGCAGTAATTACTGTGCCTGCATATTTTAATGATGCACAGAGACAGGCAACTAAAGACGCTGGGAGAATCGCCGGACTTAATGTGCTGCGTATTATTAATGAGCCTACAGCTGCTGCCCTTGCATATGGACTGGATAATGGACAGGCACAAAAGATACTGGTTTATGATTTAGGGGGAGGCACATTTGATGTGTCAATTATAGAGATAGGCGACAATCTGATAGAGGTAATGGCAACCTCAGGTGATAATCATCTTGGTGGAGATGACTTTGACGAGAGGATTGTTCAGTATCTGATAGAGCAGTTTAAGGAATCTGACGGAATTAATCTGTCAAAGGATTCCGCGGCTATGCAGAGACTGCGTCAGGAGGCAGAGAAAGCAAAGAAGGAGCTTTCATCGTCCCTTAACGCGAATATAAACCTTCCGTTTATTGCAATGGCAAAGGACGGGCCGCACCATATGGATATTGACCTTACAAGGAAAAAGTTTGACCAGCTTACATTGGATTTGGTCGAGCGTACCATGACACCTGTTGAGAATGCATTGCATGATGCAGGTTTAAGCAAATCACAGATTGGAATGGTGCTTTTAGTTGGAGGTTCGACAAGAATCCCGGCTGTTCAGGATAAGGTGCGTGCTATGATGGGAAAGGAACCATCAAGAAATTTAAATCCAGACGAGTGTGTTGCCATGGGAGCAGCAGTTCAGGGAGGAAAGCTTGGAAACCAGCTGATTCCCGGCTCTACAGCTTCAGAGATAATACTTATGGATGTAACACCGCTCTCACTTTCTATAGAAACTGTTGGCGGCGTTTCAAGCAGGCTTATAGAGCGTAATACTACGATACCAACAAGACATTCACAGATATTTACAACTGCAGGTAATTTTCAGACCTCTGTAGATATTAAAGTCTTTCAGGGAGAACGTAAATTTACAAGAGATAACAAGCTTCTTGGAAACTTTAAGCTGTCAGGGATTAAGAGGGCTATGGCTGGCACACCTCAGATAGAAGTGACATTTGATATTGATGCGAATGGTATTGTAAATGTAGCTGCTAAGGATCTGGGTACAGGACATGAGCAGTCAATTACAATTACTTCAAGCTCTAACCTTTCAGAAGAAGAAATCGAGAGAGCAAAATGGGAGGCTGCTATGTATGAACAGCAGGACGCTGCGAGGGCCGGATTGTTAGAAATCCGCAATGAGGCCCAATTGCTGTGGAATAATACAGAAAAGCTGCTTGGAGAACATAAGAAGGACTGGGACAGAGCAAAGCGAAAAGCTATTAAGAACAGTGCAGATGTTTTAAGAAAACAGCTGGCGAAAACTACGCCGGAAAAGATTAATGCAGACAGCGCAGGAGCAGTAAGAGAGGCAAAGGAAAAGCTTGAAGAAACCTTAAGAAGTTATGGCGAAAGCTTATAATATGTGATATGATGTGAGAGGTTATGGAAATCCATAGCCTCTTTTTGAAATATAGCGGGCAAAGCTGTTTAAATCTAATGTTGTTTCAGGCTTGTCCGTAAAGTTATATAAGAATGGAGATTATTAATGGCAGGCTCTACATATGGAAAGCAGTTTAGTATAATGACATGGGGAGAATCCCATGGTGCAGGGGTTGGAGTGACAATAGACGGGTGTCCGGCGGGACTTGATTTAACAGAGAATGATGTCCAGTACATGTTAAATAGAAGAAAACCGGGACAGTCAGCGTTTACAACACCAAGAAAGGAAGATGACGAGGTAGAAATCCTTTCAGGAGTATTTGAAGGAAAGACTACAGGTACGCCAATTGCAATGATGGTGAGAAATAAAACCCAGCGTTCCGGTGATTATTCAGAGATTTCACAGTATTACAGGCCGGGACATGCTGATTTTACATTTGATGAAAAGTATGGTTTTAGGGATTACAGAGGCGGAGGCAGAAGCTCAGGTCGTGAAACAATTGGCAGAGTTGCGGCAGGTGCTGTTGCACTTAAGTTTTTAAGACGGCTTGGAATTAAAGTGAATGCCTATGCAAAAGAAATTGGCGGAATCGGAATAGATTACCAGAACTTTGATATGAACCAGAGGGATAAAAATGCATTTTCAATGCCAGATAGTGAAGCAGCTGAAAAGGTTAAGGCTTCTGCCATAAAGAAGATGGCAGATGGAGATTCTATTGGAGGAATTATTGAATGCGTAATTGAGAATATAATGACGGGAGTTGGTGACCCGGTTTTTGATAAGCTTGATGCCGGTCTTGCCAAAGCGATGCTGTCAATCGGAGCTGTAAAGGGCTTTGAGATAGGCGATGGCTTTGAGGCTGCAAGAGTGACTGGCAAGGCTAACAATGATGAGTTTTTCATGAAAGATGGAAAAGTTGCAAAGAGAACCAATCATGCCGGAGGTGTTCTTGGCGGAATCAGTGATGGAAGTGATATTATTTTTAGGGTGGCGGTAAAACCTACTCCATCTATTTTGGCAAAGCAGGAGACTGTTAACAAAGCAGGGAAAAATATAGAGGTTTCTGTAAAGGGAAGACATGATCCTATGATAGTACCAAGGGCAGTAGTCGTGGTTGAGGCTATGGCGGCTCTTACGCTTGTAGATTTGATTATAAGCAACATGGGTGCCAGAATGGAAAAAATTGCAGAATTTTATGAAAGATAAACTGATTTGCGGTAATACATAAAGACTAAGAAATGAGGTTATTGATGGAATACAAAATTTTAAGTACGGACGGCAGAGCGAAGCATGCTCAGGTAGATACTGTACACGGTACGATACAGACTCCGGTTTTTATGAATGTTGGAACTGTTGCAGCTATTAAGGGAGCTGTTGCAACAACCGATTTACATGAAATCGGAACACAGGTTGAATTGTCCAATACGTACCATCTTCATGTAAGGACAGGAGATAAGCTTATTAAGGAGATGGGAGGACTTCACAAATTCATGAACTGGGATAGGCCTATACTTACTGATTCAGGCGGATTTCAGGTGTTCTCGCTTGCCGGGCTTAGAAAGATTAAGGAGGAAGGAGTTACCTTCCAGTCACATATTGATGGACATAAGATATTTATGGGGCCGGAGGAGAGCATGCAGATACAGTCTAATCTGGGTTCGACAATAGCGATGGCATTTGATGAGTGTGCGCCAGCTAAGGCGGACAGAAGATATATAGAAAATTCAGTAGCAAGAACCACAAGATGGTTAGAACGGTGCAAGACAGAGATGGAAAGGCTTAATGCACTGCCGGATACAGTAAATCCCCACCAGCTTTTATTTGGTATAAACCAGGGTGGAATACTTAAAGATGTAAGGATAGACCATGCAAAAAGGATTTCAGAGATGAATCTGGACGGATATGCTGTAGGAGGGCTTGCAGTTGGTGAATCCCATGAAGAAATGTATTATATTTTAGATGAAACGGTTCCTTATCTTCCTAAAGAAAAGCCGACATATCTTATGGGAGTTGGAACACCAGCCAATATATTAGAAGCAGTTGACAGAGGAATTGATTTCTTTGACTGTGTATATCCATCAAGAAACGGACGTCATGGACATGTATATACTAAGTTTGGAAAAATCAATCTGTTTAATCACAGATATGAAAAGGACGCATCTCCTATTGAGGAGGGGTGTCAGTGCCCAGCATGTAAAAATTATTCAAGAGCCTATATCAGGCATTTGTTAAAGGCGAAGGAGATGCTTGGAATGAGGCTGTGTGTTCTTCATAATCTTTATTTTTATAATCATTTAATGGAAGATATCAGAAGTGCGATTGATGCTGGAAATTACAGAGGCTTTAAAGAGGAACGGTTAAGAATGTTAAAGACTTATGATAAATAAATGCATTGATAAATTTTTCGTAAAATATGTTGAAATGGTAGACAGAAACCATAATTTAGTTTATTATATTTTCTTGTCAGACCAGTTCGGTTAATATGTAAATTATAATTAGAAAATCGGAGGAGTTTTAATATGGAGTCAATAGGTATTATTGTAATCTATGTTGTTGCAATTGGTTTAATGATGTACTTTTTAGCAATTAAGCCACAGAAGAAGCAGCAGAAGCAGAAACAGGCATTGATGGAATCAATGGAAATCGGTGATTATGTTCTTACAACAAGCGGTTTCTATGGTGTGTTAATTGATATCACAGAGGAAGACGTTATCGTTGAATTTGGTAATAACAAGAACTGCCGGATTTCAATGCAGAAGCAGGCTATTGCCCAGGTTGAGAAGGCGGCAGACACAGAGGATAAGTAATATATACAAATTAAATTCAGGTACCGGATTAAGATAAATAAAGTGTCTTAATCTGGTACTTTTTTAATTTACAAATGAATAGTAAGATGTTAAAATATTCATAAAGCTGTGCAGGGCAGCAGTACCAATGAAACTAACAAAAGAAAGTATGAGGGAAAATTATGTTTTGCAGTAATTGCGGGGCTCAATTAGAGCCAAATCAGTTATTTTGTTCATCATGTGGACAGCCGGTAAAACAGCCGGAAAATCAGTCAATGGGCCAACAGCCGGGAATGTATGAAAATCCTATTATGGAGCCGGATTTACCTATGAAGTGGTATAAGTTTATAAGCTATGTTCAGCTTCCACTTTCTGCGCTTCTTTATCTGGGACTGGGGATTCAGGTTATGACAGGCGCTCATTATGGTGAAAGCTCCAGACTTGTATATGCGTTTTTTAGCTCACTAAAGACAATTGATATTATATTTGGTTTGATTTATCTTCTGCTTATGGCGGGTTCAGTGCTTGTTTGTGCAAAGATGATTAACAGAAAAAAGAATGCAGTTACATGGTATCTTTCATTGCAGGGAGTCTCAATTGTTATTGCAGTGTTATACAGTGTCTTGGTATATGCGGTGACACAATTATCTGATGGCGTGAGTACTATGTCGTCTTCTACTATCGCAAGTGTTATTATGA
>JAUNPT010000061.1 GCA_030536565.1 Eubacteriales bacterium | reverse complement strand
GTATGTGCAAGAATGGAGAATGATATGCTTAATTATATATTTGATATGGATGGTACTTTATTGGATTCTATGCCTTATTGGAGAAGGCTGGCAAGAGAATATCTGATTTCCAAGGGAATTTCTATACCGGAGAATTTCGATGAGATAACTTATACTATGGATTTAAATGAAAGCTCCAGATATTTTATTGAAAAATTCCATATAAACATGACTTCTGAGGACATGAAAGAGGAAGTGATTGAGCTTATTAAATATCATTATGCAGTTGACATTCCTCCTAAGCCAGGAGTAATTGAATTTCTTAAGAAAAAAAGGGACGAAGGCTGCAGAATGTGTATTTTTACAACATCTGACAGAAAATGTGCAGAATCCTCAATGAAAAGACTTGGGGTTTTTGAATGCTTCGAAAATATTTTTACTGTCTATGATATAGGTATTAATAAAAAGCATAAAGAAAGCTATATTAAAATATGTGAGCTTATGAATTTTAAGCCGGAAGAAACATGGGTATATGAGGACGTTATTCATGGAGTAGAGTCTGCAAAGTCTGCGGGCTGTAAGGTTGCGGCGGTTTATGACGAAGATTCGGCCCATATTTGGAAAGAAATAAGTAAGAAGGCAGATAAAGTTATTAAAGATGAGTTAATGAAATGAGGATTAGTATATGAAAAAGGTTGTTGTTGGAATGTCTGGTGGAGTAGATTCCTCTGTTGCGGCATATCTTTTAAAGGAGCAGGGATATGATGTAGTCGGTGTAACTATGCAGATATGGCAGGACAATGAGCTGTGTAAGACAGAGGAAAATAATGGCTGCTGCGGAAATTCAGCGGTTGAAGATGCAAGACGTGTGGCAGCTAAGCTTGCAATACCTTATTATGTGATGAATTTTAAAAAAGAATTTAAGGAAAATGTTATAGATTATTTTGTTGATGAGTACAAGAATGGCAGGACGCCTAACCCATGCATTGCCTGTAACCGTTATGTTAAGTGGGAATCACTTCTTAAAAGGAGCATGGAAATCGGTGCAGATTATATAGCGACCGGGCACTATGCAAGAGTTGAAAAATTATCTAATGGGCGCTTTGCCATACGTAATTCAGTTACTGCAAAAAAAGATCAGACTTATGCACTGTATAATCTGACGCAGGAGCAGCTGTCGCATACTTTGATGCCCGTTGGGGATTATACTAAAGATGAAATTCGTTCAATTGCTGAAAAAATTGGAATTTCGGTTGCTAATAAGCCAGACAGCATGGAAATATGTTTTGTGCCGGATAAGGATTATGCGGGTTATATTCAAAGAGAGACTGGATATAAGGCAGTCCCTGGGAATTTTGTCGATTTGGAAGGGAATATTTTGGGAAAGCATCAGGGGATTATTCACTATACAGTAGGGCAGAGAAAGGGCCTAGGACTTGCCGTGGGGCATCCGGTTTTTGTGGTTGCCATAAGACCGGAAACTAATGAGGTTGTAATAGGAGAAAATAATGATGTATTTGCACCAAAGCTTTATGCAAATCATTTGAATTTTATGGGGATAGAAAAGCTTGATGGTGAATTAAGATGTATGGCAAAAATTCGTTATAGTCATCAGGGAGCAGCATGTACAATTAGAATGGCAGGCAGAGATTTGCTGGAATGCATATTTGATGAAAAACAAAGAGCAGTCACTCCGGGACAGGCACTTGTACTTTATGAGGGGGAACATGTTCTTGGCGGGGGAACTATCATTTAAGAGGAAAGAGGAAATTATTTATGAAGATTTCAACTAAAGGCAGATATGCACTGCGTCTAATGTTAGATCTTGCAATGCATAACACAGGAGAAGCGATTAGCTTGAAGGATATTGCTAAGAGACAGGAGATTTCTGACAAATATCTTGAACAGATTATTTCGATACTTAATAAAGCAGGATATGTCAAAAGCATTCGCGGCGCACAGGGTGGATATATGCTTAGAAAGGAGCCAAAGGAATATACAGTCGGTATGATTCTTAAGCTTACAGAGGGAACATTAGCACCGGTAAGCTGCGTAGAAGATTCTTCGGAATGTGCCAGAGAGGGGAGCTGTGTTACATTTTTGGTCTGGAAAAAAATTAATGATGCCATTAATAGTGTTGTTGATGATATTACTCTTGCTGACCTTGTAGAATGGCAGCAGCAGAAAAGTGATAACTATGTTATATGAGATATTATGCTATATAAGATTTGCTTGACAATAAGATTTGCAGATGTATAATGTATATAGCATATCAAAATACTATGAATTAAAATGTGCAGGATAAATTGGAAAGCTTCAATAATCGTGTACATTTTTTATAAAAATAAATCATAGTAAAACGATATGAAATGATGAGATTAATGGAATATAATTCTATTGGAAAGGACGCATATGATTTATTTAGATAATGCTGCAACAACTGCAGTAAAACCGGAAGTATTAGAGGCAATGATGCCATATTTTATAGAAAATTACAGTAATCCATCCAGTGTGTACAGCTTTGCACAGGAAAGCCACAATATAGTTGATGAGGCAAGGGATACCCTGGCGGCTCTTATTCATGCAAAGGGAAATGAAATATATTTCACTGGGGGAGGAAGCGAGGCAGATAACTGGGCTTTAAAAGCAGCGGCGGCTGCCAGCAGGGCGAAGGGTAAGCATATTATCACCTCTAAAATAGAACATCATGCAGTTCTTCATACTTGTGAATTTCTTGAAAAGCAAGGGTTTGATGTCACTTATCTTGATGTAGATGAAAACGGACTTATAAGCCCTGAAGAACTTGAAAGAGCGATAAGACCTGATACCATTCTTATAAGTATAATGTTTGCCAACAATGAGATTGGAACAATTGAGCCAGTTAAAGAGCTGGCTGAAACAGCACACAGGCATGGTGTTATTTTTCACACAGATGCAGTACAAGCATTTGGACATGTTCCGATAAATGTAGAAGATATGAATATTGATATGCTGAGTGCCAGCGGACACAAATTCCACGGGCCTAAGGGTATAGGATTTTTGTATGTCTCCAACAGGATTAAAATTGGCTCGTTAATCCATGGCGGTGCACAGGAGCGCGGGAAACGGGCAGGTACCTTAAATGTCCCCGGAATTGTAGGTATGTCTAAGGCGGCAAGCATTGCATATGAAGCTATGAGTGAAAATATAGCAAAGGAAATCAGAGTAAGAGACCATTTTATAGATAGAATCAGCAAAGAAATTCCATTTGCAAAGCTGAATGGAGACAGGATAAAAAGGCTCTCTAACAATGTTAATTTCAGTCTTCGTTTTGTAGAAGGTGAGTCGGTGCTTATTATGCTTGATCAGAAAGGTATATGTGCATCAAGTGGTTCGGCCTGTACGTCTGGTTCGCTTGACCCTTCTCATGTGCTTCTGGCAATTGGACTTCCGCATGAAATTGCTCATGGCTCGCTCCGTATTACAATTTCAGAAGATACAACAATTGAAGATGCGGATTATACTGTCGATGTTCTCAAGGTTATAATTGAAAGATTGAGAAATATGTCTCCATTGTATGAAGATTTTGTAAGACAGCAGGCAGAAAATAAATTATAGAAAAGAGGTATATATCATGTATAGTGAAAAAGTTATGGAACATTTCAGCAATCCAAGAAATGTAGGAGAGATAGAGAATCCAAGCGGAGTTGGGACTGTAGGCAACGCTAAATGTGGAGATATAATGAGAATGTATCTTGATATAGATGAGGATACGAAGGTAATTAGGGAGTGTAAGTTTAAAACATTTGGCTGTGGGGCAGCGGTTGCTACAAGCAGCATGGCAACAGAGCTTGTAAAGGGAAAGACAATTTATGAAGCAATGGAAGTTACAAATAGGGCAGTTATGGCTGCACTTGATGGGCTCCCACCAGTTAAAGTGCATTGTTCACTTCTTGCAGAGGAAGCAATCCATGCTGCCCTGTGGGATTATACAGAGAAAAACGGAATTGAAATTAAGGGACTGAAGAAGCCAAAGGAAGATATCAATGATGAGGAATAAGCTCTTGATTTTTCTTGTTATTTCATACTATAATTAATCAGTTTAAGATTATTTTAAGAATATTTTGCAAAAATTAAATACTGGTTTTGCACGATATCTTAAAATGAATTGATTATACGGGAAAAGGAGAGGTCATGAGCAGCGATTCAGAGATGAAAAAGAAAAATGGTGCCAAAGCATTTGAACACCATAACAGAGAGGGTATCTATGATGCAAAACAGTTAGGTATCCCTAAAACATTATTACTGGGATTACAGCACACATTTGCTATGTTTGGTGCGACAGTTCTGGTGCCATTGCTTACGGGCTTAAGTGTATCTACAACACTTTTGATGGCAGGTCTTGGAACACTTTTATTTCATTTAATTACTAAGGGCAGAGTGCCGGCATTCTTAGGGTCTTCATTTGCGTTTTTAGGGGGATATGCAGCAGTAGCACCACTAAAAGATGGAGCGGCTGATCCTGTACAGCTGGCATATGCATGCGGTGGTGTGTTTGTGGCAGGTCTGCTTTATCTTGTGGTTGCGGCACTAATTAAGTTATTCGGTGCTAAAAAGGTTATGCGTTTTTTCCCTCCGGTAGTTACAGGGCCTATTATTATTGCAATCGGCTTGATTCTTGCACCGTCTGCAATCAATAACTGCAAGACAGACTGGATTCTTGCATTAATTGCTGTTGCTATTGTTATAGTATGTAATATATGGGGAGTGGGAATGATTAAGATTATACCTATTATGCTGGGAGTTCTTGGTTCTTATGGACTTGCACTTGCTTTAGGCAAGGTCGATTTTACAGCTGTAAACCAGGCCGCATGGGTTGGTCTTCCACTAAATTCAGCTAATTTTGCGAAATTTGATTTAAGTGCAGTCATTACTATTGTTCCAATTGCACTTGCAACAATGATGGAGCATGTAGGTGATATTTCAGCTATTGGAGCTACAACGGGCGAAAATTATATTGCCAATCCGGGGCTTCATAGAACATTGCTTGGAGATGGTCTTGCAACCTCGTTTTCAGCTTTTTTTGGTGGGCCGGCTAATACAACTTATGGTGAAAATACAGGTGTACTTGCATTGTCAAAGGTATATGACCCTGTAGTAATGAGAATAGCAGCATGTATTGCAGTTATTCTTTCATTTTCTCCCAAGTTCTCTGCAGTTGTAAGCTCAATTCCGTCAGCAATTATAGGCGGTGTTTCACTTATTCTTTATGGAATGATTTCTGCAATCGGTGTCAGAAATGTTGTTGAGAACAGGGTTGACTTTGCAAAAAGCAGGAATCTTATTGTTGCGGCTGTAATTTTAGTATCTGCAATTGGAATTGAATATCAGTCAGTATATAATGCAGCAGGCGAAAGTGTAATCTCATCAGGTATTGTCTTTAGCGCAGGAGATTTCACCATTACTCTTTCAGGAATCGCAATTGCTGCAATTGCGGGTATTTTGTTAAATGCAATTCTTCCGGGAAAGGATTACGAATTTAAGGAAGATAAGATTGAACATATAAAAGAAATGGATGAGGGAATCTAGGAAATTCTTTATATTTAAAGCCAGCATTTGATTTAAAAGAGACATATTTTACATAAAAACAAAATTTTCTATGCAGAATAAATTTTGTTTTTTATGTAGAATGTGTCTTATTTTAATTTAACCTATTGACATATATCAGTCTGGCTGGTAGTATAATTACATTGGTAATTCATACTAAACAGATATGAATACATAAGAATAAAAATTTGGAGGTTAAATATGGGAAAGAAAAGCATTAGAGAGAGAAATTTGGGATTTGAAACATTACAATTACATATTGGACAGGAAAGTCCGGATCCGGTTACGGACGCCAGGGCGGTGCCAATTTACCAGACATCATCATTTGTATTTAAAAATTCGCAGCATGCGGCAGACAGGTTTGCATTAAAGGACGCAGGAAATATCTATGGCAGACTTACAAATCCGACAGAGGATATTTTTGAAAAAAGGATAGCGGCTCTTGAAGGCGGAGCTGCAGCGTTAGCGGTTGCTTCTGGTGCAGCAGCAGTAGCTTATACAATACAGAATCTTGCTGTAAATGGTGATCATATTGTTGCGGCAAAGAACATATATGGCGGAACATATAATTATTTAGCCCATACAATAGTTGACTATGGAGTTACAACAACATTTGTTGACCCATTAGAGCCAAAGAATTTTGAGGCTGCAATTAAAGAAAATACAAAGGCGTTATATATCGAATCACTTGGCAATCCTAATTCAGAGGTTGTCGATATAGAAGCAATTGCAAATATTGCCCATGCTCATAAGATTCCACTTGTGATTGACAATACATTTGCAACACCATATCTTTTAAGACCGATTGAATATGGAGCTGATATTGTAGTTCATTCAGCAACTAAGTTTATTGGGGGGCATGGAACAACTATTGGCGGAGTTATTATCGATGGAGGTAAGTTTGACTGGAAGGCATCAGGAAAGTTTCCACAGCTGACAGAGCCAAATCCAAGTTATCATGGAATCAGCTTTGCAGATGCGGCAGGGCCAGCAGCTTTTGTTACAAGAATCAGAGCTATACTTCTTAGGGATACAGGCGCAACATTAAGCCCGATTCACTCATTTATTTTCCTGCAGGGACTTGAAACATTGTCGCTTAGGGTAGAAAGGCATGTTGAAAATGCATTAAAAGTAGTTGAGTATCTTACAAAGCATCCATTAGTGGAAAAGGTAAATCATCCATCGGTTTCTAAAGACCCAGAACAGCAGCAGTTATACAAAAAATATTTTCCTAATGGAGGCGGTTCAATATTTACATTTGAAATAAAGGAAGATGCAAAGAAAGCACAGGAATTTATTGATAATCTTGAACTATTCTCTTTACTTGCCAATGTAGCAGATGTAAAATCATTAGTAATACATCCGGCTTCTACAACTCATTCGGAATTAAGTGAGGAGGAGCTTGCAGAGCAGGGAATTAAGCCGAATACAATCAGATTGTCGATTGGAACAGAAAATATCAAGGATATAATCGAGGATTTAGATGAGGCTTTTAAAGCAGTAAAATAAAAAAAGTGAGGAAATAAGTTATGTCAAAAATTTATGCATCAGCAGCAGAGTTAATTGGAAATACACCATTAATAGAGTTTAACAATATAGAAAAGAAATATGGTTTAAAGGCGAGAGTCCTTGCAAAGCTGGAGTATCTTAATCCAGCAGGGAGTGTTAAGGACAGAGTTGCAAGGGAAATGATAGAGACAGCTGAAAGGGAAGGCAGGTTAAAGGCAGGGGCTACGATTATAGAGCCTACCTCAGGTAATACAGGAATTGGTCTCGCAGCTATTGCGGCGGCTAAGGGCTACAGAACAATAATTGTACTTCCTGAAACTATGAGCGTAGAAAGAAGAAATATTATAAAGGCCTATGGTGCAGAGATTGTACTTACAGAAGGCTCTAAGGGAATGACAGGTGCAATTGAAAAGGCATCAGAGCTTCAGAAAGAAATACCTGACAGTATAATTGCAGGGCAGTTTGTAAATCCGGCTAATCCAGCTGCACATTTAAAAACGACGGGACCGGAAATTTGGAATGATACAGATGGAGAAATAGATGCATTTGTTGCAGGTGTTGGGACCGGAGGGACAGTAACAGGTGTAGGGCAGTATCTGAAGAATAAGAAAGAAAATATTGAGATAATTGCAGTAGAACCGTCAGAGTCACCAGTGCTTTCACAGGGAAAAGCCGGAGCACACAAGATTCAGGGAATAGGTGCAGGGTTTGTTCCACAGATACTTGACACAGATATTTACAATAATGTTGTACCTGTTGAGAATCAGGACGCATTTGATACTGCGAAGGAAATTGCAAGAACTGAAGGCATTCAGGTTGGAATATCATCAGGAGCTGCATTATGGGCAGCCATGGAATGGGCAAAGAAGGAAGAAAATGAGGGTAAGACAGTAGTTGTACTTCTGCCAGACAGCGGTGACAGATATTATTCAACTGCTCTTTTTCAGGAATAAAGATAAATATGTCCTATTGATATGAGGGTTCCTGATGAATATATTGAGACGAAAAAAGCTGGTGTGATGCCAGCTTTTTTTGTGCTATGATAGACGTATGTCAGGCAATTGAGAATCTCATGTTTATTTTGTGCAACGAATATTAACATTAAAAAGAGATTCTCAATTACCCGTCATATGAAAGCAGAGGAGAATAAATCTTATGAAGATAATACACCTGTCAGATTTACATATAGGAAAGAGAGTTAATGAGTTTTCCATGATTGAGGACCAGCGGTATATTCTTAAGCAGATATACCAGATAATTGATGAAGAAAAGCCTGATGCAGTGCTGCTCGCAGGAGATATTTATGACAGGGCAGTGCCCTCTGAGGAGGCTGTACAGCTGTGTGATAATATGCTTACAGCTCTGTCCCAGATGAATACCAGAATCTGTATAATCAGCGGAAATCATGATAGTGCAGAAAGGCTGTCATTTGGTTCAAGGCTTCTGAAAAAATCCCAGATAAATATTGCATCAGTTTTTAATGGAAGTATTGAAACAGTGCTGATACCAGATAAAGACAAAAGAATGGATATGGTGATATATATGCTTCCATTTATAAAACCTTCAGCTGTAAGAAAATATTTTGAGAATAAAGAAATAGTGACATATGATGATGCCATAAAAGCAGTAATTTCCACTATTACTCTAGATAAAGATAAAATAAATGTACTTATGCTTCATCAGTTTATTACAGGATTTAAAGCATGTGAGTCAGAGGAGCTTTCGGTGGGGACATTAGACCAGGTAAGTGCGGAGCATTTTAAGGAATTTGATTATGTCGCACTGGGGCATATCCATGGCCCTCAAAATATAAAACTGCCGGGTGATGATGGGAATATAGTTCCTGTCCGTTATTGCGGAACTTTGCTTAAGTATTCATTTTCAGAGATAAACCATAATAAGTCTGTGACAGTAGTTGAGTTTTTATGCGACAGTGAAGACGACGTGGTTAAAGACAGCAGCACTTTTATTACAACAGGTGAAAATAGAAAATATAATCTTACAGTAAGGATAAAGGAACGAAAACTTTCTCCGCTTCATGAAATGAGAGAGATTAAGGGCAGTTATGAAGAACTTGTGAGCAGAAAGTTCTATAAGGATACTAATGTTGAGGATTATATACGTGTTATTTTAACAGATGAAGAGGATATTCCTGATGCTCTGGCAAGGCTTCGTTCAATTTACCCTAATATTATGAGGTTAGATTATGACAATACAAGAACAAGACATAAGCAGGAGATATCTGAAGCTGCAGATGTGGAAAAAAAGACGCCACAGCAGCTTTTTGCGGAGCTGTACAGGCAGCAGAATAATAAGGAAATGTCAGAGGAACAGAATAAGCTCCTTAATGAGCTGGTAGAGACTATATGGAGATAGTGGGGGAAGTATGAGACCGATTTTATTGAAAATGTGTGCATTTGGACCATATGCAAAGGAACAGATACTGGATATGAGCCTTCTTGGCAAAAGTGGTTTGTATCTTATAACAGGAGATACAGGTGCTGGTAAAACAACCATATTTGATGCTATAACATATGCTTTGTTTGGGGAAGCAAGCGGAGATGTCAGAACAACAGAAATGTTTAGGAGTAAATATGCGGCTTCAGATGTTCCTACGTATGTTGAACTGGAATTTGAATATAGGGGTGAGTCATATGTTATAAGAAGGAATCCTGAATATTTAAGACCAGCAAAAAGAGGAAATAAAATTACAAAGGAGTCTGCGAATGCAGTGCTTACGTATGCTGACGGGAGGCAGATATCAGGCAGCTTATCAGTTAATGGTGCAGTAATACAGCTGTTAGGTTACAACAGAAAACAATTTACACAGATAGCAATGATTGCCCAAGGGGATTTCTTAAAGCTGCTTATTGCAGATACAAAGGAACGTATACAGATATTTCGTGAAATTTTCAATACAAGAAAATTTCAGGAACTGCAGGAGCAGATAAAACAACATGCATTGAAGCTGTATTATGATATAGAAGATTCAAGGAAAAGCATGAAACAGTATCTTAATGAAGCATCATGTGAAGAAAACAGTATATATAGTGCCCAATTAATTGATATGCAGCTTCAAGAAAGCCTCGAAGATACAGAGGAAGTGAAAAATCTTCTCGTATTGATTTTGCGCGAAGACGAAGGCTTATTAAATACATATGTGGAGAATGAAAAAATATATGAGAGCCAGCTGGAAAAAATAAACAGAGAAATAGGGGTTTTAACCCAGATTGAAAAGGTGGAAGAAGCTTTCGAGAACGCTAAGAAAAAACAGAAGCTTCTTATTGATAATCTGACATCTGCTAAGGAAAAGCTTTTAAAGCTTCCAGAGTATGAGAAAAGAAAGGACAAATTAATTATATGTATTGAACAGGAAGAAGGCAGGCTCGGGAATTATGAAAAGCTGGAAGATATGAAGAAGGAATATGAGGAATTGTCTGCTGCTAAGGAAAAGCTTGAAAAAAATACAGAGGCTCTTAATAAGCGTGTAGAAAAACTTGATAGAGAATCAATAACATATAAAAAAGAAATCTCACAGAAAGAACAGTGCTCTGAAGAATTGGTAAGGGTATTGTCCAGACTTGCTGAACTCGAAAACAAAAATGCAGGATTAAAAGGATTAAAGAAGCTTATCGAATCACAAAAAAAGTTAATTAGCAGTTATACTTATCATCAGAAAATGTATTTAAAAACCTATGAGGAATATATTGATGTTAATAGAGAATACGAGAAGAAGGAAAAAACATTTTTTGATGCACAGGCGGGCATATTGGGAAGGCGTCTTGCCTTAAATACGCCATGCCCTGTATGTGGCTCCACAAAACACCCAAATCCTGCCAAACCACAAAATGATGCTCCAACATGGGAAGAACTTGAAAACATGAAAAAGGCAGTTGTCAGTAAACAGAACTATTGTTCTGAACTCAGTTCACAGACAGGCAGGATTAAAGGACAGTTAATTCAGGCTCAGGAAAATATCATTGAACAATTTGAGCAGCTAATAGGCCGGATTGATATGGAAAGCAATGATATAGAAGAAAAATATGGGGATACATTTATCGATACAGCACAGGCTAAGCTTTATATTATGAGTAATGGTGCAGATGAAGCTGCAAGTCAGACATCGGAGCTTATAGCAGCTCTGTCAGAGAGCAGGGCTGCTTTATCAGAAAAAAGGCTCAGATATGAAAAACTTCAAAAGCTTCTTCCAGAGGTTGAGGAAAATCTTGAGGCGGCAAGAAAGGATATTAGTATTTTAGAAAAAGAATCAGCGGCAAATGAGATTAAATGTATACATCAGAAGAATTTAATTGATGAGCTGGGCAAAACACTTACGTTTACCGGAAGTGCACAGGCGAAGGAATATATTGTTAAGCTTGAAAAAGAAAGGGAGTCATTAAGCCAGAAGATTGTAAGTGTCAACAGGGCGGCAGCTGATGCCAATATTGCCTTAGAGACTGGAAAGAGAAATATTGAAAATCTGGAAAAACAGTTAAAAGATGTTTATGAGAATACATATGCTGCACAGCTTACATGCACATTTAAACAGCAGATACTCATGCTTTATGAAAAAAAAGAGCAGATGTTTATTGATAAAGATAAAAAGGATAAGGAAAGGAAGCTGATAGAGCTGCGTATTGGAACAAATAAGAGAGTTATTAGTGAAATCTGTAAAATAGATGAACAGCTTGCTGGAAAAGAGGAGCGTTATAAGTGGGTAAATGCCATGTCTAACACTGCTAATGGAAATGTTGCTGGAAAAGATAAGATTTTATTGGAAACCTATGTACAGACTGCCTTTTTTGACAGAATACTTATACGGGCTAATACAAGACTTATGAATATGTCAGCAGGACAATATGAGCTGAAAAGGAGTAAGTCGTCATCAAGTTTACGAAGTCAGACGGGTTTAGAGCTGGACGTTATTGACCATTACAATGGTACCTTAAGAAGTGTCAAATCCTTATCAGGAGGCGAGGCATTTAAGGCTTCTCTTGCTATGGCGCTGGGACTTTCCGATGAAATTCAAAGTCAGGCAGGTGGGATTCAGATTGATACTATGTTTGTCGATGAGGGATTTGGCTCACTTGATGAAGATTCACTTAATCAGGCTGTAAACTGTCTTATGCAATTGTCGGCCGACAACAGGTTAGTGGGAATTATATCACATGTATCGGAATTAAAAGAAAAGATTAGCAGACAGATTATTGTAAAAAAAGACAAAAACAATGGCAGTATTGCACAGATTATATATTAATAGGTAATAACTGGTATAAAAATCAGTACAATTTCTAAATTTCTTGCAATTCTAAAAGTTTGGAGTAAAATTAACAATGAAATATACAACTAAGGAGATGGCTTTATGGGAGAATTAACAGAGCGTCTGATGGAAGAACTGAATTGCGAGACCGTATTTACTATTCCCATATTTGGTGGGATTGGTGTTTCCGAATCTGTTGTTGTAACATGGATTATTATGGCAGTTATGGTTTTTGCAGCGATAATTCTTACAAGAGGTTTGAAGGTTGACCATATCAGCAAACGAC
>JAUNPT010000221.1 GCA_030536565.1 Eubacteriales bacterium | reverse complement strand
GGATTATGAAACTACCCTGGATTACACAGGAATAGTTGTGGGATATTCGCTGCAAAGCTTTATTGTTGCAGAAGGGAGGATATGCGGGGCAGTAAAAGAAGAAAAATTAAATGCAGAAAGAATAAGGGTTATGCTGATGACAACAGGATATAAGAGCCTGTTTCATGAACAAGTGGTGATTTCTTCTGCTGAAGGGTTTTCAGTCAATTCCGATGAAGAAAGCAGACATTTTAATGGTGGCGAGGAAACTGTGTTTTCAATAGGAGATGAGGCTGTACATGGCAAAAGAGTAAGGATTGTACCAGATGGGACTAATAAGCTGATGGTAAAATCTATTAGAAGAAGTCAGGGAAACCCCGAATATTCAGGAACTTTGGAAGTTGAAGCCTTTGATGAGGGCCTGGTTATTGTAAATGATGTGAATATGGAGGATTACGTAAGTCATGTGATTCCGTCAGAGATGCCATCTTCTTTTGGCCTGGAGGCACTGAAGGTTCAGGCAGTGTGTGCCAGAAGCTATGCTTATAAGGAATTGACCAACACACATTATAGTATGTATGGTGCACATGTGGACGACAGTGTGCAATATCAGGTCTATAATAACACGTCAGAAATTAATGTGGCAGAGGAGGCTGCAAAAAGTACGTGTGGCCAGCTGCTCGTATATAATGATGAGGTTGTTCAGACATATTATTACTCAACCTCCTGTGGAGTGACAACAGATGTGTCTTTGTGGGGGTCTGATACAGGAAATTATCCATATTACAAATCCGTTTCTGTTGGAAGTGAGAAGCATAATGGTGACTTGTGCAATGAGGAAGAATTTTTTTCATTTATAACAAATGCCTATCCTTCGGATTATGACAGCGGATTTCCTCTGTACAGGTGGAATATGACGATAGACTGTGCAAGGTTTGGTGAAAATGTAAGTGCAAAAACGGGATGCAGTATTGGAAATGTAGAAAATGTTCAGGTGAATAAAAGAACAGCCGGCGGCGCTGCCTTAAGCATTACTATTACAGGAAGTCAGGGAAGTGTTACCCTGGATAAGGAATCCCAGATTAGGACGGTTCTTGGCAATGGCAGTGTGGATTTAAATACTCAGAATGGAACAGCCAGATATGAAAGACTTCCAAGCTCATTTATTACATTTGCACCAGTATATAATGAGGAGGGTTCTTTAAGCGGATTTACAATATATGGCGGTGGATATGGACATGGAATAGGCATGAGTCAGAATGCTGTAAAAGCAATGAGCCAGACTATGGATTATGTTCAGATTCTAAAATTTTTTTATAAGGATACACAGATACGGATGGTTTCAGGCTAATCCGTATCTGTGCTTTTTGCATATCTGTCATTTAGGAAAGAATTAAGCTCTGCACCACAGAATACAATAATCATGCATGAATACATCCATATCAGGCCGATTACAAATGTGGCAAGGCTTCCATACATATAAGAAAAATTGGCTGAATGATCAACATAAACAGAGAACAGTACGGAAAAACCATACCAGCCTAAGGAAGAAATAACAGCACCGGGAAGTTCCTTTGCAAAGCTTGTTTTTCTGTTTGGAATAAATTTGTACATAGTCAGGATTAAAAGCAGCATTATACAGGTGGTAAATAACATTCTGTTCGTAAGAATTGCTGCAAATATGCTGGTGATACTTGGAAAATGTTTTGAAAAAAATTCTAACAGGCGATTGCCAAATACAACGATAATCATTGTTGCAATAATAGCAGCCATAAGAATTAAGGTGTAGAGCGAGGAAATCAGGCGCATA
>JAUNPT010000220.1 GCA_030536565.1 Eubacteriales bacterium | reverse complement strand
ATAACTGCTGCTGCCGCAAACTTAACATCTCTGAACCTGAGCCATATATAAAGAAGCATTGCAATTGTTGCAATAATAACAGAAATAATAGCATCCTTCTTCATAGTAGCACTAACTGATGAGCTGATAGTATCAGACTCAACAATTGAATCACTCTTAATTGGGTACTTCTTTGTCACAGCATCTTCAATTGCAGTTCTCTGCTCTAATGAAAGGTCTGTAGATTTAAATGTAACCTTTGTTGAGTTCTGAACCTTCTGCTGCTGTACATTCTTAATTCCTGCCGCATTTTCAATTACAGGAATAATATCAGACTCTATTTCAGACTGTGTGTATTCTTTCTCAAATGTAAATGTAGTTGTACTTCCTCCGGCAAACTCAAGTCCAAAGTTTAACATTCTGTTTCCAGTTCCTGCAAACACTCCCATGCCTGCCATTCCTGCGGCAATTACTACTGCTGAACCGATAAAGCACCACTTACGGATAGATAATATATTGTAAGTCTTTTTATGTACTGTTTTTCCATACCATTTAGGTGAAAGAAGGCCAAAGTTATAAAACAGCTTCATAATAACCTTTGTTACCACAAGAGCTGTGAATAATGATACCACAATACCTACTGCAAGTGTTGTTGCAAAGCCCTTAACCGGACCTGTACCAAAAATATACAACACTGCTGCTGCAATAAGTGTTGTTATATTACCATCAACGATAGCTGAAGTAGCCTTGCTGTAGCCAGCTGTAATTGAAGCCTCTGTGCTTCTTCCAGCTCCAAGTTCTTCACGTATACGTGAATAAATAACAACATTTGCATCTACTGCCATACCAATACCAAGAATAATACCTGCAATACCTGGCAGTGTAAGAGTTAAATCATATACGCTTACAAGAATAAGTGTCAATGCTGTATAAATTATCAATGCAAGTGACGCAACTACACCTGGTATTCTATAAATTGCAATCATAAAGATGAATAAAAGAATCATACCTAAGCCGGCTGCCCAAAGACTTGAATGAATAGCATCATGTCCTAACTGTGCACCAACAATATTGGAGCTTACCTCATTTAATGTAAGAGGAATTGAACCAATTCTGATAAATGTAGCAAGTGTGTCTGCTGATTCAAAGCTTTCCATATCTGTGATTGAAGCACTGCCTCCAGAAATTGCAGCCTTAACTGTAGGCTGACTTACTACGTTTCCATCATATACAATATAAATTATATTTCCAATATTAGCGCTTGTTGCTTCCTCAAACTTTGTCGCTCCTTCTTCTGTAAACGTAAGAGAAACTCCGTAAGCTGATGAGCTTGTTGACTGTGTATCTGTATAAGCCTGCGCTGACTGTACATCTTGGCCTGTAAGCAGCGGTGTATATTCCGAACCCGATGTCCATGCTGAATATCCCTTTGAATCCAAAAATTCCAAAGAACCTGGAGTTCCAAGCTCCTCTAAAATCGCATTTGCATCTGTAACTCCGGGAATCTCAACCGTAATTCTGTTATCCCCCTGCTGATACACCTGTGATTCTGTACTCTTTCCTTCTACTCGCTTCTCAAGCTTATAGATAGTATCTTCAATATCCTGTGCACTTGGACTGTTTTCCTGAATTTCGTAAGTAATACTTACACCGCCGGCCAAATCAAGGCCTAAATCAATATCCTTAACACTTCCTGAACCATTGGCATCAATGCCAAAAACTGCAATGTAAACAAATCCAATCAGCATTGCAAGAATAACTGCCGAATAGCATACCTTCTTTTTTATATTATACTTCATTATTGTATAACTCC
>JAUNPT010000060.1 GCA_030536565.1 Eubacteriales bacterium | reverse complement strand
GCTTTGATTTCTCTTTAATTCATCCTGAGGAAAGAAAAACATACCAATTCCGTATTCCCTTTCACCCCCTATTTCAATCCCAAGAGATTTCACAGCCTTCTTAAAAAATTTATGTGATATCTGCAGCATAATACCTACACCATCACCTGTTTTTCCTTCAGCATCTTTACCTGCCCTGTGCTCCAGATTCTCAACAATACTAAGTGCGTCAGATACAGTCTGATGAGTTTTAATCCCATCAATATTAACAATTGCACCAATACCACAGTTATCATGTTCAAACTGTGGACTGTAAAGTCCCGGCTGTTTGATTTTATTTTCCATAAGTCTATCTTCCTTTCATAATAAATTGTGTTACTGCAGATAAGTGTACGTGTAACAAATACACTTGTTTTTTTATGCCTAAAATATACTCTCTTTTTTTTTGTGTGTAAACCGGATTTCCAGCTCTATTGTCAGATTATTTGACAATTCAATTTGTTTTTGCATTATTTTCTGTATATTCTGATAATTTTTCATGTCTAATCTATGTTAATACACACAATTATAGACCTGTTTTTATATTTTCATGTACAAAATGTCCATCTCAAATTCTACTTGTTTTATTGATTCTTACCGAATTGTATGAGATTTGTATATTGTTTTTCTTTTATTTATCCCCGTTTCTTTCCTTGTATGACATCTGAAATTACAAAAATAAAGCAGACATTTCATAACACAAAAAGTTTAGAAATGTCTGCTTTATTTTTTTATCTTTTTGATTAAAATAACGAATAATCTAACGTGATTCAAAATGCTGCTTAATTTTATTAAGCATTTTTAGGTGCTGCAATAAAATCAACAGCCTTTGGAAGCACATCAAAAGTGACCTTATTATGCTCACCTCCGAACTCCCCATCAAGTGTCCAGCTTACAGTCTCCTGTGATTCAAAGCTGATATGCCTTGTCTTGAAAGAGTACATTCTTTCACATCTGTCAAATGCCTGTGTTAAAAATGCTGTTACAAGAAGCTGCATATCCACAGGATTTCTTATTTCCTTAATAAGCGTCACTTCAAAATATCCGTCCTGAAGGTCAATCCCCGGTCCTGTCAGCCCCTTTACTCCTCCAACTGATTCAGTATTGCTTACCATTCCATATATATATCTTCCCTGAACATTTTTTTCATCACAGCATATCCTCATATAGTGTGGTTTTAACGCTGTAAGACTTTTTACAGCCTCTATAACATAAGCCTGATGTCCCAGCATATTTTTAAGATGCTGTGGTGTTGCATAAGAAACCTTTGTAAACGCTCCAAAAGCCGCAACATAATTAAAAGACCTGCTGTTATTCATAATTCCAATGTCGCAGGAAAAAAGCCTGCCACTCACAATGTTCTGGGCCGCCCTTACCATACCCTTTGGAATATTTAAGCTTGAAGCAAAATCATTTGTAGAGCCGCTAGGAATATATCCGATAGGAGGCTTTGCCCCCTTATATTGAAGCACTGCGCCAACTGTTTCATTTAATGTTCCATCACCGCCGCTGCATGCAATAACATCGTACCTTCCTTCGTTTTTTACAATATATTCATACCCGTCCTTAGGCGCTTTGGTAGGATAAACCGTCACCTCATAACCTGCCGATGAAAGCACCTGCAGTATACGAAGCAGTCTGTATTTTATCTGGGCCTTACCCGAATTAGGATTAATAACCAACAGCATTTTCTTCATAAATATATCCTCGCAATATTTCTATCATCTGTCCCATTTCTCACATAGATTATTTATCTGGTCCGCAAACTTAGCAAGATCCTTGTTTGTTCCGCCCTCATTATGGGTAATAACAACCATAAGCCTCTTTCCTGCTGCAATCAGTCTGTCATATACCGTCTGATTCTTCTTTGCAACCACCCTCCTGCTCTTCTTTTCCCTGTGACCTTCCTCCAGACATGCAAACTCAGTAAGATTAAAGCTTGCACCTGTATATGGTGCAACTGCATCGTAGCCATATTCATCTCTTAAACAGGCTGTAAATTCTTCGCAGACCTCATCTTCCCCATGAACAACAAATACTTTTTCCGGTTTCTCTGTAAATGAATTAATCCAGTTCAAAAGACCTTCTTTATCTGCATGGCCGCTTGCGCCCTGAAGCTGTACAATTTCTGCATTAATTTCAATAGGTTCTCCAAAAAGCTTTATTTCCTTTGCACCGTCAACAATTATACGTCCTGTAGTACCATTTGCCTGATATCCCACAAAAAGTATTGTACACTCAGGTCTCCACAGATTATGTTTTAAATGATGACGTATACGTCCTGCCTCACACATTCCTGATGCTGAGATTATTACCTTTGGCTTCTGGTCAAAGTTAATCATCTTAGAATCCTCACTGCTTACAGCAAACTTAAGCCCCGGGAAGGTTAATGGATTAATACCTTTTCTTATAAGCTCCATAGCCTCCTCATCAAAACAGGAATCAACATTTCTGTTAAAAATATTAGTTGCCTCGATTGCCAGCGGACTGTCCATATAAACATCAAAATCCCTGTCCATCAGCTTATCTTCTTTTATCTTTCGTATATAATACAAAAGCTCCTGTGTCCTTCCAACTGCAAAAGACGGGATAACAACATTGCCTCCCCTGTCAAATGTCCTGTTAAAAATCTTTACAAGCTCACTAACATGATCTACAGTTCCTCCATGGCTCCTGTTCCCATAGGTTGATTCCATTACCACATAGTCAGCGTCTTTTACATATACCGGATCCTTTACTATCGGCTTATTTACATTTCCTATATCACCGGAAAAAACAATTTTTTTTGTAACTGAATCTTCTTCAACCCACACCTCAATACTTGCAGACCCCAGCAGATGTCCAACATCTCTGAATCTTATTTTAATGCCTTCACATACATCAATAATCTGCTCATAATCAACACCTACAAATTGTTTCAAAACATTTACCGCTGCATCTATATCATACAACGGTACAAACTCTTTAAGCTTTCCGCCTGACCTTTTAGATTTACGGTTTCGCCACTCCGCTTCAAACATCTGGATATGTGCACTATCCTTTAACATAATTTCACACAAATCCACTGTCGGTACAGTTGTAAATACATCTCCTCTGAAGCCGTTAACATACAGCAGCGGAATCAAACCTGAATGGTCAATATGTGCATGTGTAAGCAGCACATAATCAACATCTGCCGCCGGTATTGGAAGCTGCTGGTTTTCATAGACATCATTGCCCTGCTCCATACCGCAGTCTACTAAAATATTTCTGCCACATGCCTGTAGAAAATGGCAGCTTCCTGTAACCTCATGATCTGCCCCCAAAAACGTAAGTTTCATAATGCTACCTCCCAATATACAGCTTTAATGCAGCTGCAATTTGTATATACAATTTTATATTTTGTTTCAATAATTATAACATTTTAAGCTATAAATTTAAAGTTATATATAGATTTTTTCTTAGGTAATCGTAACAGTTCAGCCATGTCATTCATAATAACTCATGATTTTTCTATACTCAGCATTAACCTTTTCTAACCGCGAGGCCAATAAATCAAACTCCTTACTACCCACTGCCAAAATAACCTCCTGACAGCTTTCGCTTAAAGAAGCCATGCCTAATGTTCCAGATATTCCTTTTAGTATATGCAGCTGCTCATAAACCTGTTCATAATCATGTTCTTTGCAGGCCTTCTGCGCCTTATAAAGATGAGAATCCTCTTTGAAATTTTCAAGGTATTTCTCATACAAGCCTTCATTTCCAGCAAAACGATCAATAGCCATATCGTAATCAACACCTAACTGTCCCAGCTTTTCTTTATCCATATGCAAACCTTCTTTCAAAATGTATTTCATACCGCTAATTCATTAAATATTTTAGCACATTAAACTATTTATTACATTCTCAAAAGCATATCTCCGTCCTTAATCCATTTCATTCGCCGCATAAACTCTGAAACTGCTAGTGTAACCAGAGCCGGCAGTACAAAATGCATCACAATGATTTCAATTGCAACGACTGCGGCCGGCATATTCTGGGACATTGACTGCCATGCCATAATCTGTCCCACAAGCCCGGCTGCCCCCATACCTGAACCCGTTGGCGTACTTGTCATATGCAAAACTGCACTGGATACAGGGCCTAATACAGCACTTGAAATTATTGCCGGAAGCCATATAACTGGTTTCCTTACAATATTAGGAATCTGAAGCATTGATGTGCCTAACCCCTGAGCGATAAGTCCTCCCATCTTGTTTTCCCTGTAGCTTGCAACTGCAAAGCCTACCATCTGACAGCAGCAGCCAATCGTTGCCGCACCAGCAGCAAGCCCTGTTATTCCCATAGAAACACCAATAGCTGCAGAGCTGATTGGAAGTGTGAGGATAATCCCCATTAAAACAGAAATCATGATTCCGCCTATAACAGGATGAAGCTCAACATTTACATTGACAACAGCTCCAAGCCATGACATAAATGCAGAAATAGGAGGGCCTGCAACGAAGCCTACTACTGCTCCTGAACATATTGACACAAATGGAGTAACAATGATATCAACCTTGCTCTTTTGTGACACCAGCCTTCCAAACTCAATGGCAGCTAATGCTGCAATAAAAGCTCCAAGAGGCTCTCCTGGCTTTCCCAGTGTAAATGCTGTCATTTCAGTAACTGTTGGAAATGCTCCGACCATACCTGCTGCTGCCGCTGAAATTGTAACCAGAGGGCTCGATTTAAATTTAACAGCGACTCCAACTCCGATGCCTGCACCTGTGAGGGTTTTGGCAACATTGGCAACTGTCGTAATATAAAGTCCGGCATTCCCGCCTATAAGAGTACCAATCTGTCCTATAATTGTACCAATAATTAATGTTGAAAACAGACCCAGTGCCATTCCTCCAAGTCCGTCAATAAAAATATGATTTAAAACCTTTTTTAACTTTTCCATCTCTTTATCCTTCCCACTGATACAGTACTTTCACATCTGTCCTATTTATATTCTAATTTTATGTTTCTAAACGTCACATCAGCATTTCTGGCTGCAAACATTCCTACATAAACATGCTTTGGATCTACTGCAGTCAATGCAAAGTCAAATCCGCCTGTGATAGTTTTTTCACTTCCAAACGTAGCTGCATACCCATCTGAGGTGCTTTCGAGACGAAGCTCTACCACATCTCCTGCCTTATAAGCACGCGTGCATTTACCGCCAAATGTAAGCACTCCGCTTTTTCTTGCAAAGCAGCTGACTGCCTCCTGCTCATGCGTTAAAAGCAGAGGAGCCGCAGCAACATAATCGCCAAGTATATCAGCAGTTGAATAGTCAATATAAACATCGTCTCTTGCCATAAGTCCAAAGGAAACCTGATCGTTTGAAAAATAATCGTTAATCTGAACCTGTGCTGTCAAGATAAAATGCACTGATGTATCAAGCTGCCTGTAATACATTGCAATACCATCTGAGACAGGTGCAATCTTTCCAATGCTGTTCTTTGCTGCCATATGCAGATTTCCTTCATCATCTGTTTCAAGAACAAAATTTTCCTTTAAATCAGCACCTCCGATATCTCCAAAAACTGTGCCTTTAAACACTGTTTTATCACTGCATACATAATCCTTCCACAGACTGCTCTCCTTAAGTACATCAGAAAATACTGTTGGGACATATGAGGAATTACTAACAAGGAACTTCTCCTTAAGACTGAGCGGATTAGCGGCGCTGTCTGTTATAATATGTTCACTAAGGCCTGCAACCTGCTTTTCCTTTATAACTGCCAGAACATCATAAGCATTTACCCTTGCGCCCCATATATTCGTATGTGTATTATCAACACTCATTTTATTATCAGATGTCCATGCATGAAGATATAATGTCTCATCTTTTCCCATTTTTTCATATCTTTTTCTTGTAATTTCAGTCATGTCAACAACTGGAAGCCCAAGCGCTTTACCAAGCTGTCTAATTGCCTGCGGATAGTCTCCGCCTGCAAAGCCTCCTGCTGCCACGGTTATATGAAGCTGCTGGCTTGTCCATGTATCGGTAACTGTCCTTCTTACAATAGGAGTACATAGAACCGGCTGGCACCCTGTCTTTAATGCCGGCTCAATATAATTATTATACAACGAGTGTGCGAAGGAGCCTTCATCATCAATGCCGCCATTAGCATCTGTATAGCGGTCTTCCTCTGTCTTCTCATCATTATGCCCAAAGCCAATTATAAGAAAATCCCCTTTGTCCATTCCTGCAATAAGCTCTTTGTATTCAGGCTCCGTTGTGTAGCTTTTGCTGCTTCGTCCTGAAAGCGCTATATTTTTAACTGTAATCGTTTTGTCGAGATATTTATCAAGCATTGTTCCATAACCATATCTTGGATAGTAATATTTATCCTCAAAGCTGCTTAATGTAGAATCTCCTATTACCCATAATGTATTCATTAGTTTTACCTCTTTCATATTTTATGTAAATAATATTATACAATACAAAAAGTACACCTGCCACAGATTATCAATAGGATTTACCTAAATATTCATCTCTTATACTCTGCTCTAAATCATAAACCTCCATCTCAAACTCTCTTGCTGAAACCAGCCGGCAGCCATTTCCTCTGATAATTATCTGTTCCAGCCCATCTGAGGTTGCCACACGAACATTATATTTCCTGCCATTTTCATGTGCAAATCTCTCAATATAGTGGTCTGCTGTCTCTGCCTCCCTGGTATAAACCACATGAATGTTGTTGTAATCTAAAATTTCCTCATCATGCCCTTTAACCCTGTATGCATCAAAAACCACAATAAGCCTGCATTTTTTCATTCCCTGATAGTTGCACATAATGTCAAGCAGCCTTCCTCTTGCCCCGTCTATATTAACCTTGGCCAGTTCACTTAATTCTTTCCATGCAAATATAATATTGTATCCGTCAACAAGCAGATAATTTTCGTTTGTATTCTGATTCTGCTCTTTTCCCTTATATACAAAATGTGCCTCAGGTATTCCACCTTTTCGTTTCCATTTATTGCTTTGAGCTTTACTGTTTGCAAAATAAGTTTCCTTAAGAATTGCATCAATCTCATCTGTGCCCATCGGCTCATCTGATACCCTTCTTGATAACTGTTTTCCTGTTAAAGCACTCTCCTCATCTGTCTTTTTTCCCAAAATGCTCTCAAGATGCATATAAGAGGGAACCTCCCGCCAGTTAACGGTAAAACCTGCTCCATGAGAACAAAACACCGAAGCTGATGTATTTTCAACATCACTTTCCGCATCATATCCAATCTGTTCAATTACCTCAGCCTCATTATGACAGGGCCCATACCCTTTTAAACAACAGCTTAACTGCCCCTGTCCCTTAGTATATGCAATAACCTCTGTCTGATAGTCCCCGAGTGTTGAAACCGGAACCAGACCTGTTATAACCGACTTCCCTGCATCTGTCCCATTCTGCTCCAAAGTAAATACCGCATGCATTCTTTCTAAATCTGACATTGCCCTTCCCACATTTTCCAATGGCAGCTCAAGCGTAAAAGAATAAAATGGTTCTAAAAGCACTGACTCAGCCTGCATAAGTCCCTGTCTCAGCGCTCTGTAGGTTGCCTGACGGAAATCTCCTCCTTCGGTATGCTTCTGATGTGCTTTTCCCGCCTTAAGCGTAATTCTCATATCTGTAATAGGCATACCTGCAAGTACACCTATATGTTCTTTTTCATGTAAATGTGTAAGAATAAGTCTCTGCCAGTTCCTGTCCAACATGTCTTCACTGCAGTCAGAAAGAATTTCCAGTCCGCTTCCTGCCTCCTTAGGCTCAAGAAGCAGATGCACCTCGGCGTAATGTCTTAAAGGTTCAAAGTGCCCCACTCCCTCAACAATATTTTTAATAGTCTCTTTATATACAATACTTCCCGTCCCAAATGTTACCTCTACTCCATATCTTTCTCTAATAAGACTCTGAAGCACTTCAATCTGAACGGTTCCCATAATCTGCACCTGAATTTTTTTTAAAAGCGGGTTCCATACAATATGCAGCTCTGGTTCTTCCTCCTCTAGCTGTCTTAATTTTGGAAGCAGCTGCACTGCATCTACATCTGCAGGAAGAAGCAGTTCATAATTTAGCACCGGCTCTAATACAGGCATTTCACTGGCATGCTCTGTTCCAAGGCCCTGTCCTGCGTAAGTTTCCATAAGCCCTGCCGCTGCACATATATGTCCTGCTAAAACCTCCATGGCTGGCGTAAACTTATCTCCTGAGTATACCCTCAGCTGGTTTATTTTCTCATCACCAATCTGCTGTCTCGTCTTTAATACTCCACCTGTTACCTTTAAAAATGTCAGTCTGTTTCCCTGCTCATCTCTGGCAATTTTGTATACCTTTGCACCAAACTCCTTTGGATATTTTTTTATAACTGAATATTTTGAAAGCCCGGAAATTAATTCATCAATGCCTTCCAGCTTAAGAGCCGAACCAAAATAAACCGGAAATAATTTTCTGTCTGCAATCATACCTCTAATATGCTCATCAGTAACACAGTCGTTTTCAAGAAAATATTCCAGTGCCTCCTCCTGACACATCGCAATTTCTTCATAGTCAGTTGTCGTGAAATCCACGCAGGAAGAAGACAGCTTATTTCTTAACTGTTCCATCAGCTGATTTCGCCTAAGCTGTGACTGATCCATTTTATTTACGAATATAAAAACCGGAATCCTTAATCGCAGCAAAAGGCGCCAGAGAGTTTCTGTGTGTCCCTGTACGCCTTCACTTCCATTTATAACCAGCACCGCATAATCAAGGACCTGAAGCGTCCTTTCCATTTCAGCCGAGAAATCCACATGTCCCGGTGTATCAAGAATTGTAAGCTCCAGCCCCTCTGTCTTTAACTGCGCCTGCTTGGAAAATATTGTAATTCCTCTTGCTCTTTCCATAGCATTCGTATCCAAAAAAGCATTTCTATTATCAACTCTGCCCAGAGAGCGAATAGCACCAGTCTTATACAATAATGCCTCTGAAAGAGTAGTTTTGCCTGAATCGACATGGGCCAGAAGCCCCACGCATATATGTTTATCCATAAAAATCCTCATTTCATAATATGCTGTAATTTTACCACACTTAGTCAAATCTATAACATTCAGGCCTTCTGTCCCTAAATATTCCCCAGCTTAATCTTTCCTTATCCATTGCCGTTAAATCAAACTGTGCGGCTATTATACATTCGCTTTCCCTGTCTGCCTGTACCAGAAGCTCTCCGGTATTGTCTGTAATAAATGAAGACCCGTAAAACAAAAGCTCTGATTTCTGATTTCCATTCGCCTTACATGGCCTTACATCTTCATGGCCAGTTCTGTTTGCAGCAATAACCGGCATAAGATTAGCTGCAGCATGGCCCTGCATTACTCTCCTCCAGTGCAGCATACTGTCACATTCAAGAATTGGTTCCGAGCCTATTGCTGTTGGGTAGAACAGCAGCTGAGCACCCTTCACAGCCATTGCCCTTGCTGTTTCAGGAAACCACTGGTCCCAGCATATACCTACCCCAATTGCGGCATACTTAGTCTTAAATACCTTAAAGCCCGTATCTCCAGGCGAGAAGTAGAACTTCTCCTGATAATAATGGTCATCTGGGATATGTGTTTTCCTGTAAATCCCAAGATTACTTCCATCGGCGTCTATTACTGCCACAGTGTTATAAAGCCTGTTATTATCTCTTTCATAAAAGCTTACGGGAATTACAACTGACAGTTCCTCGGCCACTGCTGTAAAATGCTTAACTGCAGCATTATCACTGACAGTCTGGGCAAATTCATAATACTCATATCTTCTTTCCTGACAAAAATACTGCCTTTCAAAGAGCTCCGGAAGAAGAATAATCTGTGCTCCTTCAGATGCTGCCTTACGTACAAGCCTGTCCGCCTTGTTGATATTTTCTTCCACATTACTCCCACAGCTCATTTGAACCGCAGCCACCTTAACCAATCTATCACTCATGGCTTAACTCCTTTTCTAAGTAATTTTCCAAACAGGCCTTAGGAATCTGCTGGGTAATGCAGTGGATATTTCCACCGCCCGCAATAATATCCCTTGCAGGCACTGGTACTATTTTCCTTTCCTTAAAAAGACCGCCAAGCAAATCAATTGCTTTCTTATCATTAATATCTCCAAACTGCGGAACAAGGACCGACTTATTGGCAATATAGAAATTTACATAACTTGCGGCAAGTCTTTCTCCAATCTCCCGTTTATCCTCTTCCTCCTCAAATTCAAAGCCTGCCAGCTCCTCTTTCGTAATACAGACCGGGTTATCCGGAATTAACAGCTTATGCACTGTGAATTTTCTTCCTCTGGCATCTCTTTCATTTTCAAGGCACTTAAGACACGCCTTTGAAAGCTCATACTGTGGGTCATTTTCATCATCTGTCCACGCAAGAACCACCTCGCCCGGTTTGACATATGCACACACGTTGTCTACATGCTCATTAGTTTCATCATTATATATGCCTCTGGGAAGCCATACTATCTTTTCAGCACCGAGATAGTCCTTAAGCTTTTCCTCTATCTGCTCTTTTGAAAGCTGTGGATTTCTTCCAGCACTTAACAGACAGCTTTCAGTCACAATAACTGTACCCTCACCGTCTGAATGTATAGAGCCTCCCTCAAGAACAAAAGGCACCGCATCATAGAAGGCACCTGTATCAGGCTCCGTCTTTTCCATAAAACTTTTTGCAGCTGCATCATCTTTTGACCAATGCTGGTACAATCCGTCATAAGTGCCTCCCCATGCATTGAAGGCCCAATTAATACCACGGACATCACCTGTTTTGTCATTAACTACGTATGTCGGCCCCACATCTCTTGCCCATGAATCATCTGATTCTATTTCAAGTACATGGATTCTTGATATAAGCTTTGCTTCATTAACCAGACTTCCAGTCTTTGCAAGCCTTTCTCTTACACTTTTGTATATATGCTCCTGCGCCTCCCTTACATGCTCACTGTCAGCCAGCATATAGATATCTTCGCCCTCTGCAAGCACTCCTGCAATATAGCTGAAAATATTTTTTGCAGCCACCGCCTTATAAGGCCATGAGCCAGGTCTTACAGGCCATATCATTATAGTTGCTCTGTGAGGTTCAAATTCCCCAGGCATACGAAAGCCATCTTCCTTCGGTTTTGTTATTAACGCCCTCATAATCCCATCCTTTTATTTTATAATCTGCATTTAAAATTCTCGTAACTAAAGCTTTTAATAACCTCACACTCTCCGTCTTTATGTCTTACTGCAATATCTGGCAGCGGGATTCCATTAAATGTATTATTCTTAACCATTGAATAAATCGCCATATCCTCAAATACAAGCTTGTCCCCAGCAGCAATTTCTTTATCAAAGGAATAATCACCAACTACGTCTCCTGCAAGACAGGTATAGGAGGACAATCTGTAGGTATATGGCTTTTCTCCAGCACTGCCGCTGTTCTTTAATGGAGGCCTGTAGGGCATCTCCAGCACATCTGGCATATGACATGCTGCTGAAGCATCTAATATAAGTGTATTTATTCCATTTTTAACAATGTCTAAAACTGTAGTAATTAAATATCCTGCATTCAATGCCACTGCCTCTCCCGGCTCTAGATATACCTCAACATCATATTTTTTCTTTATATACCTGACAAGTCTTATAAGCCTGTCCACGTCATAATCCTGTCTGGTAATATGATGTCCTCCTCCAAGATTCAACCATTCTGCCTGTTTTATATATTTTCCAAACTTTTCCTCCACAGCCGCAAGCGTTGTTTCAAGGTCATCTGAGTTTTGCTCACAAAGTGTATGTACATGAATACCCTCAACACCTTTAAAAACTTCCTCGTCAAAATTATCCAGAGTAACACCTAATCTGGAGCCCGGTGCACAAGGGTCATATATTGCATGCCCCTCCTGTGTTGACCATTCAGGATTGATTCTGATGCCAACACTCACACCTGATTTTATACAGACCTCCTTATATTTCTTCAGCTGCGAAAATGAGTTAAAGCTTATATGGTCGCATATTTTTACAAGCTCTTTTATATCTTCTTCTTTAAAAGCTGGTGAGAACACATGGTTTTCCCTGCCCATTTCCTCATATCCAAGTCTCGCCTCAAAAAGGCCGCTTGCTGTAGTCCCACTGATATATTTTCCAATCAGGGGATACTCATAATAACATGAAAATGCCTTCTGGGCCAAAAGTATTTTACATTGAGCTTCGTCTTCAACTCTTTTTAAAATCTCAAGATTATGAATCAAAGCCTCCTCATCTATTACATAGCAGGGTGTCCGCAATTCATTAATTGTCATTATACTCCTCATTTCTGAGCGACTTGCCACAAAAAGCAACGGGCTGTCTGTTTTCGCTCAGAAACAAACACCGCCTGCACCTATTCAACTACCTGTGGATTCTCATCTACAATCCATGGAAGCCCCCATCTGTTCAGCGCTTCCATATATGGGTCTGGGTCAAATTCTTCCACATTGAACACCCCCGGCTTCTTCCACTGTCCAGTTACAGCCATCATTGTTCCAATCATAGCTGGAACTCCCGTTGTATAAGAGACTGCCTGTGAACCTACTTCCTTATAGCACTCCTGATGGTCACATACGTTGTATATGTAAATAGTCTTTTCTTTTCCATTTTTTGTGCCAGTAAATATGCAGCCAATATTAGTCTTTCCAACAGTTCTAGGACCTAAGCCA
>JAUNPT010000219.1 GCA_030536565.1 Eubacteriales bacterium | reverse complement strand
ACGGAAATGATAAGGAATTAGCTGTTGAGCTTATCAGGAAGACTGCTGACAAGATTAAAAAAGAATATGCAGTTACTGATCCAGCTATGGTGATTGATGCAGCAGTGGGAGACAGCGGTAATAATGCAGTGTATAACGCAGAAACCACCAGCAGGATTATTCTTGCCTTAACGCATATTCAAGATGGTGTGGTAAAGATGAGCAATGATATTAAGGGTCTTGTTCAGACATCACTTAACCTTGGTGTTATCAAAGAAAATGAAGATGAGATTTTACTTACTTATCTTCTTAGGAGCAGTGTTGAGAGTGAAAAGGAGTATCTTATTGCAAAAATGCAGAATTTTGCAGAGGTCATAGGCTGTGAGGTTACACTGTCGGGAACTTATCCGGCTTGGGAATATAAGCAGGATTCGAGACTGCGTGGTATTATGAGTGATGCATATGAAAGGCTGACTGGAAAGAAGCCGCAGATACAGGCAATTCATGCCGGAGTTGAGTGCGGTATGATAGCAGAAAAGGTATCATACCTTGACTGCGTATCATTTGGCCCGGAGATTATAGATATTCACACACCGAAGGAAAGACTTAGCATTTCTTCAGTAGAACGTACATGGAAGCTGATATTAGAGGTGCTCAAAAATCTTTAATAAGCATTCTATAGCCTTGTCAATCTGATGCTCATCTAATGAGGAGTAATTAACTACAAGAGTATGCATTACTGCGAAAGATGAGTTATGATAGTATTCGGAAAGGCATCTTATTTTAAGCCCGCATTTGTGGGCTTTTTTTATTAGAAGCTCATCGGAAACAGAGGTTTTTACTGACATTAAAAAATGAAGTCCTGCATCTTTTTCCTGAATTTGTACATATTCAGATAATGGGCTTTTCTTTATTGCATTAATAAGCATGTCTCTTTGCTTCCTGTAAAAGATTCTCATTCGGTTTATGTGTTTTTCAAAATGTCCGTCATTAATAAAACGTGCAAGCGTATACTGTTCAAAGTTTGATACGGTACAGGAGTAAAAACCCAGACGGCTGTTAAATTCCTTCATTAAAGTTTTTGGAAGTACCATGTAGCTGATTCTGATGGTAGGAGACAGACTTTTTGTAAAAGTATTCATGTAAATAACCTTGTCACATACGTCAATGCTTTGCAGGGAAGGTATTGGACGTCCTGAAAAGCGAAATTCAGAATCATAATCGTCCTCAATTATATATCTGTTGTTTTCGCATAACGCCCAGCCCAGAAGCTCATACCTCCTGCTGATAGGAGTGATGATTCCTGTAGGATAATGATGTGATGGAGAAATATGAAGAATGTCTGCCTGACTTTGTTTAAGGGATTTCATATGTATTCCATCTTCATCAAGAGGGATACTTATCACGTTGACCTTATTGCTTTCATAAATCATTCTGATTTTTCCATAACCGGGGTCTTCAATCGCGAAGGTCTTTTCCTGCCCTAGCAGCTGGATTAAAAGACTGTACAGATATTCAGTTCCTGCACCTATAATAACCTGATTGGGAGAAATCTGCATACCTCTGTAATCATAAAGGTGTTTTGCTATAGCTTCACGGAGTAAAAAAATACCAGCAGAAGGAGAGGGCATCATAAGCTCCTGGCTTTGTTCAGTTACCAGCTCCTTCATGATTCGTGACCATGTAAAAAATGGAAAATTACTCGCCTTGGTCTGATTGCTGGTAAGGTCGGCAGCATAAGTTTCTTTGGCTTCAGACATATGCTTTGAAATAAAAGGAATGGGAGCAAGGGGTGTAGAATTTCCAATTGCAGAGATATC
>JAUNPT010000218.1 GCA_030536565.1 Eubacteriales bacterium | reverse complement strand
GGTGTTACAATATCATGAATATTTTTTAATACCGTATCATAATTCTGAGGTTTTATAGCAAGCACAATATATTTTGCATTATTGGCACATTCTGCATTGCTTTCTGCAAATCTTACGCCGGTATCTTCACTTACTTTTTTACATTTTTCCATATCTGGGCATGAAAATGTAATTTCTGTGGGGGCAAACATTTTTAAGGCACCTTTTAACATTGCATATCCCATATTTCCCATTCCAATAAAACCTATTTTCGCCATTTTTATCCTCCATATGTAACTAATAATGCAATAATTATAACATCTGAATAGGGAATCATTTACTATTCCCATATTCAGATGTTGTATCGATATTAAGAATTATTTTGTTTCCAAAAGCTTCTCTACGCTTACTAACTTAACGCACAATACAAAAAGGTCTGATGCCTGAGCCATTTCTTCCGGTGTTGGGAATGAAGGAGCAATACGAATATTACTATCCTCAGGGTCATTACCATATGGAAATGTTGCACCTGCACTAGTTAACTTAACACCTGCTTCCTTACACTTTGCTACAATCTTCTTCGCACAGCCCTGCATAGCGTCAAAAGAAATAAAGTATCCACCACGCGGAGCATACCATGTACCAATTCCCAAGCCACTTAACTCTGTATTTAAGACTTCCAAAACTGCTTCGAACTTTGGTCTCATCTGAGCTGCGTGCTTCATCATATGAGCATTTAACCCATTTATGTCTTTAAAGAAGCGCACATGCCTTAGCTGATTTATTTTATCATGTCCAATTGTCTGGATTGTAAGCTGCTTCTTTATGTCTGCAATATTTGCTTCAGAAGCCGCCAATGCTGCAATACCTGAACCTGGGAAGCTTACCTTTGATGTTGATGCAAATTCAAATACCATATCTGGATTTCCAGCTTTCTCACATTCTGAAATGATATCAAGAATTGTATCCTGCTGATTTTCATAGAGATGATGAATGATATATGCATTATCCCAGAATATTCTAAAATCATTTGCTGCCGGCTTTAAATTTGCAAATCTCTTTACTGTATCATCAGAATATGTAAATCCCTGCGGATTTGAATACTTAGGTACACACCATATTCCCTTGACTGCCGGGTCATTATTTACATATTCTTCAACCATATCCATATCAGGACCATTCACTGACATAGGAATATTAATCATTTCAATTCCAAATCTTTCAGTTATGGCGAAATGTCTGTCATATCCTGGTACCGGACACAAAAATTTAATCCTGTCAAGCTTACACCAAGGAGTATTTCCCAATAAACCATGTGTATATGCTCTTGAAACCTGATCGTACATAATATTAAGACTAGCATTACCATATATAATTACATGCTCAGGAGTTGTATCCATCATATCTGCCATTAGTTTTTTTGCTTCTGGGATACCATCAAGCCCACCATAATTCCTGCAATCCATACCATCTTCTGCTGTTAAATCTGAAGTGCTGTTAATTGCATCCAATAATCCAAGTGAAACATTAAGCTGTGTAGCTGAAGGCTTTCCTCTTGACATATCAAGCTTCAGTCCTTTTGCCTTAGCTTCAGTATACTGCTTATCTAATTCATTTTTTAATGTTAATAATTCTTCTTTACTCATCTCGCAATACTGCATAATGAATTATTCCTCCTGGGTTCTTTATTTTCTTTAATCTGCATATACAGACTTATGCTATAATACACTTTATCTGATTAAATTGCAACACAAAAATAAATTATTTGAATAAAAATATAATATTTTTTTATTAAATTAAGTCATATCATCAAAAGTCTTTATTATATAAATATATTTA
>JAUNPT010000059.1:9877-12862 GCA_030536565.1 Eubacteriales bacterium | reverse complement strand
CCCAGACTCCATCAGAACATGTCCACCAATTCCAATTCTGTGTCCCCCTTTTATAGTTATAAATCCCTGTTTCATATTGTCTTCATAAGAATATAGCGAATATTCACATGCCTTTTCGATAATTTTATAAATCTGTTCTTCTTGTGCCTTAAAGCTGTCTATGGTTATTTCTCCATCACATGTACGAATCCTTATATTTTGGTTTACACGAACCCTTAACTCTCTAAGCTGTGTATATCTTAGTTTCTCAAAATGTATTTCTTCCTTCATATCTGACGGAAACAACCTGATAATCTCATTCAACCTGTCCTCTTTAATCATAAAAAGCTGCCCTTTCATATGTTTTTCACAATATATGAAAGGACAGCTTTAAATATTCTTAAAAGCATGTATTATTCAATTGATTTTAAAGATTCCACCATAGGAATATCCTTTAATTTTTTATACATTGCAAGATTAACAGCTGCCGCGAAAAGCACTGTCAATGCAAAAGAAATCACATATGAGGTCCAGTTAATTTCATTTCCAAACATAACCGCTCCCATCTCCACTGTTCTCATAATATACCCATGGAGCATTATTCCAAGTATGATTCCGACAAAAGAACCAATTACCGTAATAAATGCATTCTCACGGTAAACATAGGAGCCTACTTCTGTATCATAAAATCCAAGCACCTTGATAGTCGCAATTTCACGCACTCTTTCTGAAACATTGACATTCGTAAGATTATACAGGACTACAAATGCCAGTGATGCTGCTGATATTATCAATACATATGTTACTATATTCAACGATTCAATCATGTTTTTAAATTTGCCTATATTAGCAGTAAAAAATGTTATACCGGAAATGCTTTCCTTAGAAAGATATTTTTCTCCCGTATGGTTTTCTGCATCAATTCCTGCATCTGTCATTTTACCAATAACATGATTATAATCCGGCATCTCACCCGTAAGCTTTTCGTAATATGCTGCAGACATATAGATAAAGTGGTTTACATACATTTCAACAATACCTGAAACCTTTACCTCAAGCTTATCCTTGCGGCCATTCTCAATAGTGATATAATCTCCTATCTCAGCCTTAAGATCTCTTGCAAGTTTTTCAGATATTAAAACACCCTCATCATCAAGTGCTGTCCCAGTCTGTGACTTTCTTCGCCTGAATGTCACAAAATCCTTGTATTTTTCTTTATCAAAAATAACTGAAACAGATGCTTCCTTATCCTCCTCAGCTTCTTTGCTGTCAACCTGTGAAACATAATGATAATCAGCAATATATGAATCTATTTCAGAATCATTATCAAGCTCATAATATACATCATCCTTCATAACTGTATTGGCACTATCCGAAAATGTCATTTCAAAATCATATTTTAGAATTTCCTCAAACTGCTTCCTTATAAGTCCTGAAATACTGTCTTTTATTCCAAAGCCTATCATTAAAAGTGCTGTGCAGCCAGCAATGCCAACAACTGTCATAAGGAATCTTTTCTTATACCTGAACAGGTTTCTCATGGTAACTTTCATTGTAAATGAGAAGTGCTTCCATATAAACGGTATCCTCTCAAGAAGTATTTTCTTGCCTTTCTTCGGCGACTTAGGTCTCATAAGTACAGAAGGCATAGCAGTAAGTTCGCTGTAGCATGCATAAAATGCAGCAAGCACTGTAACCAAAACCATGCTGGAAATTGCAATTACCGACAAAAACCAGTGATTTGCATAGGATATTTCCGGCAGCTCATAAACAATATTCCATGCATTGTATATTACTGTCGGAAAAAGTCTTAAACCTGCAGCACAGCCTATAACACCTCCTGTTATTGAAGCAGTAAAGGCATACATTATATATTTAAATGCAATTGCCATTTTCCCATAGCCTAATGCCTTATATGTACCTATAAGCTCTCTTTCTTCATCAACCATTCTTGTCATAGTTGTAAGGCACACCAGTCCCGACACAAAAAGGAAGAAAAGAGGAAATACTGTTGCTATAGCAGACATTCTGTCAGCTGATGATTCATAATCCCTGAATGAATAAATCTCATTTCTTGTAAGCGCATACCATTTCCAATCAGAAGAATTATTGAGCGTCTCATTCATTGCATTGTCTACAGCTGTATCTATCTGTGTAAAATCAAAAGCAGCAAGTGCCTGATTATACGCCTGCTCAACGTATGGGGCAATCATCTGCTGCACATCAATCCCCGGATAATACGACTGGTACTGCCTGGTGAGCTGCTCTACGACATTTTTCCTTATGTTCTCCTGTGCCTCTTTTCTTCTCGTTATTTTTTCCTGTTCAAATTCCGCCTTAATTGAAGCTGTCTTGTCGTTGATTCTTTTTTTTGACATTGACTTTAAATCATCGGCAATCCTGTCTGTTTTTTTGAAATATTCATCACTATATGTATCTAAATCTTTCGCACCTGATACCGTTGCAAAAACCTCTGTATAATATTTTTCAAGGAATGCACTGTTGTTTACGAATACACAATAGCTTAATTCTCCGTTGCCAACCGTAGTTGAACCCAGTTCATAAGATAAATAATATGGAGTATATACAATACCCACAACTGTCAGTGTGGCTTCCTTCAGCGATTCCTCTATCGGTTTATCAGTATCAGATTTAAGCGTAATGCTTTCGCCTATCTCCACAAGATTTCCCTTGGCTGATTCATACTTCACAACACATTCTGAGCTGTTCTGTGGAAGTCTGCCTTCTTTTATCCTTAATTGATTTATATAGTCTTTATTATTCTGTGTAAGCCCTTCATCTGGCAGAGACATTATCTTAACTGCAGACTGCACATGGTCTACAAGCGTTACAGCATCCATGTTATGTCCTGCAAATACACCATCAAGACCATCAACAGCTCTTATAGCATCAATGTCATCATCATCAAAGCCTACTGTTGATAAAAGCCTTATATCCATCATGTTATTATCATCATAATACTTATCAAGTGATGCCATCATGTCT
>JAUNPT010000059.1:0-9867 GCA_030536565.1 Eubacteriales bacterium | reverse complement strand
TTATCAGCAGAGTATTTCATGTCGTAGGAGGAAGCAGTCACGCCTGCAAAAAATGCCACTCCAATAAGAGCTATGGCAAATATTGCAAAAAATCTGCCGAAAGATGATTTTATTTCTCTTATTAAATCCTTAAAATTCAGCTTTCCCATTACATATGCTCCTTACCATTCAATTTCTTCCACTGGCGTTGGATTTTCATTTATCTCTATAGCTGAAACCCTGCCATTTTTTACATGAATAACCTTATCACCCATTTTTGTCAGTGCAAGATTATGCGTAATTACAATTACCGTCACTTTCTTTTCTCTGCAGGTATCCTGCAAAAGCTTTAATATAGCCTTGCCTGTATTATAATCCAAAGCTCCAGTAGGTTCATCGCAAAGCAGCAGCTTTGGATTCTTTGCAAGTGCTCTGGCAATTGATACTCTCTGCTGCTCCCCTCCAGAAAGCTGTGAAGGGAAATTTTTCATTCTGTCCCCAAGCTCTACAGCCTTAATAGTTTCTTCAACATCTAACGGGTTCTTACAAATCTGTGTCGCCAGCTCTACATTTTCCAAAACTGTCAGATTCTGGACAAGGTTGTAGAACTGGAAAACAAAACCAATATCATACCTTCTGTATGTAGTTAATTCCCTTGAACTAAATTCCTCTATATGCTTACCATCAACTATAATCTGTCCTGTTGTACAGGTATCCATACCACCTAAAAGATTTAAGATTGTACTTTTTCCTGCACCGCTTGGGCCTGCAATAACAGCAAATTCTCCTTTTTCAATTGTGAAATCCGCACCTGAAAGTGCTTTTATCTTAACGTCGCCCATTTTATATATCTTTTTTACATCTTTAAATTCTATATAGCTCATGCATTTCTCCTTAAATATGTACTTTAAATCTTAAGTATATAATATACCAAAATCTACATATTAGTAAAGCAATCCTGCATATTTATATACAAAGCTTTTTAGGATTTTTAAATGTTTAGCATATCTAAAAAAAAATTTTATATTTCAATTTTTATATTTTTTCTGGTTTTCAGCCTCACATCTTCTTTTACAGTTAAAGCAGCCTCCGGCACTCTTTCAGAGGGTAAGCTTTACTCCAGATATTGCGCCCTGATTGATGGTGATTCCGGACGTCTTTTATATGGAAAAAATCCTGATGCACAGGCTCCAATGGCAAGCACCACAAAAATAATGACCTGTTATCTGGCACTAAAATGCATTCCTGATAATTACACCGCCACCACATCTGCGTATGCAGCCTCAATGCCCGATGTTCAGTTAAATGCTGTCAAAGGCCAGCAGTTTCGTTTATCAGATTTGTTGTATTCCCTAATGCTGAAATCACATAACGACACTGCCGTAATCATTGCAGAGAATTATGCTTTTCATTATCTGTGCACAAATCCCGCTATGATATCCAACGATACATTTAAGGACATAAATCTGTCTTTTTTAACCTCTGAAATGCTTGCCTCTGATGATTCATCTGTATTATCTGGTTTAAAAGCCGAAGAAAGCAAAGCACTTGTACAGGTTTTTGCATGCTTTATGAATCAGCAGGCTGAAAGCTGGGGCTGCACGCATACCTATTACATTACGCCAAATGGTCTTGATGCAGCTGACGAAACCGGAGAACACTGTACTACTGCATATGAGCTTGCCATTGTCATGTCTAAATGTATTGATGTGCCTGAGTTTAATGCTATATGCCAGACAAAATCCTATTCCTTTAGCGACCTCTCAAACAAATCCACATATACCGTAACTAACGCAAACGCCTTCCTAAACATGTATGAAAATATTATTGCGGGGAAAACCGGATTTACAGGCAATGCAGGTTACTGTTATGTCTGTGCCTATAAAGCAGACGGAAGAACCTTTATCGTCGCACTTCTTGCCTGCGGCTGGCCTCCTGACAAGACACGAAAATGGAAGGACGCCCGTCTTTTGCTAAATTATGCAAGAGAGCACTACTATAAAAAAGAAATTCTTGGCTGTGAAATCCTAACCACTCCAGTTAAAGTATATAAGGGTGATTCTGACTACGCATATGTTCAGAACCAGTATCCTTACGATACGCTCCTCTCTGACTTTGACAGCGTAAATATACTGTATGATATACCGTCTGCAGTCAATGCACCTGTCTATTCAGGAACTTATGCAGGAAATGCACATATTTATATTAACGATACACATGTTTTAGATATACCCCTGACCTATTGCAGCAGCATATCAAAAGTTTCATTTATTTCAGCTTTTATTACACTATTAGACAACTATTTACTATGACTCTTTTACACAAATACCTTGAGTTGAATATAAAAAAGCCATTTAAAAAAGCCGGCAAAATCATGTCGACAAATATTGTGAATTGGTATACAATTTAATAGAATTTATTATTAAAATCTGCTTATATGGAAGGATAACAACAATGAACAAAATATACAAAGCATTTCCAGGCGGAAAGCACAAGGTGTTAACTCTTAGCTATGATGACGGAAAACTTGAAGACCGACGTCTCGTTTCTATATTTAATAAAAACAAAATCAAGGCTACCTTCAATCTTAATTCTGGCATAATTGACCCTGAAATCAGAATACCTCAGAATGAATGGAAAGATTTGTATTCAGGTCACGAGGTCGCTGTACATACATGCACCCACCCGACAATTTCAAGATGTCCTAACACTGAAATAGTACATGAAATTCTTGATGACAGAATTTCACTTGAAAAAATCATGGGCTATACAATCCGCGGTATGGCATTTCCAAATGGTGCCTGTGATGAAAGAATCTGCAGAATTGCTGCTGATTTAGGAATTGAATATGCAAGAATCGCAGCTGACCAGTATGCGGACGTATATGCTGGAAAAAGCCTTGCCAAGCATGCCCAGGGCCCAATACTCCTAGGTGATGCCACAGGCTTTAATATGCCTGAGGATTATATGCGATGGCTTCCTACATGCCACCATAATCACAATCTTATTGAATTTGGAAAAGAATTTATGAACCTTAAAAAATCCCAGTACTTATATATGATGTATGTATGGGGACACAGCTTTGAATTTACCAGAAATGACAACTGGAATGTTATTGAAGATTTCTGTGAAATGATTTGCGGCCATGATGATATCTGGTATGCAACTAATATTGAAATCATTGATTACAATAAAGTATTTGACAATCTTCAATTTGCTGCTGACAATTCATTTGTATATAACCCATCTGCTGCTTCAGCATGGATGAAAGTTAATGATAAAGATTATGTAGAGGTTAAGGGTGGTGAAACGCACTACTTTAATTAATATTAAGAAAGCCATTGTATGAATTTTAAGCAGA
Organism: Eubacteriales bacterium; assembly: GCA_030536565.1. Classification (GTDB taxonomy): domain Bacteria; phylum Bacillota; class Clostridia; order Lachnospirales; family Lachnospiraceae; genus Lachnospira. Next base: position 6,527 of record JAUNPT010000059.1, on the reverse strand, counting down.
TTCATATAATGGCTTTTTCATGAATAAATATCTAATTACTTTTTATGCGCTTCTTACTTCTTCAAATTTATCAAGCACTTCCTTATCCGGCTTACCTGTAAGCTTGCTGACAACAACTATTGTGACTAACGCAGCCACAAATGCAGGGAGCAGTTCATATATTGCAAATACTCCTCCGATTTTTGAAATACCATATTTCCATACAAAAATTGTAACCCCGCCAGTTAAAAGACCGGCAATCGCGCCATATTTGTTGGCATTCTTCCAGAAAAGTGCTGCTAAAACAACCGGGCCGAAGGTTGCTCCAAAACCAGCCCATGCAAAAGAAACGATATCAAATACCGAACTTTTAGGGTCACTGGCAAGGATAATAGATATTATTGAAATGATAACAACTGTAACTCTTGCAATCATCATTGATTTTTTCTGGCTTAGTTTAATCTTAAAGCAGTCTGTAAACAGATTTTGTGAAACACTGGATGCAGCTGCCAATAGCTGCGAGTCAGCTGTTGACATCGTAGCTGCAAGAATACCAGCTAAAATCACACCTGCAATAACTGCCGCAAATGCTCCGTTGGAGCTTAAAAGATGTGTAATCTTCATAATAATTGTTTCAGAATTACTTCCTGTAAGCATTTCAATAGCGCCTGTTTTAGAGATGCCTAATCCAACAATACCAATAAATACTGCAACTGCAAGAGAAATCACTACCCATATCGTTGCAACTCTTCTTGACAGCTTCAGCTTATTCTCATCTTCAATAGCCATAAACCTAAGAAGAATATGAGGCATACCAAAATACCCAAGTCCCCATGCCAATGTAGAGCAAATAGAAAGCAGACTGTATGGCTTTGCACCGTTTGACGCAGCCACATGTGAACTAAACATATCTAAATATCCTGGAAGTGACTGTGCATTGCTGATAACCGCATCGAAACCACCAGCCGTTTCAACTCCAAAACCAACCACTACAAATAAAGCAATTGTCATAACAATACTCTGAATTAAATCTGTTGTACTGGCAGCAAGAAAACCTCCAAGTGTACAATAAGTTACGATAACAACTGCGCTTACAATCATAGATAACAAATAATCGCTTCCAAATAGGCCTGAAAATAATTTTCCACATGCAGCAAAGCCTGAAGCTGTGTATGGAATAAAAAATACAATAATAACAATTGCAGATATAAATGTTAAAATATTCTTATTATCTCCAAATCTTTTTGAGAAGAAATCTGGCAGTGTAAATGCTTCATAGCCCTGTGAATACTTTCTGATTCTCTTAGCAACGATGAGCCAGTTTACATATGTACCTATAGCAAGACCAAGAGCTGTCCAAGTGGCATCTGCCACGCCTGATAAATATGCAACCCCCGGAAGTCCCATTAAAAGCCAGCTGCTCATGTCTGATGCTTCCGCACTCATAGCTGTAACAAATGGACCAAGCTTTCTTCCACCAAGATAGAAATCATCAACTGTATTATTCTTCTTGGTGAAGACAAACCCTATTGCAACTACCATAACAAGGTATACGGCAATAGTAATCATAATAATTGTCTGTGACATACAAATAACCTCTTTTTCCTAATAATAACTTTGTTATTATAGCATATATATGCATTTTCACAAAGAATTTTTTTAGTAAAAGAGGTTTTAAATCATTGAGACGTTACTGTAACTTCCCTGTAATATGAAAGAGACTTTCCATATATATCTAAAATAGAGTATGTAAGCGGATAGACTCCTTCTTTTGTAGTATCAACATTTCCCTCAACCTTAATATATGAGCTTATATCATTACCGTTCATATCAAAAGCCGAAGCACCTTCCATTGGGTCAAAAGCTGAACCTACAGTAATAACTTTCCCCTTTACAACCCTCATATAATTAATAGGTGCGGGACATGCTCCATCACTGCTCTTTGGCATGTCTGACGGGTCATAAGACGAACCATTAGGCAGTGTTTCCATCTGCAGCAGTCCATCTGGTATTGGTTCAGCCATATCCTCATAAACTTCTACGACTGTCTGATTACCACAATTTTCATATATCCACTTTGCATTTCCCGCCTCTATATAAATAGAGCCGGTTTTAGTCGCTTTGCCAAGATTGTTATACAGATTAATGTTTAAACGTGATATATCCTGGGAGTAATATGGAACAGAATATATCCATGCACCACTATCAAGCCTATTAGCATAATGACCATATGCACTGTCTTTAATCTTATACCATACCGACTTATCAGAAATGAATGTCCTGCCCACATCCACTGAATTATTTACTGAACACCAAAATGAATTCCATACCTCTGTAAATTCCATATTATTATCCATGGTATATATTTTCATGAAATTTTTTGATTTGTTGACCTTAATTAAATATTTCTGATTTTCAGCAACGTATATTGAGCTTTGTTCCTGCGTCTGTTCTTCGGTATATCCCTGTGTCTGCTCAGTGTCATTATCAACATTCATAGCTGTCACTGATTTAAACACAAAAAGAACAGCTGCCAGAAATAAAATTAAGATTACAGCATAAATCTTAGAATTTCCTCCTAACAGCCATCCTTTAACATTAATTTTCTTTATACGACTATAGCCCTTTAACTTCATATTAAAACCTGTTTATTACTTAAGATTTTTTTCCTTTAATTCAATGAATTTCAAAATCATTTCAATTGCACCATCAATTCCAAGTATTCCACTGTCAATACAAAGGTCATAGCTCTTTGCCTCGCCCCACTTCTTACTTGAATAATAGTTGTAATAGCTTGCTCTCCTCTTATCTGTCTTCTGAATAAGGTCGGCAGCCTTAGAATCATTAAGTTCATAAATTCTTTTAATTCTCTGAACTCTGTTGTTCATACTTGCTTTAATCCACACACTGACCGCAAATGGATTATCTTCCAATGCATAATCTGCACAGCGTCCAACAATAACACAGGATTCTTTTTCAGCAAGCTTTTTAATCGCATCAAACTGCGCCAAAAACACCTTGTGATTAATTGGCATATCAACATATGAATTGGTATAACCTAATGAATATGTATCCATTACAAGGGAATATAAAAAACTATTGGTTGGCTTTTCGTCCTGAGATGCAAAAAGTTCTTCACACAGGCCGCTCTGCTTGGCAGCAAGCTCCAATAATTCCTTGTCATAGCACTTAATCCCCAGCTTCTCAGCCAGCTTCATACCAATCTCATGTCCACCACTACCAAATTCACGTCCAATAGTAATAACTGTTCTCTCATCCATAATACATATACCTCCAAATTCTGCCTGTCAATTCTAGATAAACAAGTACTTTTTGATTTATGTATATTATATATCAAATTGTTTAAAAAATCCACAAAAATTATATAAATTTTCACAAAATTATCTGTTTTTCATTCTTAAATCCTTTAATACATTTTCAAAATATTCTGGAACCGGAGCTTCAAATTCCATATATTCTGATGTTCTTGGGTGAACAAAGCCAAGAATCCTTGCATGCAAAGTCTGACCTGTGAGTTTATATGGTGATTTAGCCATAGTATATACGTCATCACCCAAAAGTGGATGCCCTATGCTTGCCATATGCACTCTTATCTGATGAGTCCTGCCCGTTTCAAGCTGACACTCCACATATGCAAATTTATTAAAATTTTCAAGTACTTTATAATGTGTAACTGCCCTTCTTCCGTTTTTTTTGTCCACAGCCATCTTTTTTCTGTCTACAGGATTTCTTCCAATAGGAGCATCGACAGTTACATAAGCTGCTGAAAATGGATTATGTACAATTGCACAGTATTTTCTTGTAATAGAATGCACACTAAGCTGTGCAGCAATTGCATTGTGTGCATAATCATTTTTACAGGCAACAATAACACCCGTTGTATTCATATCTATTCTATGCACAATGCCTGGTCTCATAACACCGTTAATACCTGAAAGCTGGTCTTTACAGTGAAACATAAGAGCATTGACAAGCGTATCTTCATAATGTCCTGCCGCAGGATGAACAACCATACCCTTTGGTTTGTTCACAACTATTATATCTTCATCTTCATACAAAATATCCAACGGTATATCCTGCTCTATAATCTCTGGTGCTATAAGTTTTGGGACTGTAACATCTATTATATCTTCAGTCCCCAGCTTATAATTAGCCTTAACCGCTTTTCCATTAACCAGAACCATACCATCTTTAATCATTTTTTGGACAAATGACCTTGAATAACCTTCAAGCTCATCAGAAATATACTTATCAATCCGTTCTCCTGCATCACAATAATCTGACGTCAAATGAAACTGTTCTGTTTTATTCATAACTCACCCACAATCACTATTTATCATCTTTCTTATTATTAAACTTTAAAAAATCAAAATCCGCCTCATCATAAACAAAAAATATAAGAATAATAAACAAAATCTCAGCAACCGTCACATAACTGTCTGCCACATTAAATACAGGAAAATTAATAGCCTTAAAATATATAAAATCTCTTACATATCCAAACACAAGCCTGTCTATAAAATTACCGGCCGCTCCAGCCCCTAACAGTATACAGACACATTCAAGCGGAATCATCTTCTTTACAGCTGGCATCTTTATTACAGCATATGTAATCACACCAAGCATAAATAATGTTATCAACAGAAAAAATATTCTTTTACCACTAAGCATTCCCCATGCGGCCCCTGAATTACGAAGATATGAAAGCTCAAAAAAACCATCAATAATTACAAATGCTTTTTTATTATATAATTTATTTTCTGCAGCAATTTTCGTTATCTGGTCTAAAAAAACTAAAACTGCCATTCCTGCTAAATACACCCATAAAAATATTTTTCTTTTCTTTTCCATGCTTTAATCTTCTCCCAATATAATTACATTTGCAGCTTAATATTATATTATTATGTTTTCAAGCGCTTTTCTCATCTCGTCTTCTGTTACTGTTCTGTCTATATAAGCATTTCCAACTGCATTAAGAAGAATAAATTTAATAACACTGCCCTCCATCTTTTTATCACTTTTCGATACAAGAATAGTGTCTTCAATGGATATTCCTGTAACTGTCAGTGGAAATTCATACAATTTAAACATTTCATATGCAGCTTCATATTCCTTTTCAGTTATCAGGCCTCTCATTTGTGTAATCTTAAGTGCTGCAATCATTCCCAGAACAACGCATTCACCATGATACAGCTTAAAATCCATAAGCTTCTCTATCGCATGACCTAATGTATGTCCAAAATTAAGCAAAGCTCTCTCTGCCTGTTCCTTTGGGTCGTTTTCAACAACATTTTTCTTGATATTACAGCTTGTCTCAATCATTTTTTCAAGTGTATCCTGATTGAGTGCCTTGATTTCTTTAACATTTGTTTTTAACCAATTAAAAAACTCCCTGTCTTTTATTAAACCATGTTTAATAAGTTCACCAAAGCCAGAATTAAACAGTCTTTTACTTAAAGAATTAAGAACAGAAATATTCATATATACAAGCTTTGGCTGATAAAAAGCTCCCACCATATTCTTATACGCTCTGAAATCAACACCTGTTTTTCCACCTATACTTGAGTCAACCTGTGCTAAAAGAGATGTTGGAATCTGGATAAAGTCAATGCCTCTAAGATATGTGGCAGCTGTATAGCCTGTCAAATCTCCGACAACACCGCCACCCAAAGCAGCCAGCATATCTTTTCTGTCGAAATTGTTTTTAATCAAAAATTCATATACATTCTGAACAGTGTCTAAATTTTTATTGTTTTCTCCTGCTTCAAATGTATAGACATAAACTTCGTTTTTTGTTTTTTCCAGCTCTTTCTTAACAGCATTTGCATATATCGGACCCACATTGCTGTCTGTAACTATACAGATTTTATGTCCTTTTACCCCAAGCTTCAGAAAGCTTTCAGAAAGCATATTAAAATCTCTTTCTATTTTAATATCATATATTGGTTTCTTATCCATATGTATGGTAATAGACTTTGACATATTTACCTCTCTCTTTAAAAGTTGCCACTCCCCTGTGAAACCAGGAAGCGGCAATAACTAATTGTTCTTAATTATACGTTTATGTATTATCTGCTTTAAAACTTCATATCGTTCTTAAACGACGTAAGGTCTATTCCACCTGCTACAATTTCCGGAATGTCACCTGAAATATCTACATTAGGTGGTGTCACAAGAAAAATATAATTAGTAATCTTCTGTAGATTTCCTCTCATTGCATAACAGGAACCTGCTGAATAATCTATAATTCTCTGGGCAATTTCAACATGAATACCTTCAAGATTTAAAACAACTGCTTTACCGCTTAATAATGTATCCGTAATCTCACTCGCATCTTCCATAGACTCTGGCCTTATAACTACTACCTCAAGCCCTCTCCCACCAGCAGCCTTAATTGGAACCACCTTCTTATTACTGTTAAAACGAGATGGCTTCTCAGCTGTTCCAAGTGTCGGTGATACATCTTCCGCATCATCTTCATACTTCCTGCTTCCAGCAAACAGCTTCTTTCTTGCAGATGGTTTTTC
>JAUNPT010000058.1 GCA_030536565.1 Eubacteriales bacterium | reverse complement strand
GATGCATGTACCATAACCGCAAGGGGAATTCTTTAGCAGGAATGGTAATATTGTTTATATAAGCTGTATCGCGTTTCAGAAACTCAAGTAAGAGAACAATAGGACCATTGATTGGTTCTTTACTGATTTCCCATCGTTCAATAGTTGCTTTGGAACAGTGAATTAATGCTGCGAAATCTTTCTGTGATATGCCTAAAGAGTTTCGTACATTTTTAATATCCAGTCCGGTAATATATTCAGGTGTTGCGTATAAATGCTGCTTCATAAAATCCTCCTTGTTTTGCGGAGCAAAATGCGACTGCCATTGCAGGAGCAGAGGATTTAGCCTCCTTGTAAATACGTACCTTGGCACGTTATGCGAAAAAACATATGTTTAATAGTATAATACCATCAAAATGATGGTATTTGTTAGGAGTACTATTATCCCACAATAATAGTTGAGTTTAATATATTATTTATTATGAACTATAAGTGGAAGTTTTAAAATATATGTTACAAGGAAGAATTAAGTAATACAAGGTTTGAAAATAAACAAATGCTGGAGGATTATTTGGATTCACTTTTAATAGGTGATGTAATGAATTTGTATATATGTGCAGATGATAGTGCTGATTATCAGATTGATGAAGGGGCTGCATATGCAAAATCATATATAGCAGAATAGATATGAAATTATTAAGGGGCATATCACACTGAATTAGTGATGATATGCCTCCTCTATTTATACTTTTGCATTGGTGGTTTAAAGTACAATTAAGCAAGAAGGTATGGCCTTTTTGTTATATGTCACCTTTAAGTTTCCCTGTATGCTGGCGAATTATTGAAATAATTGTTGAGAACAGGTATGGCTTGATAGTTTCCAGATTAGCAGGTTCTTCGTAGAGGATTGTGCTGTAGCAGGTTGAGCTTACAAGTTCCGTAATGAGAAACAGCATGATTTCCGGTTCAATCATCACATGGTCTTCGTCAGCCAGCATTTCTAAAAACACGTCTTTGAAATTGATATCATTCTCGGCAACATTAGTTGTTAAGGCTTCTTTAAATATTCCCCAGCTTAGATTCTTTGAAATAAATGTAAGAAGTGTCCGGTTATTGTTCAAAGAATCAATAATGTGATTAATAATAAAAATAATCTTATATTCTAAACTATTGTCAGAATAGGTATGTTCGGTGTCATTTACTTCCTGGCAGAATGTCTCTGCTTCTTGTTTGGAATGGCTTTCAAGTGCAGCAACAGCGTTTTTAAATAATTTGCTGGATTCATGAGAAATCAGCTTGTTTCTGATATCGTATTTATCCTTAAAATATAGATAGAATGTCCCTTTGGCGATTCCAGCCTGCTCAGAGATTTCGGCAATAGAGGTTTTATTCACTCCCTTGGTTGTAAACAGATTAAATGCAGTGTCAAGGAGTGAGTTAAATTTCTGTAGTTTATTAGATTCCACTTTTCCCATAATTCAACGCTTTCTTCTTTTTGTGACTAATTAAGAGATATTTTATTAGCTTATCATATACAAAAAAACGGTAAAAGTCAATAAATGACTAGAAGTCATAAATTTTTCATAAACTATATTGACTGTTGGTCATTTTATGCTATAATGGCTTTCAAACTGATAAATGACTAACGGTCATTAAGGGAGGATAAATCCACTCCGCATGTGAAGCTCGGATTATCCTTCGGAAAACAAGGAGGATTAATATGGAAAAATTTGGAAGAGTTATTGTAAAGTTAAGGATTCCGATTTTGATTCTTAGCTTTCTACTCCTGATTCCATCTGCATTAGGATGCTTTAATACAAGGGTCAATTATGACATTATGTATTATCTTCCTGATGATATTGACACGATGATTGGACAGGACGTTTTGTTAAAAGACTTTGGTAAGGGCGCGTATGCAACTGTTGTTGTTGATAAGATGGACAGCAAAAATCTTACCAGGCTTGAAGAAAAAATCAAAAATGTTGAGCATGTAGCAGAAATTATTTCATACAACAGTATGGCAGGCTCAGCTGTTCCTATAGAAATGATTCCTGAAAAATACAGGAGTATTTTTGAAAATAAGGAAAACGGTGCTACATTGTTTGCAATATTCTTTGACGATACAACATCAAGTGATGAAACAATGCAGGCTATTCAGGATATCAGAGAGGTAACAAAAGGACAGTGCTACATAAGCGGAATGTCAGCAGTTGTAACTGACACAAAGAATATGGCAGAGAAGGAAACACCACTGTATGTTTTAATTGCGGTTCTTCTGGTATGTGTAGTGCTTGCTATATTTATGGATTCTTTTTTAGTTCCTGTTTTCTTTATGATAAGTATAGGAATGGCTATTGTTTATAATCTTGGTTCCAATTATTTTCTGGGAGAGGTATCGTATATTACCAAAGCGCTGGCAGCAGTACTTCAGCTGGGAGTTACGCTGGATTACTCAATCTTTTTGTGGCACAGCTATAAGGAAATGAAGAACTCATATCCAGAGGATAATCACGAAGCAATGGCTCATGCAATTGGTAATACGTTAACATCTGTGGTAGGTTCTTCTATAACAACAGTGGCAGGCTTCGTTGCACTTTGCTTTATGAGCTTTACACTTGGACTTGACCTTGGCGTAGTTATGGCAAAGGGCGTAGTTATGGGTGTTGTTGGCTGTGTAACGATACTGCCATCACTGATACTTACATTTGACAGGGCATTGGAGAAAACAACACATAGAGAAATTATGCCGGGGTTTGACAGGCTTGCAGATTTTGTTGTAAATCATGCGTGGATTTTTATAGTTATATTTTTAGCGCTGCTTGCACCTGCAATCTATGGATATAACAATACAGATGTTTATTATAACTTATCAGATACGCTGCCAGAGGATTTGGATTGTTCAATTGCCAATAAGAAGCTGGAAGAAAACTTTGATTTAAATTCGGTTTATATGATTTTGGCAGATACAAATCTTTCGTCAAAGGATACAAATGCAATGATGAAGGAGATTCAGGATCAGGACGGAGTAACATTTGCGCTGGGGCTTGACTCGGTATTGGGCACAAGTGTTCCAGAGGAACTGCTTCCTGACTCGGTTAAGTCCAAGCTTAAGGGAGAGGATTACCAGATTATGATGGTTGCATCTGATTATAAGGTTGCATCTGATGAGGTAAATGCACAGGTTGATGCGGTCAACACAATTGCAAAAAAATATGATTCAAATGCTATGGTTATCGGAGAAGCTCCATGTACGAAGGATTTAATTACAATTACTGATAAAGATTTTGCGACAGTAAGTGCAATTTCAATTGTAGCAATTTTTATTATTATTCTACTTGTGCTTAAGTCAATTTCACTGCCAATTATTCTTGTGGCGGCAATTGAATTTGCAATATTTATAAATATGGGAATCCCATACTTTACAGGAACATCAATACCATTTATTGCATCTGTTGTAATCGGAACCATTCAGCTTGGTGCGACTGTAGATTATGCAATTCTTATGACGACAAGATACAAAAAGGAAAGACATGCGGGATATGATAAGAAGGAGGCGGTTAAGATTGCACTTTCAACATCAATACCTTCAATAATTGTAAGTGCACTTGGTTTCTTTGCAGCAACAGCAGGTGTTGGTGCCATTGCAAGTGTTGATATGATTGCAGCGCTGTGTACATTGATGGCGCGAGGCGCTATTATCAGTATGTTTGTAGTAATTTTTATATTACCATCACTGTTTATTCTGTTTGATTGGGTTATTGTCCATACAAGTATTGGTTTCAGAAAGGAAAGGGATTAATTATGATAAAAAAGAGATTATTTAAATATGGTTCAGTTTTCATGTGTGCAGCAGTGCTTGCCTGCAGTTTTTCAGTTTATGCTTCATCACCTAAAATGACAGCAGTGACAAAGGAGGCATCAGCAGCATCAGTATATGCGGGTGTAGATTCTGAAAGCATTATTTCAGAGGCAATTTCGTCACAGCTTGCAGGCGGTAAAAAATCAGTATCTTCAACAACTAATTCAAAAGAGGAGACTGTTTATGTATTTGCTGATGCCAAGGGTGCACAGGATCATATACTTGTGAATGAAAAGCTTAAAAATGTTACCGGGCTTTCAGTGATAAATGATGTTTCAAAGCTTAAGAATATTACAAATGTTTCAGGAGATGAAACATTGGCAACAGGGGCAGACAATGCTCTTACATGGGCAGCGCAAGGTAACAGTATAACATATCAGGGAACAACGTCGCAGGAGGCGCCTGTTACTATGAAGGTAACGTACTATCTTGACGGAAAAGAAATCACACCGGAAAATCTTGCAGGAAAAAGCGGAAAAGTCAGAATCCGTTATGATTACGTTAACAATGTAAAGAAAACAGTATCTATAGATGGAAAACAGTATACAGTGGCAGTGCCATTTACAATGGTTACTGGGATGGCGCTCCCAACAGATAAGTTTTCTAATATCGAAGTTACAAATGGAAAGATTTCTGAATTAAGTGACAGCAGTGTTGTTCTTGGAATTACAATGCCGGGGCTTAAGGATTCACTTAATCTTAAACTTGATGGAAAAACCCTTGACATGGATATTCCTGAATACTTTGAGCTGACTGCAGATGTGACAGATTTTGAACTTGATATGTCAATGTCTGTGGCAACAAGTAATCTTTTAACAGATATGGATATTGATGATATATCAATTGATTCATTAAAGAGCAAGATGAATGAACTTCAGACAGCAGCCGACCAGCTGACTGCTGGGTCAGCTGCATTGCAGGAGGGAACGCAGACACTTGCAGACAATGTACCGGCACTGCAGAATGGAACAGCACAGTTAGCAGATGGTCTTTCACAGCTTACAGGCCAGATTCCGGCATTAACATCAGGTGTCAGCCAGCTGAATGAGGGAGCAGTATCACTTAGCACAGGTGTAAATAAATATACAGATGGAGTTAATTCTGCGGCGGCTGGAGCAGTAACATTAGATAATGGTGCAGGAGAGCTGGCACAGGGGATAAATGCACTAGCTGATACATTTAAAAATCAGATTGCAGGAGGTGTTTCAGAAGCATATGATGGTTCAGGCAGGTTAAGTGCGGGAATTGATAAGCTTCAGCAGGTTTTAAACAGCAGTTTTGCAAATATGGCACAAGAGGCAGCAGTATATAAAGCTAACAAAGCAGTGCTGGACAGCAGCATGGCACTTCAGAATCAGATTGGTGAAGCTAAACCAGAAGCACTCGGCGGTGCAGCCATAAATCAGGTATTAGGAAATATAAATCCGCTTCTCCAAATAAAAACCTATGATGATTTGAATACATTAGATATAACAAATGAAAGTGCTGTAACAGACTTAATTGGGAAATATACAAAAGCATATGCAATTGCCTATGGCATTGAAAACAGTACAGATAAAACAACACAGCAATATCAGCTTGTAGCAGGTATTAATACCGTGCTGTCTCAGTATCACATGATAAACAGCAGCATTCCGGATAAACTGTCAAATGTCTATCTTGCAGAAACGGGTCTGCTTACTAAAACAATAAGTAATGGGAGTATTGCCGGAGCATTAAATAATGTATATACAACAACTACAACAGCTAAGGACAGTGCAACCGGATTGACTTTAGCGGAAAGCCTTACAGCGTTGTCAGATGGCGCAAGGGAATTAAATACAGGTCTTAACGGTTTAAAGGCAGGTATTGGAGATTTTAATTTTACAGAGCTTCCTAAAACAGATACAGTATGTTCAGCTTTATATAAGCTTAAGGCCGGAAGTGCACAGCTTACAGGTGGAACAGGGACGTTAAGCACAGGTCTTGCACAGCTTAACAGCAATAGCCAGGCACTGGCTTTGGGTGCACTGCAGTTAAAGGAAGGTACGTCGCAGCTTAATTCGGGTGCATCGGCACTTGCTGATGGTTCGGTACAGCTTAGTGCTGGTGCTGATAAATTAAATGAGGCAGCATTAACTCTTGGCGGTGGTGTTTCGCAGTTAAATGAGGGTGCAGTCACCTTAAAGGATGGTATGGCTGAATTTAATGAAACTGGAATCAAAGCATTAACAAGTCTTGCATGTAATGACGCAGACACTGTGGTTGCAACATTAAAGGCAATAGTAAAGGCAGGGCAGGAATATCAGTCATTTGGAGGAAAAACTCAGGATATGGAGGGTTCAGTCACATTTATATACAAAACAGAAGGTATAACTAAGTAATTGAGGTTTAAACTGACGTAACGGTTCGGCCATACTATTCATTTCTGCATGGCTGGACTGTTATGTTACAAATTGCCAGTTTCTTTCATATTTTTCCATGCAGCATAAGCTGCAATATACAGGCGGGTGGATACAGCAGGTATTCACCCGCCGATTTTGTATACTGCATGCCTTGTTAAATAATTGTCGAATTGTGTGAATATTGTATGCAATATTCTTGAAAAGATTGACAATTAATAAATTAATGATAAATTTTTAAAAAATAGGTTGACAAATAACAAAACACAATGTATTATAATAATACAAAGAGGTAATACAAAAGATACAGATACAGACGTGATGTATCAGTACATTAACAACCAGATATTTTAAGAAAGATGGCGAGAGCTTCATCTGACTTAGAAGAAATTCGAGAAGGTGGCGAGAGCTTCACTGGATTGAAAATAGTTCGCGGATATGGCGAGAGCTTCATTGAAGTGAAGATGATAAAACTGAGATTGCGAGAGCTTAATCAAGGTGGAAAAAGATTAGAAAAGGTGGCGAGAGCTTCACCAGAGTATAACTGGAATTGTTAATGGACGTGAGAGAGTATCTTTTAGGAAGTGAAGATGGCGAGAGCTTAATCAAGGCTGGAAAGATTAGAAAAGGTGGCGAGAGCTTCACCAGAGTATAATCGAATGTAACAAAGAGGAGTTTAAGAACAATGGCGAGAGCTTCATTGAACTTAAAAAGCAGGAAACCAAAAAACAAATCTTGAATCAAACGATGGCGAGATGCTTCATTGAATGAAACGAGAAGAAAAACACGGAGGTATTTAACGTGTCACAGGAGAAATAGAGGATATCAATCAATTAAGTGATTGGTATCCTCTTCTTGTTATATTTTTATGGTACTAACCTTTTAGTTTGTAAATATACTTGCTTTTTTGTGTGCGTCATGTTAAACTGGCAAGGCTGAAAATATATAGGTAACTATTTATTTGTGCAGCAAATAAATTCGTGTGTTCGAGACCTTCCACACGTAAAACAAAACTAAAGGAGAAAATTAAAGATGAAAAATTCAAAGAAAAGCGTAAGATACATTACGCAGGGAGCAGTTATTGCTGCAATCTATGTGGTTTTAGTATTTGTGTTTAACTACTGGAGCTTTGGGCCAATCCAATTCCGTATTGCTGAGGCATTAACAGTACTTCCTTACTTTACACCTGCTGCAATACCAGGGTTGTTTGTTGGCTGTTTAATTGCAAATATCACTGGTGGTGCGATTATTTGGGATATTGTGTTTGGCAGTATTGCGACATTGATTGGTGCTGTTGGTACATATATTTTACGTGGCAGTAAGTGGTTAGCACCAATTCCCCCAATTTTAGCCAATGCAATTATTGTTCCATTTATATTGAAGTTTGCTTATGGAAGTGAGGGAATGCTGGTTTATTTCATAGGTACAGTAGGTCTTGGAGAGATTATTGTATGCGGAGTATGTGGAATGCTCCTTTTGTTTGCTTTGAATAAATATAGAAATCAGTTATTTCCACAGGACTAAACAGGGATTTAGCAGATTTACGTATTCTTATAAATCTACTAAACCAGAATATATGAAAATGCATGAGGGGGAAATCGGCATTGCCGATTTCCCCCTCATGGGTTAATGTATGGTACCTGCATTCTAAAGCAGATTCATTGTTTTTTCTGTTTTTTGCAAAGCTATAAATTAAGACCGCAAATGCATGAGCAACAATTTATAGCTGATTGTCATTCTTGTGTTTTTTGATAATTTCTTCATAGCGGCGCTGCGAAGCCTCCTCCTCAGGGGATAATTCTACAGGCTCCTCTTTTACATTTTTTAACTGGGCAAATACATCAGCCAAGTCTTCCATGCTTAAAAAAGTATCTTTTTCCATAATAATCTCCAATCTTTTGTTCTATTAGTTGTGTGGAATCCACTTTCCAAAGTAATCCTCCAGCTTGATACAGGTTTTTGTCAGGACGGAGGCTTCTTCTTTGCTTAAACCTTTTGTTATATTGTCAATCATATCTTTATGAAACTGCGTATGGTGCTGGAAAGCGCGGTGCCCTTTTAAGGTCAGGGAGGCGTAAACTACCCGGCGGTCTTTTTCGCCGCGTTCACGTACCACATAGCCTTTTTTGACAAGACCATTGATGCCAACAGTTAGTGTTCCCATAGTAACACCTAAGGATTTAGAAATGGCGGTCATAGTGCGTGGCTGACGGATTCCAATGGCTTCAATAATATGCATATCGGTAACGGAGATATCTTTAAATTCTTCAGTAATTAGTGCTTTTTCTTCAATACTTAGAATGTCATTAAATAATGTTACGAGTATTGAATTTAATGATTCATAAATGTCCATTCTCAGTCCACCTTATTTCACATGTAAATACTTTTATATACGTAAATATCTGCTTTTATTATAACTGACGAAAATGCTTTATGCAATATATTCATTTGCAATTTATGACGATACGTAGTATCATTATTGTGTAAATTTAGCGTCTTGTTAGCAACATTACAATTAGTTACTTTATGGAGGACAATATGAAATTTATCGCAATTGGTGAACTTATGTTAAGATTGTCTCCACCTAACTACGAAAAGATTGTGACAACACATGATTTTATTGTTAATTATGGTGGTGCAGAAGCCAATGTTGCAGTATCACTTGCAAACCTTGGTGTAGATTCAACATTTTTTACAGTATTACCTAATTCAGATTTAGGTAAATCCTGCATTAATTATCTGAAGTCTAATGATGTACATACTAAGCACATTATTAAGGCTGATGGAAGAATTGGTCTTTATTATCTTGAGGAGGGGGTTTCAGTAAGACCATCTCAGGTAATATATGACAGAGAAAGCTCGGCATTTGCTGAATATGATTACAAGGATGTGGATTTTGAGAACATTCTTAAGGATTATGACTGGTTGCATTTAAGCGGTATCACGCCAGCATTGTCATACAATTGCAGACGTCTTATTGACAGAGCGGTAAGAGCAGCAAAGAAGCTTGGATTAACTGTAAGCTTTGATCCAAACTTCAGAAGCACGCTATGGTCATTTGAGACAGCAAGGGACGTGTTAAGCAAGTATCTTCCATATGTAGATGTACTGATTGGAATAGAGCCAATCCATGTATATAATGAAGATGGAACAGATGTTAAGGACGGACTTACAATGGATCCATCTTTTAAGGATATGGACAGGGTATTTAAGGCAATAGACAAGCAGTATCATATGAAGGCAATTGCAAGAACAGTCAGATATGTACATTCAGGAAGCAATAATTCATTGAAGGCATTTTTCTATACTAATGGCGAAACTTACGAAAGTAAAACAATTAATTTTGAAATTGTGGACCGTGTTGGTGGTGGAGATGCATTCTCATCAGGACTTATTTACGCTCTTATGGAGAATATGTCAGCAGAAGATACAGTTAATTTCGCGGTAGCATCATCAGTAATGAAGCATGCTATTCGAGGTGATACTAATATAACATGTGTTGACCATATTAAGAGACTTATGGCTAATGCATCATTTGATGTGCAGAGATAATAAAAAGGAAAAGGGATGCCTCACTAGTTGGGGGCATCCCTTTTCTATATATAAAAAAGTATGAGGAGAAACTGGTTTAGAGTGTTTTATCCAGACCCACAAATGTGGTGGAATTGGTATCCTGACGTACTCGTGTGCCACTAGTTGGTCCGTCATAGGAAATAAAGCGCCTGCCCTTGTATGTGAGGGTGCCGGTGCTGTCTTCTATAGCCACATCATAAATGTCCTTAGGAACTGTAAATGTAATAAATCTGCCATTATCTAACTGAAAACAAAAGAAGTATTCAGTTCTTTTTTCTGCAACACCTGAAGCTACGCCACCTCCACCACCAGCAGCATATACGGTCTTGCTTAAAAATTCACGGTCGTACTTGCTGGAAAGAGTTGCCTGTGTAGTTACTTGTTTGCTAAAAACAGCTATTATTACATCCTTGAAAAATACAAATATAATAGCGAAAATTCCGGCGGCAATTAGTAAGCCAAGGATAATCATCAGCCATGTTGGGAAGATGAAACCGCCTGTCAGTTGTTTGTTTACTGTCATAATAATACCCCCTCGTATTGTACATTTTTATTGAAATGTAATATTGTTTGAACTAAAATAATTATAGCATAAATAATCGTTGCAAGTGGTATTTCTATATAGATATACGAATTGTTTTGGAAAAAGTTTTGCAATTTTTTAATTTTTTTTAAAGATTTTTTGAGGGATAAAGTATGGAGCAGATGAGTTTATTTGATAACAGACAGGTGTATGCACCACTGGCAAGCAGGCTGCGTCCGTCAACATTGGAGGAATTTGTTGGACAGAGGCATCTTTTGGGAGAGGGGAAAATCTTGCGGCAGCTTATTGAGAAGGATCAGATTTCTTCTATGATTTTCTGGGGACCACCGGGAGTTGGGAAGACTACACTCGCAAGAATTATAGCAGGAAGAACTCAGGCGGAATTTATAGATTTTTCTGCAGTTACAAGCGGTATTAAGGAGATAAAAAATGTAATGGAGCAGGCTGAGTACAGCAGAAGAATGGGAAGATGTACAGTACTGTTTGTGGACGAGATTCATCGTTTTAATAAAGCCCAGCAAGATGCGTTTTTACCATATGTTGAGAAGGGAAGTATAATTCTTATAGGTGCAACTACAGAAAATCCGTCTTTTGAGATTAATTCTGCGCTTTTGTCACGCTGCAGAGTGTTTGTGCTTAAGCCGCTGACTGTAGATGATATGACAAACCTGCTTAATAACGCAATCAAAAATAAAGCCGGCTTTGGCAATCAAAATGTTGAGATTTCGCAGGATTACGTTCAGGCTATTGCTGCCTTTTCAAATGGAGATGCAAGAATGGCACTGAATACATTGGAGATGGCTGTATTAAATGGGGAGATTTGTGGGGATAAGGTGATTGTTACCAAGGAAGTTATGGAACAGTGCATCAGCCGAAAATCTCTTATTTATGACAAGAAGGGGGAGGAGCATTACAATCTGATTTCCGCATTGCATAAGTCCATGAGAAACAGTGATCCAGATGCGGCTGTCTACTGGCTTATGAGAATGCTGGAGGGAGGGGAACCGCCTCTTTATATAGCGAGAAGACTTGTACGTTTTGCCAGTGAGGATGTGGGAATGGCAGACCCACAGGCATTAACTCTGGCAGTGTCTGTTTATCAGGCATGCCATTTTAACGGTATGCCTGAATGTGATGTCAACCTTACACATGCAGTTGTCTACCTGTCTATGGCACCGAAGTCAAATTCCCTGTATGTGGCATGTGAAAAGGCAAAGCAGGATATTAATGAGCTGCCAGACGAAGATGTTCCATTGCAGATTCGCAATGCGCCGACAGGTCTTATGAAGGAGCTGGATTATGGCAAAGGCTATGAATACGCCCATGATACAAAGGAAAAGCTTACAAAGATGACCTGTCTTCCAGACAGTATGAAAGACCGCATCTATTACGAGCCTACAACACAGGGGCAGGAGAAGGCGGTGAAGGAAAGGCTGGAGAAGATAAGGGAGTGGAAGAAGAACTGAGGGGACTTTTCTACAATCGCAAAAAAATTTGCAATTCGGAATGTTGTTAGCAAAGAGAATGCAGAAGCTGTAAAACAAAGAATTTGAGATGTATGTTGACAAATTCCAACGTAATTGTTGACAATTATGTTGATTTCGCCTAAAATGTGGATAAATGCTGTGACGAAGACAGTAGATTAGCATTAAAAGTTAAAGCGAGCCGGGTTGGTGGAAGCCGGTATTAGTAGATGTTAATTGAAAATCACTTCCAAGCATCCGAACAGAACATTTACTGGATGATTTGAGTTTCTAAAGAGCATTTGCCAAGAAGATTTGAAGCCAGTATATAAGTAAGTGAGGACGGTAATCCCACCGTTATGAGGGACGCATATGCTGGTATGTCGTAATTGGTTAAGATTAGAGGATTATATCCCCTGTCGTTTAATTACGGCAGGGGCTTTTTTTACGTGCAAGTGGCGACAGCCACGACTGACAGAGCGAAGCTGTGGAGGTACATGCATGTATAAACATGAGATAAGCTAGAAATCAATAAGCCCGGACAGTTAGTGATTTAAAACCGCAAGGCAAAGAAAGGAAGTAGAAGTATGGTATACGAGAAAGTATCTGCGGATATGAATTTCGTGGAAAGAGAAAGAGAAGTTGAAAAGTTCTGGAAGGAAAATGACATTTTCCAGAAGAGTGTTGACAGCCGCAAGGAAGGGGAGACTTATACATTCTATGATGGCCCTCCAACTGCAAATGGTAAGCCACATATTGGACACGTATTAACACGAGTTATTAAGGATATGATTCCAAGATACAGAACAATGAAGGGCTATATGGTTCCCCGTAAGGCTGGCTGGGATACACACGGTCTTCCGGTAGAGCTTGAGGTTGAAAAGAAGTTAGGTCTTGATGGCAAGGAGCAGATTGAAGAATATGGTCTTGAGCCATTTATTAAGGAATGTAAGGAAAGCGTATGGAAATACAAGGGTATGTGGGAGGATTTCTCATCTACTGTTGGTTTCTGGGCTGATATGGATAACCCATATGTAACTTATGATAATAACTTCATTGAGTCAGAATGGTGGGCTTTAAAGCAGATTTGGGATAAGAAGCTTCTTTACAAGGGCTTTAAGATTGTTCCTT
>JAUNPT010000057.1 GCA_030536565.1 Eubacteriales bacterium | reverse complement strand
GCATACGTCCCATAGTATCTGTCATACCATAAGAAGCAGGACCAGCAGCCATGTTATCTGGGTGAAGTGTACGTCCTGTACCACCACCTGAAGCTACTGAGAAGTACTTCTTACCAGCTTCAAGTCTTTCCTTCTTATATGTACCAGCTACTGGATGCTGGAATCTTGTAGGGTTAGTTGAGTTACCTGTAATAGAGATATCAACATTCTCCTTCCACATGATTGCAACACCTTCTGTTACATCGTTAGCGCCATAGCAGTTAACCTTTGAACGAAGACCATCTGAATAAGCGATTCTCTCGATTTCCTTAACCTCACCTGTAGAGTAATCCATCTCTGTCTCAACAAATGTAAATCCATTGATTCTTGAGATAACCTTTGCAGCATCCTTACCTAAACCGTTAAGGATAACTCTTAAAGGCTGCTTACGAACCTTGTTAGCCTTCTCTGCAATACCGATAGCACCTTCAGCAGCAGCAAATGATTCATGACCTGCTAAGAATGCGAAACACTCTGTATCTTCTTCGAGTAACATCTTACCGAGGTTACCATGTCCTAAACCAACCTTACGCTGGTCAGCAACTGAACCATCGATACAGAAAGCCTGAAGACCTTCACCGATTGCTGCAGCAGCATCTGAAGCCTTACGGCAGCCCTTCTTAATTGCGATTGCAGCACCTACAATATATGCCCAGCAAGCGTTCTCAAAGCAAATAGGCTGAATGCCCTTTACCATATCGTATACGTTAAGACCAGCATCCTTTGTAATCTTTTCTGCTTCTTCAATTGAAGCGATGCCATATCCGTTTAATACTTTAGTGATTTTATCAATTCGTCTTTCATATGATTCAAATAAAGCCATTATTCTCGTTTCCTCCTTACTTTACTTCTTCGTCTGTTCTAGGGTCAATAATCTTAACTGCATCTGCAACTCTGCCATACTGACCACAAGCCTTCTCATAAGCTGTGTTTGGATCATCACCCTTCTTGATGAAATCTGTCATCTTACCAAGTGATACGAACTTATATCCGATAATCTGATTGTCCTTATCAAGAGCAATACCTGTAACATAACCTTCAGCCATTTCAAGGTAACGAGGACCCTTCTTTAATGTACCGTACATTGTACCTACCTGTGAACGAAGTCCCTTACCAAGATCTTCAAGACCAGCACCAACTGCAAGACCGCCTTCTGAGAAAGCTGACTGAGTTCTACCGTAAACGATCTGTAAGAAAAGTTCTCTCATAGCAGTATTTATAGCATCACATACTAAGTCTGTATTAAGAGCTTCCATAACTGTTAAACCTGGAAGAATTTCTGATGCCATAGCAGCTGAATGAGTCATACCTGAACAGCCAATTGTCTCTACTAAAGCTTCCTGAATAATACCTTCCTTTACATTAAGTGTAAGCTTGCAGGCACCCTGCTGAGGAGCACACCAGCCAATACCGTGTGTAAAACCTGAAATATCCTTAACTTCCTTATTCTTGATCCATTTTCCTTCTTCTGGAACTGGAGCTGCACCATGGTGTACACCCTGTGCAACTGGACACATGTTTTCTACTTCCTGTGTGTAAATCATCTTATTACTCCTTTCGTAGTTCAAAGTAAATTCATATGTACGGCCTCTAACGCACTACGTTCTTATATGCTCGTACTTTGATTATTTTCTCACAACGATTAGCATTAGTCAACTATCTTTTTTCGGCTATTTCTCCCTGTTTCTTATAAATGCTTAACTCAGGAACGTACCCTCTTACACTTGATAACGGATATATATTGCTGCCACGTCCAACAACTGTACCCGGATTCAATACACTTCCGCAGCCAACTTCAACATTATCACCTAAAAATGCTCCAATCTTCTTTATACCAGTCTCTATTACGCCATCTGGCCCTTTTATAGCAACCAGCTTTTTATCAGACTTCACATTTGATGTAATTGAACCTGCACCCATATGAGCCTTATAACCCAATATGGAATCCCCCACATAGTTGTAATGTGGAACCTGAACCTTATTAAACAGGATTACATTTTTTAATTCCGTTGAATTGCCTACTACTGCACCCTCTCCCACAATTGCCTTTCCACGAATGAATGCACAGTGCCTTACTTCAGCATTTCTGCCTATAATACATGGGCCACTAATATATGCCGATGGAAACACATTTGCACTCCTTGCAATCCATACATCATCACCACGCTTTTCATATTCTTCCTCAGAAAGCGTACTGCCAAGCTCCATTATAAAGCTGCCAATCTTATCCAGGACCTCCCATGGATATATGCAGCCTTCAAAAAGCTTTGCCGCAATTGTTTCATCTGTATTATACAATGCACTTATCTTTATCTGCTCATTCATACTGCTGCCTCCTCATTAAATTCACTTATTCTACCGTAACGGACTTTGCAAGATTCCTTGGCTTATCAACATCATTTCCTTTAAGCACAGAAGTGTAATATGCTACTAACTGTAATGGTACAGCTGCCACCATTGGCATGAGAAGCTGCTCTGCCTGCGGAAGCCTTATAATTTCATCTGCCACACTGTCCTCTATCTCCACTTCCTGGGCACATATGAGAATTACCATAGCTCCACGTGCTTTAACTTCCTTAATGTTACTAATTGTTTTTTCCACTAAATCCTGCTGTGTTGCCACTGCAATAACAGGCATCTCGTCCGTAATAAGAGAAATTGTTCCATGCTTCAGCTCACCCGCAGCATATGATTCAGAATGAATATAGGAGATTTCCTTAAGTTTTAATGAGCCCTCCATACTTAAAGCATAATCAAGACCTCGTCCTATATAAAGAAGACTGTCAGCATTAATAAGCTTTGAAGCTACAAACTGGCACTTCTCATTTAAAAGAATTGCCTCCTCAATAATATCAGGCATTTCTTCCAAATTTCTGGTATACTCCTCGCACTGCTCCCTGGTAATTTTTCCATTTGCATATGCAATTTCAAACGCAAGCAGATACATGACTGAAATCTGAACCATATACGCCTTTGTCGATGCAACTGATATTTCAGGGCCTGCATGGGTATAGATAACCTTATCTGCCTCTCTCGCAATTGATGAGCCCTTTACATTTACAACTGCAAGCGTCGTTGCGCCTACATTCTTTGCAATCTGCATCGCTGCTTTCGTGTCGGCAGTCTCACCTGACTGTGAAATTACAATCATTAAATCATTCTCATTAATTATAGGATTCCTGTATCTGAACTCTGATGCCATATCAACAGTCACAGACTTCCTTGCAAGCTTTTCAATTACATACTTGCCGACCATACCTGCATGCATTGCAGTTCCACAGGCAACAATAAATATATTGTTATAATTCTTAAGCTCCTCTGCAGTGATTTTCTCAGAACTAAAATCAGGCATGTGGTTTGTGATTCTTGGTGTAATCGTAGTTTTTACCGCTGTCGGCTGTTCATGAATTTCCTTTAACATAAAATGCTCATATCCACCCTTTTCAGCTGCATCCACATCCCAGTCTGCTGTATTTAACTCTTTATGTATTTCATTTTTATGTACATCATATATTTTTACATTTTCTTTAGTGACTATTGCTATTTCATTCTGTTCCAGAAGATAAAAATCCCTTGTGTAATGAATAATTGCAGGCACATCTGACGCAAGAAAGTTTTCATGCTCCCCAACACCCACAATCAATGGGCTGTCTTTTCTTACAGCAAAAATTCTGTCTGGAAAATCCCTGAACATAATTCCCAATGCGTATGAGCCTTTAATTTCAGCAATAACCTTCGCAATCGTTTCAAATGGGTCACCATTGTAATAATAATCCAAAAGCTTCGCAACTGTTTCCGTATCAGTTTCACTTACAAAGCTATACCCTTCACTTATAAGAAAATCCTTAAGCTGCTTATAATTCTCTATAATACCATTATGTACGATAGTCACTCTTTTATTTCCATGAGGATGAGAATTAATATCCGATGGTTCTCCATGTGTTGCCCATCTTGTATGCCCAATACCACAATGTCCGTCGGGTTTTCCATCCTGCGCCATTTTTTCAACAAGATTGCTTAATCTTCCCTTACATTTATCAACCTTAATAGTGCCATTTTCAAATACAGCTATTCCCGCGGAATCATAACCACGGTACTCAAGCTTTGACAGTGCATCAACTAATACCTCCGCACAGTCACGGTCTCCTACATATCCAACTACTCCACACATATATTTACCCTTAACCTTTCAATGTTAATTATTTACTATAATTTTTTGCAGCCTCGTTAAACAGCGCAACAAGCTGTGACTGATTTCTAAGTCCCATTACAGCTCTTGTTCTTCGTCCTACAAAGCCTTCAAGCTTCTCCAAATACTCTCCTGAAGTAATAGAGCCTTCTGCTACATAATTCAGGCCTTTTTCCCAGCTTGCAGTAAGCTCTGGATTAAGTAGCTGCCTGATTGAGTTTTCAACAACATCATATATAATCTCACCCAGCAGTGTCGGCGTAATAATCTGGGTCTTAGCGTTAGTTGAAATATACTTATTATTATTAAGCTTTTTAAGTATTTCAGCACGGGTAGCACTGGTTCCAATTCCGCACCCCTTAATCTGTGCCCTAAGCTCCTCGTCCTCAATAAGCTGCCCCGCATTTTCCATCGCAAGAATAATTGAACCTGAATTATATCTTTTTGGTGGTGATGTCTCACCTTCCTTTATATCGAATTTTTCAAGTTCAATAATACTTCCCTTTTTATATTTTTTCAATGCCTCAAATAATCCATTTTCTTCACGCTCATCATTTTCCGAATCGGACTTCGCCTTTGCAAATGAGTTCTTAGCTACCGCAAGATATCCTTCAAAAACCTGAACCTTCTGGCTTGCAGTGAATGTCTCATTCTTTACATTAACTGTCATTGTGACCTTCTGATACTGTGCCGGAGGAAAAAATATGCTCAAAAATCTTCTTACAATTATTTCGTATGTCTTTGCTGCTGTCTGTGACAGGCTGTTAAGATTATTAAGTCCCTGTCCTGTAGGTATAACTGCATAATGGTCTGTAATCTGCTTATCATTACAATATCTTGTTTTTTCAATTCCCTTCTGCATCTGGTTATTAAGTATTTCCTCTGCAAATGCCTTAACAGGAGCATATGCTTTAAGCCCTCCTATATTCTTATGTATTTCCTTACATACAGCAGTTGAAAGAACCCTCGCATCTGTTCTTGGATATGTAACCAGCTTTTTTTCATAAAGCTCCTGAATAATATTAAGGGTCTGATCAGGACTTATTTTAAAAAGTTTACTGCATTCATTCTGCAGTTCTGCCAGATTATAAAGAAGCGGCGGATTTTTTGTTTCCTTTTTTCTTTCCAGCTGCTCTATAATACCATTTGCCGGCAGCGGCTCTGACACGATTCTAACCAGTTCCTCGGCCTTTTCTTTCTCCTTAAAGCCATTTTCCTTATATAAATACGGCGTCTGTGCATATGCACTTCTATCATTAACACGCCATTCCGCCTCCAGATTAAAGTTCACAGGCTTACTATCACCTGCATCATTTTCATGTACAGCAGGCACATAAACAGTTCCCAAGACCCTGTAAAAAGGAGTTTTTACAAAGGCCCTGATTTCCCTTTCCCTCCTTACTATCATGCCTAAAACACATGTCATTACCCTGCCCACAGAAACAACTGTCCTGTCAGTCTTCATATAATTAGAAATATTTCTTCCGTATTTCAATGTAAGCACACGTGAAAAATTTATTCCCATTAAATAATCTTCCTTGGCACGAAGATAAGCAGCAGCACACAGATTGTCGTATTCAGATAAATCCTTGGCATTTTTAATTCCTTTTAAAATTTCTTCCTCTGTCTGCGAATCTATCCATACACGTTTTTCTTTTTTTCCATGCACCTGTGCCATCTGCTCTACAAGACGGTAAATATATTCTCCCTCCCGTCCTGAATCGGTACAGACATAAATTGTCTCCACGTCTTTCCTGTTAAGAAGCTCCTTTACTATATTAAACTGCCTCTCTACAGCAGGAATAACCTCATATTTAAATTCCTTAGGCAGAAATGGAAGTGTATCAAAGCTCCATCTTTTAAGATTCTGGTCATATGCTTCTGGATAACTCATTGTAACGAGATGTCCTACACACCATGTAACAATATATTCCTCTGCCTCTAAAAAGCCGTCCCGCCTTGAAAAGTTAACATGCAGCGCTTTGGCAAATTCCTGAGCCACACTCGGTTTTTCCGCTATAAATACGGATTTCGCCATTTCAATCCTCCCTACAAATCATTAAGGCTTACAAGCCTGACATTACTGTTATCCGCTGCAAATGCCTTTAATTCCTCATCAAATGTTTCTCTGGAAAAAAGATATATGTAGTCTTTCCCTATGCCCGCCAGATTAACCTGATACATAAGCTCCTCAAACATTTCAAATGTAAACATCTTGGTCTGCCAGTTAAATTTGGCAACAATATAGTGGTTCTCTTTGTCACATGCAATCATGTCAATATTGCCATTCTTGCCCCACCATCTTCCCCGGCGGTCAATTTTAATCTCCAGTTTATCCATTGAATCCAGCAGTTCAATAAATTCAGTTCCAACCTTTATAAAAGTTTCCGCTGCAAACTCCTGTAAACTGCCTGCAATGTATTCATCAAAAAATTCCTCCGGACTCATAATCGACAATGCTGATTCATTTCCATATATATATCTGAACCAAAATTCTGTATAAGCTGATTTGATACGGTACAAGCCCTTTCTTGTATATTCCTTTCCGCCTATATCATATGAAAAAATCTTATCAACTATTTCACGCTCAATAAGATTTTTTAAATACACACTGATTTTATCTCTTCCAAAGCCTGTGTGGACATGAAGCTCGTTTAACTTATATTCACCATTTGCAATGCAGAACAAAATCGTATTATAAAGGGAGGTTTCCCTTAATTCCTCTTTGATAAAATCACTGCCTTCATTATATAGAAGCTTTCCCTGTGTAAGAATGTTCTTACAAATGTTTTCTTTTATAGAATAAGCGTCTGTAAACTGCCTCATATATCCTGGTACACCTCCTGTGACCGCATATACAATCATACTGTCAGGCACCGAATACCCGGGAAACATTCTTACTGTATCTACAAAGGATAATTCCTTAAGCTTTATAAATGAAGTGATTGCCATCGCATTGCTTCCAATAGCTGTCACAAGATTATTTTCAATCCAGCTTATTGATGAGCTTGTGCATATTATCATTACACGGAATTTTTCATTTTGCAGCTTTACCATATCTGCAATAACTGACATAAATTCCTTATTGTTTTTAATAATATTCTGAAATTCTTCTATTATAATAAGCTTTACATTATTATCAATATTTTCTGCATTCTTTAAAACAGCTGCATAATTTTCCTGTACATCATAGGTGCTGATAAGCCCCTGGCGCATCATTTCTTTTTTTAACAGGGCTGTCTGCTCTTTATCAGACGCCTGGACTGCTGAATAATAAAAGCATGGCTTATTTTTCACAAAATGTCTTATTAATGCAGTTTTTCCAATATTACTTCTGCCATAAAGAATTGTCAGTGTATTGCGCCCGCTGGCATAGCTTTTTTCTAACTCTGTAATTTCTGCCGTTCTTCCTGATAACATTCTCTTATTCCCCCGACTCGTCCAATGTCTGCATATAAGCTGGAATAAATTTCTCTATATAATAATCTGCTTCCTGTAAATGCATACTGTCAATAGAGTTTTTTATTGTTTTTTCTGCATCTGCAAAATCTGTGTTGCCAGTTTTCTGTTCCTCTAAGCATTTAATATATGCAGAAATCTTATCCGCTGCTTTGACAAAGCTCCAAAGTTCCTTTTCTTCCTGTGTCTCCTGCATAAGCCCTTCATACCTGTTCCTAAGCTTCTTCGGAATACCGGAAAGCAGCTCCTTATTTGCAACATTTTCTACTTCCTTGTATGCATTACGTATGACAGAACTGTAATACTTTACAGGTGTCGGCATATCACCTGTTATAATCTCTGTCACATCATGATACATTCCAAGAACTGCCAGTCTCTGTGCATCTATTGTCCCTCCAAATATTTCATTATTGATAATCCCCAGTGCATGAGCCACAAATGCAACTTCAAGGCTGTGCTCACAAAGATTCTCATTTCTTGTATTTCTCATAAGCCCCCATCTGTTGATATATTTCATTCTGGAAAGCATAGCGTAAAAATGTTGTTCCTTCACCTTTATTCCCCTTTAAGTCCCTTAAAATCCCTGCTTTTACAGGTTAAATCATCGTTTAATTTTACCCCAAAACGCAAAATGAAGCAAGTATATTATCAATAATGGGGCTGCCGCACCAAGAAAAAATTAGTGTGACGCCATCAATGACATAATAACATACCTGCTTCTTAATTTATATGAAAATCATATATAAATTCTGTATAAAATATTACGCTTCCTTTGGAGTTATATAACCCTGTGCTTTTAACAATTCAGCAATAAGAACAGCTCCGCCTGCAGCTCCTCTTAATGTATTATGTGAAAGTCCAACGAACTTATAATCAAACACAGTATCTTCTCTTAAACGTCCAATTGATATTCCCATTCCTTTTTCATAATCAACATCAAGTCTAACCTGTGGACGGTCATCTTCTTCACAATACTGGATAAATTGAGCTGGTGCACTTGGAAGGTCTAATTCCTGAGCAATTCCCTTGAAATTTTTCCATTTTTCAATAATCTGTTCCTTTGTAGGCTTCTTTTCAAAATTCACAAATACAGCTGCTGTGTGTCCGTTAAGCACTGGAACTCTTAAGCACTGGCATGTAATAACCGGTTCAGTTGCAGGTACAATCTGTCCGTCAACAACCTTACCCCAAAGTCTCAATGGTTCTCTCTCGCTCTTTTCTTCCTCTCCGCCTATGTAAGGAATAATATTGCCTACCATCTCTGGCCACTGCTCAAATGTCTTTCCTGCTCCTGAAATAGCCTGATATGTAGTAGCAACTACCAGCTTAGGGCCAAATTCCTTTAATGCATTAAGTGCAGGCGTGTAACTCTGAATTGAACAGTTAGGCTTAACGCAGATAAATCCACGCTTTGTACCAAGTCTCTTCTTCTGTGCCTCTATAACCTCAAGATGCTCTGGATTGATTTCTGGAACTACCATAGGAACATCTGGTGTCCAACGGTTTGCACTGTTGTTAGAAACAACCGGAATCTCAGCCTTAGCATACTTCTCCTCTAATGCCTTAATTTCATCTTTAGGCATGTTTACTGCACAGAATACAAAATCAACATTGGCAGCAATTGTATCAAAATCCTTATCCATATCATAAACAGTCATTTTCTTCACAAATTCAGGCATATCTGTTGTCATCTTCCAGCGTCCTTCAACAGCCTCCTCATATAGTCTGCCGGCTGAACGTCCACTGGCTGCAACCAATACAACCTCAAACCAAGGATGATTTTCCAGCAATGTAATAAACCTCTGTCCAACCATACCTGTTCCACCAAGAATACCAACTCTTAACTTATCACTCATTTTTCATTCTCCCTTTATCGTTTTTGATATTTTCCAGTCTCATATGTACTTTCTTAATATCTGTTCAAAAACAATTCTCCGTCTTTGTCTTCCTGCGACGGACATATGTCTTTTTCTCTTTTAAGGATATTAGCATACTGGAATACATAATGCAACACTTTTTTCTTTATTTTTATTTCTAGTCAATTACAAAGCGCTCATAGCCATTTACTATGGTAGTATCACCCAATTTCTGTTCTCTCACAAAGTTAGACTGGTAATTTTTATGAATGTGTCCATGAATAAAATACTTAGGATGATATTTTTCAAGCAGTTCATTAAATACACAGAAGCCCTGATGTGCATGGTCAAAGCCATCACAGATTCCTGCAGCTGGTGAATGAGTGAGCAGAATATCAAAGCCTTTTTTATGTTTAAGACAAAGCCATAATCTTCTCACTCTTTTTACCATCTGCTCCTGCGTATACTGGTTAACTCCACTCTTATACCTTACCGAACCGCCCAATCCCATAATTCTTATGCCATCATGTACATATATTTTATCCTCAATGCATATGCAGCCTTCTGGTGGTGTATTTTCATAGCAGTCATCATGATTTCCACGCACATATAAAACCGGAGCCTTAGTAAAAGAAGCCAAAAACGAAAGATACTGCGGTTTTAAATCTCCACATGACAAAATCAAATCAATCCCATCCAGTTTTTCTTTTTCAAAATAATCCCACAGATATTTAGACTCAACATCTGCCAATACTAGTATTTTCATAACTCTATTTTCCTTATCACATAACTAATAAAATCTATTCTGTCACATCAATGATTCCCTGTGTTTCAACAATAGCCTTTGCCTGCTCCTCAAGCTGGTCATATGCTGGAATTGTACCGACTACATTATCCATAAGCCAGTCCATGGTAATGATTTCCTCCGGGAGCATCTTCTTATCCTCTTTATTCCGGCATTTTCCGTTCTGGTCAAATATTTCGCCTTCAAATGGATTAAATGTTCCATCTAAAATTCCCTTATGGAACATTTCAACGAGCCTCTTGGTCTCCAATGGTACACTTCCCGAAGTGATAATGTCAACAACTCCAGCAGACATTCCCCACCAGTAATTAAGCGCCTTAGCATTGTCTTGATTTTCTTCCTTCTTCCATGAACCGCTCAAAATACTCTGAATAAGCTTTTCATAAAAAACGCCCCAATGCCATACTGGCATTGCAATATGCTTTGTCTCACCATTTTCATTATTGTACAAGCCAAACTTTCTTGATGAATTTTTAGGCGTTATCATATCCTGGTCAGATACATATGAAATATTTTCCTTCTTAAAGTAACCTTCAATGTCATCATTTTTTACCGACGACCATTTAAGATAAACCTTTGCAGCAGGATTAACAAACTTAACCCCCATTGCAAATGCATTTATATTAGCGACCATTCCATATACCGGATAGCTTGCAACATATCCTATTTTATTGCATCCAGATAAAACTCCTGCCAGCATTCCGCTGAGGAATTTAGCTTCATACATTCTGGCATAATAAGTTCTTATATACTTATGCGACGTATTTAATGAACAGGTAAGGATTTTAACCTCAGGATGAGCAATTGCCTGTTTCAGACTTGCCATTATCATTGCCGGAGAGGTTACAAAAATCAAATCCGCCTTTTCATTAATCATATGCTCTATAGCTCCTGAATCATCTTTTTCAGGTGTTACATTTGTTATACTGATTGTTTCAATCCTGTCGCCGAAGGTGTTATCAATATACTGCCTTCCCAGTTCATGGGCATAACACCATTCTGACGTCTGCGGCGTAGCCTCATAAATAAAACCAACCCTTAACTTCTTTCCATCATTTTCCGGAATTGGAAGCAGATAACTTAATATACTTCTTTTCTGCTCAGGAATTGCGGCTGGGTCCATCTTTAAGTCAACACCGCTGTTTTCAGAAAGCAGTTCAAACTCTGCCCATGTATTCATTACATTTGTGTTCATCGAAGCTGTAGACATATGGCGCACCGTATCATACCCATGAATATGAATAAATCTAAGATAAGCATCTCCAACCGGGAAATCAAATCTATCCCCTCCATGATTTTCATATGCATTGCGAAACGTAAGAAAGCTTGAGACAAAATCCATCTTTTCATCTTCATCCATCGGCTCTCCCGGAGTAATTCCCACCAGCTCCATAAGCGTTGTAAAGCTTCCCGGCTGACTAAAATAAATATCATTCATTTTTGTGGATTTATAAAATTCCATAAACTCATAGTAAATCTTTATATCAGGGTCATCACTCTTTTTTGGCACCTTACGTATAACCTGTGCATTTACCGTAACCGCCTTAAAATACTTTAATACACTTACCCTTTTATTACCCTCAAGCACATAGAATTTATTCATATATTCATAAACCTTAATTGGATCCCTGATTCCTTCATTAACCTGACTGTCACTTAAAGAGGCCCATTTTGCTGAGAACTCAGTTCCCCATTCTAAAATCGGCATAAAATTATCTGCAAATGCATTTGTTCTTCCTGCGGTGCATGTTCCCACGACAAGTCTTAACGGAATCTGGTCTAACCCCAGACTAACCTCTGCTTCTATTTCCTTACCCTCCATAATGCTTTCCAACACTGGAAGATATGGATATCTCCCCTTATTCATACATGCATGATACTGCTTCTTTCCAAGCTTTACAGCACTATTGTAATCAGAAACTGACATAATCTCCTCCTTCTTTTATGAATCTTTCATTGTAATATCACTGGCCATTCTTATAACTGCCCTATTATAAGTTTCTTCATTTTTTGAAAATACAGCAGCTGAAATTTCCAGCAATATTTTTGATGGTTTAATACTCTTAAGCAGGCCTGCGTCCTCTGTTGTCTGCGTGTTGTTACAATATCTTACCACAATACTGTTTAAAAGCTTAAACAGCTTAAGCAGCATATAAAAGTTATTATTTGTATCCAAAAAACTGTGTCCGTATCGTTTTATTTCATGCTCTGCTGTAGATATCATCTGCATTGCAACCCTTAAGTCGCCATTTACATCTGATGCCTCCATAAGGATATCCGGTCTCTTATCAAGATATTCTTTAAAAAATTCCTTTGCCCCAGCTATATCTTTGTCCTTAAAAAATATGTTAAGCTTTTCCTTTACCTCTCTGGTTTCTGCCTTCTCACCAGTCATACCCACCTTACATTCATATGCTCTTTTTTTGTTATGTGTTACCCATACATACAGCAAAAACTCCGAAATAAACCCATAAACCCTTTTGTGATACGCATCATAATCATCCAGATTTAATCTGGGCTGCAGATGAAAAAATATATCAAAAAGCCAGCTGCAGTACATATCATAGTCTTTTTTTGACATAATACATATATTCCCGAAATATGTATGCTTTTCATTGACTAATCTATGATAATCTTCCCAGTAATCCGGGTAAATTTCCCTGATTACATTTTCTGTC